>NZ_CP085154.1:1514936-1817923 GCF_022788695.1 Pseudosulfitobacter sp. DSM 107133
AGGTGTCCAGCACGTCAGACGATGTCATCCCCTGATGCACAAAGCGCGCCTCGTCGCTGCCCACATGTTCGGCCAGATGGGTCAGGAACGCGATCACGTCATGTTTGGTGACCGCTTCGATCTCGTCAATGCGGGCCACGTCGAATTCCACGTCCTTGGCCTTCCAGACGGCATCGGCGTTTTCACGCGGGATCACGCCCAGATCGGCCATTGCATCGCAGGCGTGGGCTTCGATTTCGTACCAGATTTTGAACTTGGTTGCTGGTTCCCAGATCGCAACCATATCGGGACGGGAATAACGTGGGATCATGGGCGCACCTTTTCATGACTGTTCAGCAGTTGCTGCGGCTCATAAACTGCGCCGCGACGCATCACAACCTTTCGAGTGACAATAGCTGCCTTGACAGTATCCGCACGCACCCTGAACGATTTCGCAGGTCTCTGGCAGTTGGAACGCCGGATTGTGCAGGACGATGGAACCACAGCACAGTTTTCAGGAACGGCCCGGTGGCTCCCGGACGGCGACCGCTTGCGCTGTGTCGAAGAGGGGACATTGCGCATCAACGACAGCGCGCCGATGGTCGGGCAGCAGGTCTATGTCTGGGACGACGATCTGCACGTCTATTTCGCGGACGGACGCCCGTTTCACCGCGTCCCCCCGACAGGCGGCGAGACGGGTCATTGGTGCGCACCTGACCAGTACGACGGGACGTATGATTTTACCGCATGGCCCGTTTTCACTGTAACATGGCGGGTAAACGGGCCGCGAAAATCCTACCGAATGGTCACCCGCTACACGGCGTCTGAGAATGCCAGCTTACGGGGAATTTCGCGCTTGTAGAAACCTTGACCCCTTCTATAGAGAGGGGCGAAGCTTGCCACAGCAAGTGGGGCTGTCGCGTGGAAAAAGCAATGCAGAACAGAGTACTAAGTGATCTTCTTGAATCAGAGGACAAGCTGACACTGCGCGCGCGGCAGGTGATCATGGTTGCCGGCGGAATCTTGTTGCTTGCAGTTGCGGCAAAAGTTCACGTGCCGATGTGGCCGGTTCCGATCACCATGAGCACGTTTGCGGTGTTGCTTGTGGGCGCCGCCTATGGCGCGCAACTGGGTTTGGTGACGATCCTTGGCTATCTGGCTGTCGGTGCGTTGGGCCTGGACGTGTTTGCGGGGTCATCAGCGCAGACCTATGGTCTGAACTATATGCTGGGCAGCTCGGGCGGCTATCTGGTGGGCTATGTTCTGGCCACCGTCATTCTGGGCTTTCTGGCCAATCGCGGTTGGGGCCGGTCCATTGGCTGGATGGCGCTGGCGATGTTGATCGCCAATGTTGCGATTTATCTGCCGGGGCTGACATGGCTGGGGCAACTCTATGGCTGGGACAAACCGATCCTTGCCTGGGGGCTGATCCCGTTCTTGCCGGGCGATGCCGTTAAGCTGGCACTGGCGGCTGTGCTGCTACCCACCCTCTGGAAGCTGATCGACCGCGTGCGCGGCTGATCCGTGCCGGTTCCATTTGAACGATGCGTTCCCAAACGGGCGCCGTTTTTTCACCGGCAGCCCATCAGCGCAGAATCAAAAGGATATGTCGTCAGGTTCTCGAACCCGTCCTCGGTGATCAGCACCTGATCCTCCAGCTTGATGGTAAAGGCACCGCCCACTTCGCCCACGGCCGCCTCGACACATAGCACCATGCCGGCCTCCAGCGGATAGTCGAATGCTCCCGGCACCGCCTTGTCAGGGTATGCAACCAGCGGCCATTCATCACACAGGCCGACGCCGTGCATCAAACAGCCGTATTTCTGCGCCTGAAACCTGTCGTCCAGCCGATGCGCATTGGCGGTCAGATCGGGGATCATCACACCGGGTTTCAGCATTTGCATGTTGGTCATGATGTGGTCGTGCGCATGCTGCATCGCATAGACCATGTCGGCTGGCGGGGCGGCATCACCAATCCACCAACTGCGTGAGATATCGACGCAAATGCCGTATGAGCCAACCAGATCCGTGTCAAAGCTGACGATCTCGTTTGGCTGGATCACGCGCGGGCCGCATTCCTGAAACCACGGGTTCGTGCGCGGCCCCGATGACAGCAGCCGCGTTTCGATCCATTCGCCGCCACGGCGGATGTTTTCGGCGTGCAGCACCGCCCAAACATCATCTTCGCAGGTGTGCCCGTCTCCCACATGGCTGCGCGCGAAATCCTCCATTGCACGTACCGCCACCTCGCAGGCATGTGATGCACAACGCATTGCCTTGATCTCGTCAGGGCCTTTGACAGCGCGCGATTTCTCGGTGACCTCTTCCCCGTCCATGATGCACAGTCCCTGTGCCTCAAGCGCGCGCAGTCCGTGCAACATGATCTTGTCCACCGCCAGCCGCCGCGTACCGCCACCGTGTTCGGCCAGCAGGATGCGCACCTCGTTGGAAAAGACATCGGCGGCCAGGTCAATCCTGTCTCCCCGGTCGAAATAAAACAGATCTGCCCCCGCGCGTTGTTCGCGCACCAGCGGGTTGAACCGGCTGAGAAATGGCGAATTCTTGTAATCCCAGATCACCATGTAGCCGTCGGCGCACAGCAGCACCGCGCGAAACGGGTTGTGGGTGTTCCAAAGCTGCATGTTGGTGCTGTCGGTGGCATAGCGGATGTTCAGCGGGTCGAACATCAGCAACCCGTCATAGCCACGCGCGACGATGTGGTGCGTCAGCCTTTGCCAGCGGTGGCGGCGCATTTGGTGCAGGTCGGGCAGCTCCAACCCTGCGGCGGCCCATTCGGCAAAGGCCAGCTGCGTGGGGCCGATTTCGATCCGGTCAGCATCGTTGGGTGAATTGTCCCCCAGCAGGGGGCCGCGCGTTGGGTCGATCTTGCGGGTATCACGCTGGTGTATGTTCATGGCAGCACCTTTTGTCTCTGATGCCAGCCTTGCGGGGTTTTGCGGGGTTTGGTTGCTGGTTTGCGACGTAAACGGCGCTTTTGGCCCGTCAACTGTGCTCTTGCCCCCGTCTTTGCGCAGCGCTAGCCATGGCGCATGACCGTTTTGCACCACTCGATCCCCTATGATGTCAGCACACGCGCCTTGCCCGGTATCCAGCCGGTCAAAGAGCCGTGGCTGCGTGTCGACGAAGCCTATGCCGGGCAGATGGCGCGCCGCAGTGAACTGTTGGACAGCAAAGCCGGCGAAGTGTTGTATCTGGAACCGCAGGCGCGGGCTGCCGCATCGGAACTGTTGGACATGGTGCTGACCCTGTTGCCGGACCTGGGTTTTGAACAAGCGGGCGCGGTGGTCCTTTGTCCTGATGGCCGGCGCGTGACGGTGGACCATGCCAACCCGATGGCGACGCTGGGGCGGTTGGTGCAATGTGATTTCGTGCTGCTGGACAAACGCGGCGATGAACATGTGCTGACCGGTGCGGTGCTGTGCTTTCCGGCCAGCTGGCGGCTGGACGAAAAGGCGGGGCAGCCGCTGGTAGCAATCCATACGCCCGTAGATAGCTATGACGACAACATCGCCAAACGGGTGCAGCGGTTGTTTGACGGCATCCAGCCGGACCGCCCGCTGTGGCGCTTTAACGGGCTGTGGTATGTCGACCCCGAGCTGCACCAACCCCGCAGCGTCACCGAACCGCGCCGCCAACGCGACGGCGCGGGGTATTTCCGGTCGGAACGCCAGACGCTGCTGCGGCTGCCGCAGTCGCGCACGGTGGTCTTTGCCATCCACACCTATCTGATGCGCGCTGAGGATGTGGACAAAGACGCGGCCAGCTAGCCCATGTCGATGACCATCTGCGGCTGACCGTCCGAGGTCTTGCGGGGGCTGGCACCGCTGGCATCCACCGTACAGTTCACCTGTTGGCGAAAGTTGCTGAAATGCTGCGAGGTCACCACATCGACAGGCCGGTCAAAGCGCAGCGTCAGCTGCCAGTGCCCGTGTGCCATCATCCGCGCCGCTTTGACCTGTCCGGTAAAGTGCTGGCCCAGATAGCGGCCCGAAACGCCCATGCCGGGGGCAAACCCCGCAGGCGCATCATTGCCCAACCGGGCCGACAGCGTGTTCCAGTCACGCGCCCCCCATTGGTGGGCAAGTGTTTCCAACGCCTGCGCGTGGGTAATCGGCGTGCCGATGGCCGCCAGATCGGCGCGCAAACGCCTGGCCTGTGCCTTGAGCGCATCGCGCGAGGGAAGAGAGGTATCCATGTCTTCAATCCTGTCAGGATCGCAAGGTGGTGCCGGGTGCCTGCATTGCCGGTGTCCGATGCGATCAAAAGGGGATCAGACGGGACATATTCGCCAAGGCTTCACCACATGCAGGCGGCAGGGGCCCTGGACCCTTGCGCCGGATATGGCGCAGGGGTGGGTTAATTTCAAGTCTTTCGGCGATAGGCCGGCGTATTCAGCCCTTGCTGCGGCACCGATGCATCAGCCGTCGATGCGCGCGCCCATGATCGCGATGGCTTGCTGATAGACTGTGGCCGCGTTCCATTGCTTGATCACCGCAAAGTTCGGCTGGCCTTCCTGATAGCCCTGACCGGGTTGCCAGCCCTTCGAGCGCAGGAAATTCGCAGTCGACGCCAGTGCGTCGGCCTGATTATAGAAATCCACCCGCCCGTCGCCATTGGCGTCCACGCCGTATTTCAGCGCATTGCCGGGCAGGAATTGCGTGTGGCCCAGCTCGCCGTGTTTGGCACCTTTGGTCGCGCCATTGATCGCACCCCGGTCCACCAGCATCAACGCCCCGATCGCATGGGGCTGGAAAAACGCCGAGCGGCGGCAGTCATAGGTCAGCGTGGTGATGGCCGAGACCACGGAAGAATCGCCCATGAACCCGCCAAAGGCGGTTTCCATGCCGTGAATGGCAATAATAACCCCTGCCGGCACGCCGTACTGGGCCTCAAGCGATTGATAGAACGAAGGGCTTTTTGCTTTGCGTTTGCGCCCCTGGGCCACAATCGTATCGGCCCCACGGATCTGCATGAATTTCGAAAGCGTATATTTGAAAGACTTCTGGTTGCGGTCCGCCGCGATGGTCGACGAGGCGTAGCGGGCCTGCGCCAGCGCATCCAGTCCGCGTTGTTGCACACCGGCGCGCTGTGCTTCGGCTGCAAATTCGCGTTTCCACGCCTCAAACCCCGAGGCGGTGTTTCCGCAGTTCGCGGCATGAACCGCAGGCGTCAGGGTGACAACAGTGGCAACCGACAGGGCGAGGGATTGGGCAATGGTACGAAATGACATGAAAAAATCTTCCCGGTATCAATAAAGGACAGCCCAGTATTGCCGCATTCCCCACAACGCGTAAAGCGTTTGGTCCCTGCGGCACCCTATGGTTGCGCGGTTCCTTGCGCGGGGTTGCCTCCGCGGTCGAGTGCGCGCTGCTGCACCGTTTCGGGCTGTGGCAAAGCCGTGGCCAAAGACACGGGCCGGGGCGTGGTTGCGAACGTGTAATAAAGCACCAGCAAAACGGCGGGCACCACCACGCCGCGCACCATCAGCGGAAACATCAAGCGCGACAGCAGGTTTTTGCGCGGGCGGGCGTCTTGCGCGACCTTGTCCTGAATGTCGATGGCCAAGCGGTTCTTGCCGCGCGTCCCGCTACTGAGACGCGACAGGCGGTCTTCGAACCCGTCGGCATCGGTGGCGGTGGCGACCCGCGCCTGTGGTGGCGTCAGGCCAATGCAAATGCGGCCCGGCTTGTCGGCAGAGCCTGCTTTTTCGTGGCGCACATGCAAAAGCGTGCCATCGCTCAGTTCCAGACTGTCGCCATGCGCCAGCCGGATGCGGCCCTCGTGATGTTCATTCAGCATCGACACCATCTGGCGAAATCCTGCCGCCTGATCGCGCGGCAGGGGATCGAGATGCAGCGTCTTGCCCAGCAGATGTTCGGAATACCCTGCAACCATGCCCAAACGGGCAGCGCCATCAATGTCAGCGCGCGCGGGACGGGGCAGGGGATGGATCACCAGCGAAAACGGCAGATCTCTGCCCTGCCACAGCGCCAGTTCGGCGGGCACAAAGACCATATCCGATTGCACCCAATGCACCAGCGACACCGGCACGGTGTCAATCAATGCATCCAGCGCAGCCTTGAGCACCCGCAGACGCAGCACAAGCGGCAGGGGTTCACTGGTTGTCTCACCGGGTGCAGCGCCATGGCCCACGTCCAGCGTGACATAGCCGGAATGGGCGGCGAACAGCTGGTCATAATCGGCAAGCCGCGCCTTGGTGATGGGGCTGGCCAAAGCACCGGCAAGCACATTACGCGGCAGCTTGCGGCGGTGGGTGACTATCGACAGATGCACACGCGGGTGGCCGAACAGCGCCTGACCCTTGGGCTGGTCTGGAACGGCACCCAGCGACAGTCCGGTATCTTTGATCGCCGCATTCACCTTCGCGGCCAGATCATCAAATTCGCACCGCACGGCGCGCGCACTCAGCGCATGGGCTGATGCAAGCACATCCGTGTGCATTGGCAATGTATCCGCCATGGTGTCTCCGCTTGGCATGGGACGTTCAACGGCAGGTTGACACAGCGAAGCGGCAAGATTGCGGCAGAGCTTGGCCTGAAATGGGAAAAGCCACCCGTGCGCGCGATAATAGCGCCGCATGGCAGTCCTTTGGCCAGCCTAAAAGAAAAAGGCGCCCGCAACGGGACGCCTTTTCCAAAGTCTTGCGGATGCGGGGCAACGCCCGCAGTCCGATCAGCAGGAGTAGTACATTGCGAACTCGACCGGGTGGGGCGTGTGTTCGTAACGGTGCACTTCTTCCATTTTCAGATCGACATAGCCTGCAATCTGGTCGCGGGTGAACACGTCACCTGCCAGCAGGAAGTCCATGTCTTTTTCCAGCTCTTCCAGGGCTTCGCGCAGCGATCCGCAAACCGTGGGGATGCCGGCCAGCTCTTCTGCGGGCAGGTCGTACAGGTTCTTGTCCATGGCTTCGCCGGGATCGATCTTGTTCTGGATGCCGTCAAGGCCGGCCATCAGCAGGGCCGCAAAGCACAGGTAGGGGTTCGCCGACGGATCGGGGAAACGGGCTTCGACGCGCTTGGCTTTGGGGCTTTCTGTCCACGGAATACGCACGCAACCCGAACGGTTGCGGGCCGAATAGGCGCGCAGAACGGGCGCTTCGAAACCGGGGATCAGACGCTTGTAGCTGTTGGTGCCGGGGTTGGTGAAGGCGTTCAACGCTTTGGCGTGGGACAGGATGCCGCCGATGAAATACAGCGCTTCCTGGCTCAGGTCGGCGTATTTGTCGCCTGCGAACAGGGGCTTGCCGTCTTTCCAGATCGACATGTTCACGTGCATGCCGGTGCCGTTGTCGCCCGCGATGGGTTTCGGCATGAAGGTTGCGGACTTGCCATAGGCGTGGGCCACGTTGTGGATCACGTATTTGTATTTCTGCAGCTCGTCGGCCTGTTTGGTCAGGCTGTCAAAGATCAGGCCCAGCTCGTGCTGGCACGACGCAACCTCGTGGTGGTGCTTGTCGACCTTCATGCCCAGACGTTTCATCGTCGACAGCATTTCCGAGCGCAGGTCTTGCGCTTCGTCGGTGGGGTTCACAGGGAAATAGCCGCCCTTGACGCCGGGGCGGTGGCCCATGTTGCCCATTTCGTATTCGGTGTCGGTGTTCCAGGCCGCGTCGGACGCGTCCACCTGATACGACACTTTGTTCATCGAAACCTGGTAACGCACGTCGTCGAACAGGAAGAATTCAGCCTCGGGGCCCATATAGGCCACATCGCCGATACCCGAAGACTTCAGGTAGGCTTCGGCTTTCAGGGCCGTGCCGCGCGGGTCACGCTCGTAGGCTTCGCCGGTGTCGGGCTCAACCACCGAGCAATGCACGCAGATGGTTTTTTCAGCATAGAAGGGATCAACATAAGCGCTGTCCAGATCGACCATCAGCTTCATGTCCGACGCTTCGATCGACTTCCAGCCTTCGATCGACGAGCCGTCGAACATAAAGCCTTCTTCGAGGAAATCCTCGTCGACCTGATCGGCGATCAGGGTCACGTGCTGCAATTTGCCACGCGGGTCGGTAAAACGGATGTCGACGTATTCGGCGCCTTCATCCTTGATCATGTCGAGAACTTTGTTTCCCATGTGTGTCTGTCCTTCTTGTGCAGAAATTGTACGTTTACAGCGCGTCCGAACCGGATTCACCGGTGCGGATGCGGATGGCTTGTTCGACGGAAGTGACAAAAATCTTGCCGTCGCCAATCTTTTCGGTCTTGGCCGCATCGACAATGGCCGCGATGGCGCCGTCGACCTGATCGTCGTCCAGAACCACTTCGACTTTCACCTTCGGCAGGAAATCGACCACATATTCAGCGCCACGGTAAAGCTCCGTGTGCCCCTTCTGGCGCCCGAAGCCTTTGACTTCAATCACGCTCAGGCCTTGCACGCCCACGTCCTGGAGGGCCTCTTTGACTTCATCGAGCTTGAATGGCTTGATGATGGCTTCGATCTTCTTCATGCGGGCCTCCCTTTGCATGGTATCGTTGGGCGTCAGACCATTTTGCGTATGATGCGTCTATGAGGGGCGACCGGAATGCAAGAGCGCGCGGCGGTTTTGGAAATCAAGAGGGCATTTTTTGTGCGAAGTGATGAAATAATATGCAGTTTAAGAAAAAGTGGCGCGATGCGCCGCCAATCCACCCGACTCGCGTTTTCAGGGCGGCGGCGGTGATGATTTCTTTTGGCGCCAAATATCCCTGCCGGAGGCTCCCTTGATGTCAACGCAATTGATCACCCGCGACAGCTTGCCCGACCTTGGCAAAGCTCAGGGTCACAAATTCGATCACGGGCACGCGCTGGTGCTGTCCGGCGGGGCGGGGCGCACCGGGGCGGCACGGTTGGCCGCGCGCGCGGCGTTGCGCGTGGGGGCTGGGTTGGTGACGCTGGGCGTGCCCCCCACGGCACAGATGGAGGTGGCGGTTCAGGTAACCGCGATCATGCTGCGCCGGCTGCGCGACGCGAATGCCCTGCGTACAGTGCTGGACGACTCTCGTCTGAACGCGCTTTGTATCGGGCCGGGGTTGGGCTTGAACGCCCATGCCGCTGATCTGGTGCGCGTGGTGCTGCAAAGCCGGCGCGCATGCCTGCTGGACGCCGACGCGCTGACCCTGATTGCGCGTGATGCCACGTTGATGCAACTCCTGCATTCGGGCTGTGTGCTGACCCCGCATGGTGGTGAATTCAAGCGTCTGTTTGACACTCTTGCCGATGGGCCGGGACCGGATGCATCCCTTGACGCGAAACGAGACGCCACCCGCAAAGCCGCCGTGCAGTCGGGGG
The DNA here is from genome assembly GCF_022788695.1 of Pseudosulfitobacter sp. DSM 107133. NCBI lineage: Bacteria > Pseudomonadati > Pseudomonadota > Alphaproteobacteria > Rhodobacterales > Roseobacteraceae > Pseudosulfitobacter > Pseudosulfitobacter sp. DSM 107133. Next base: position 1,524,228 of record NZ_CP085154.1, read on the forward strand.
CCGTGGTGCTGTTCAAGGGGGCCGAAACCGTGATCGCGCTTCCCGATGGCACCTGCGCGCGACACAGCGCAACAGGACCGCGCGCGGCCCCCTGGCTGGCCACGGCGGGGGCAGGGGACGTGCTGGCGGGGATCATCACAGGGCTGCTGGCGCGCGGCTACGCACCATTCGAGGCCGCTAAGGCCGGTACATGGCTGCATGTGTCTTGTGCACTTCAGTTCGGCCCCGGCTTAATTGCCGAAGATTTGCCGGAATGCCTTCCGGCAGTGTTGCGCGATCTGGAGCGGTAAAGCCTTTCAGGCGGCCATTTCCCGTACCGGAACCATGGCCGGCACCGACAGTTCCAACCCGTCGGCATATACCACATGCGGCGCATCAAAACCCAACTGGACCAGCAACATATTGCGCAGACCCAGATCGGTGATGAATTCGCCGTCAATCAGGCATCCCGCGGGCAACACCGCCTGCGCAGCCCCCGCCAGCGCCTTGGCGCGCCAGTCGCGGATCAGCACCTGTTGGGCGGCGGGCAGGATCACGTTGCTTTGGGGGCGCATCTGCCCAAGCGATCCGGCGGCAATGGCGACAGCGGCCGCTTGCGCCCGCGTGCTGGCAACCGCTTTCAGCGTCACCAGACCCGCGTTGCGGGTGATGATCCGGTCACCCGGCGACAGATATTCCACCGGAATTTCGCCGTCTGATGTCAGAAGGATTGTACCGGCCGCCAGGCCGACGTGAATGATTTCTGCGCGCAGTTGCGGAGCTTGTCCGCTATCGACGCGCCCGACCGTTTTCGGTTTCATGGGCGTCTCTCTCTTTTGCAACCTGCCTCAAGGTTGACAACAATGTAGCCCAACAATCGGTTAATGTCGCCAGAAAATTACCAGTAAAATTTTCCGCACCGCGCTGTGGCATTTTTGGTCTCGCCTATTGTGCGCGGCTTTGCTATCTGACGCGCCAGCGCTTGCAGTGCAAAGCGCCTGTGCGGGTGTGGCGGAATTGGTAGACGCACCAGATTTAGGTTCTGGCGCCTTTGGCGTGGGGGTTCGAGTCCCTTCACCCGCACCATTTTTTCACTGACTTTGAAACATCGAACCACGGATCGACCCAGCGAGCCCGCTTGCTTGGCTATGCCATTGCAGCCGGGCAGGCTGTCTGCTTTTATGATCCTCAGGTTTTCAGATCATCCGGGGCAATGCATTGGGCCCAAACAGAAAGGGCGCGCGTCGTCATGGAATTGACAAGTCACGGCGTGCCACTGTTGTGGTTGACCAGGCAAGGTGCAGGTGTTGCGCAAACGGGGCAGGCGTCATGGCGGTCGGGGCCAGCGCTGCCTGATACGGTCGGTCGGCTGCATGCGGCATGGGACTGGGACGGTTCCACGCTGAACGCCAATGTGGACAGACACGGATTTCACAGCCTGTTCGTCTATCAAAAGGGCGATGAACTGGGCATTTCACCGTCGCTGCTGGCGCTGGTGGCGGCGGGTGCCGACACAACGCCCGACACCCGCGCACTCGCCGTGTTTCACCGGATCGGTGTGTTTATCAATGACGACACGCCCCTGAAGCACATCCGAACGCTGCCGCCCAACGGGCGGTTGACGTGGCAGGGAGGCGCGGCGCAGATCTCTGGCGACGTGGTGATGCCCAAAGCGCAAACCATCACCCGCGCCGATGCGGTTGACGGGATGACCCATTACTTTCGCCAATCCATGCAGCGTGTTTTGTCTGCATGGGACGGCCCGCTGTTCCTGCCGCTCAGCGGCGGGCGGGATTCGCGCCACATTCTGCTTGAGATGCTGCATCAGGGCCGGCAGCCGCAGGCCTGTGTGACCTTTCATCACAACGGCGCTGCCATGAACGGCGAAGCATTGGCCGCACGCGCCATTGCCACGCGGGCCGGTGTTGCGCACGACGTTCTGGGCCACGCACGCCCGCGTCTGGCAGATGCATTGCGCGCGGTGTTGATGACCAGCCTGTGTTCGGATGAACATGCGCAGATGATGCCCTTGCACGACTATATGATGGCGGCGGGCGGCGCGTCTTTTGACGGGGTTGCGGGCGATATTCTGACCAACCCCGATGACGACGCCGAGGCGTTCTTCCGACTGGCGGAAAAGGACGACTTTACCGGCATTGCGCGCGGACTGACCTCGGGCCATGCGCGGGTGATTTCCGAAGGCGTTTGGGGGCAGGGCGCGGGGCCGATCCTGTCGCCCGGACAGGATGACGAGGTGCATGAATACATCGCAAGCGCCGTGCGCAAATATGCCAATGCACCAGATCCTTACCAGATGTTCTGGATGTACCACCGCACCCGCCGCGAGATCAATTTTGTGCCGCAGGCCATTCTGTCGCCCGCCAGTCCGGTGTTCTGCCCCTATCTGGACCGCGACTTTGCCGATTTCTGCCTGTCGCTGCCCTATAGCGTGACGCGCGACCAGTTGCTGCATGACGACGTGATTGCCACCGCCTATCCCGATTTTGCCGATATCCCCTTTGCCGCCGGTTTCCCTGCGCCCGCAGCGCGCAGTGGTGGGGTGATGCACAAGCTGCGCAGCGTTGCCGATGTCATGCGCATCACCGCGTCGTTGGGCGCAGAGGCCAGGCAACACCGCCGCGCGTTCCTGCGTCCGCCGCCGCAACTGAAACGCGGGCCGGATACGATGTTGCGCCTGCACACGCTTTGCCTTGACGGGCTGGATGCGGCGCGCGCGACACAGCTGCTGGACATTGCGGCCCAGCTTGAGGCCGCGCGCCCGAAACAGCTGGTTTCGGACGCAATTCCGTCAGGTGGCGCATGATCGGGGAGGTGAAACTGCGGCTGGCCCGAACGCTGCACCGACGCAAACGCGCAGGGGCATTTCGCCGGCCCTTTGACGCGACGGCGACGCACAAGGTGCTGCTGCTCAGCGTCGATCATCCGATTCCGCAAAGCCAGATTTTCGGGTTCCACTATTATGCCAAGGCATTCCGCGACCAGATGGATGCCGACATACGCGAACACCCGGTCGAACAGGATCTGGATCCGGTAGCGTTGGGCGAAGCAACAACCATCTGTTTCCAAACCTATTTTGATATTTCCGATGCCGCACTTAACGATTTGGTCGGGCGCATTCGCGCAGGCAATCCGACGGCGCGGCTGGTCTATCTGGATTGGTTCGCGCCGACCGACCTGCGTCTTGCCGCGCGGGTGGGGCCGCTGGTTGATGCCTATGTGTCCAAACATCTGTTGCGGGATCGCGGCCTGTATGGGCAGCCGACTTTTGGCGACACATCCCTGATGGATTATTACGGCCGCAGGCATGATCTGGACCACGAAGAACAGCGCTTTGCCATTCCCGACGGCTTTATGGACAAGCTGCACCTTGGCCCGTCGTTCATGACCGCGGATTTCATGCTGCCAGCCTTTGATCGGGGGCGTCTGCCACAGGGCGCGCGTCCGCTGGACCTGCATGCCCGTATCGCGGTAAACGGTTCTCCCTGGTATGCCACCATGCGGCAGGCCTGCGTGGATGCGGTGAATGCGCTTGAGGGGGTCAACAGTGTGACGGGCATTGGCATTGGCCACGCCCGTTTCATGCGTGAAATCCGCGCCTCCAAGGTCTGTTTCAGCGCCTTTGGCTACGGCGAGGTCTGCTGGCGTGACTACGAGGCGATTGTCTGCGGTTCGGTGCTGCTGAAACAGGACATGGCCCATGTAGACACCGCGCCTGACATCTTTGTTCGGGACGAAACCTATGTGCCGGTCAAATGGGACCTGTCTGATTTTTCCAAGCGTTTGCAGTGGCTTTTGGATGACACGGCGGCACGTCAGCGGATTTCCCGCAATGCGTTCGGGGTGCTGCAAGATTATGCCCGCTCGGGCGCGTTCGTGAACCAGATGGCCCCGGCATTGTTCGGCGCGGCCCCATGACTGCGCAGGTCGATGCGGTTGTGATCGGGCGCAACGAGGGCGCGCGCCTGATCGCCTGTCTTGCGTCTTTGCAAGGGCAGGTGGGGCGGATCATCTATGTCGACAGCGGCAGCACCGATGGCAGCGTCCAGGCGGCGACGCAGGCGGGGGCCGAGGTTGTGCCGCTGGACCTGTCGCAGCCCTTCACGGCGGCGCGGGCGCGCAATGCGGGGCTGGCGCTGTGTCGCGCCGATTTTGTGCAGTTCATCGACGGCGATTGCAGGGTTCAACCCGGTTGGGTGGCCGCAGCACTGGCGCATCTGCAAGCTGATCCTGCCTGCGCCGTCGTCTGTGGGCGGCGCCGCGAGACCGATGCCGCCGCCAGCGTCTACAACCGTCTGTGCGATATCGAATGGAACACGCCGGTTGGGGCCGCCCTTGCCTGTGGTGGCGACGCGCTGATGCGCCGTGCGGCGCTTGCTGACGTTGACGGCTTTGACCCTGCGTTGATCGCCGGAGAAGAGCCCGACTTGTGCCTGCGCCTGCGCGCGGCGGGGTGGGGCGTGTGGCGGCTGGACGCTGAAATGACCCTGCACGATGCGAACATCCACAGCTTTGGCCAATGGTGGCGGCGCACCCGCAGGGCCGGCTATGCTTTCGCCCAGGGGGCCGCGCGCCATGGTGCACCGCCAGAGCGTCATTGGGTAACAGAAACGCGGCGCGCGCTGGTCTGGGGCGTGTTGCTGCCCCTGGGGATCGTGTTGGGGGCGCTGGTCTGGTGTCCGCTGGCGCTGCTGGCGCTGGCCTATCCGGTGCAGGTGTTGCGGCTGGCATGGCGCAGTGGCGATTGGTCCTGGGCGCTGTTCACAGTCTTGGGCAAGTTTGCCGAAGGCGGCGGCGCACTGCGTTACTATCTGGACCGCCTGCGCAAACGGCGCGGCGGGCTGATCGAATACAAGTAGCCTAGCGCGCCCGCCACGCCCGCCACATCAGCCCGGGCAGGATCGCGAAACATTTGGCATAGCGTGGCACCATGCGCGCGGGACTGGTGGCGGCGCGCCACAGCCATTCCAGCGCCAGAATGCGCAGGATGCGCGGGGCGCGTGTCTGGTGACCGGCCAGAAAATCCAGCCCCGCACCAATCGACACCATCCCCACCGAAGGGGCCAGCAGTGCGGCGCGTGCGGCCAGACGTTCCTGTTTGGGCGCGCCAAAGGCCAAAAAGCACAGCCCCGCGCCCGAGGCCTCAAGATCGCGCAGAATGTCACCGGCGGCGTCACTGTCCACATCAAACCCCATGGCGGGCGCGTGGCGATAGGCCACCGTGAGGTCGGGCACATGCGCGCGCAGATGCGCCTCCGCGCCGCTCAGCGCGGCGTCGCTGCTGCCGATCATGGCGATACTGCGACCGGCCTGTGCTGCCTGACGGGACAGCGGCACAATCAGGTCCGAACCTGTGATGACCTCGACAGGCTGGCCAGCCAATTGTGACATCCAGCGAATGGGCCGCCCGTCGGCCACGACAATATCGTGTTGGGCATAGGCGTCGGCAAAGACGTTGTTGCTGGCGATCTGTACAAGGTGGTCGAGGTTGACCGTGGCGAGGCGAAAGCCGGTCATGGTGTCCAGATGCGCGCGCACATCACGCAACAGGGCATCGCGGCGCGCATGGCTGATGGCCACTTTGCGACCGTTTTCTGTAATCAGGAACATGCACTTGCCACCCTTGTTTGTCGTGCCTTGATACTGTCCCCAAGCGACAATGCAAATGCCGACATGCGGGACAAGAGGCGCGGGGCGTGCTAAAGCCCCCGCAACTCTGATCTGCTGGACACCCAATGCCCAACACGCTTGCCTACCTGATGTTGATGATCTGGCCATTGGTCTGCCTGCTGTTCTGTCGTTTCATGCCGACCGAACGCGCAGTGATCTGGAGCATTCTGGGCGGCTATCTGCTGTTGCCGCCCGCCACCGGTTTCGATCTGCCGCTGGTGCCCGAGATGAACAAGACGTCAATCCCCAACATCTGCGCCTTTGCTCTGGCGATCACCTATCTGGGCCAGCGCGTGTCCCTGTGGCCGCAGGGATGGCCGATGCGCATCCTTGTGCTGCTGTTTGTGGCCGGTGTGATCCCGACGGTTCTGACCAACGGCGATGCGATCGTGTTTACCGGGCCGATCCAGTCGGCCTCGGTGACGGGCACATCATTGCCGGGTCTGGGGCTGCGCGATTTGCTGTCCGTGATCGTGGGGCAGGTGATTGTGTTGCTGCCGTTCTTTCTGGGGCGCAGCCTGCTGGCCAGCGAAACGGGCCTGCGGGAACTGTTGCTGGCACTGGTGGTTGGCGCGCTGATCTATTCGGTGCCCGCATTGATCGAGATCCGTCTGAGCCCTCAAATCAACATCTGGGTCTACGGGTTCTTTCAGCACAATTTCGAGCAGATGATGCGGCAGGGCGGTTTTCGCCCCATCGTTTTCCTGCCCCACGCACTGTGGCTGGCGTTTTTCGTGATGAGCGCGGCAATGGCGGCCTTTGCGCTGGGCCGCGGGGCCGATCAGCGCAGCACGATGCGTTATGTCGGTGTGGGGCTTTACCTGCTGGTGCTGCTGGTGCTGTGCAAAAGCGCCGCATCGCTGTTGTATGCCATGACACTGGCCCCTTTGATCCTGTTTGCTTCGGTCAAAATGCAGGTGCGTCTGGTGCTGGTGATCGCGCTGGTTGCGATGATTTATCCCATGTTGCGAAACAATGGGATGATCCCGACACAGGCGATTTTGGAGAAAGTCGAGGCCTATAATCCCGACCGCGCCCAGTCATTGGGATACCGGTTTGACAACGAAGAACGGTTGCTGGACCGCGCCGATGCCAAGCCGCTTTTCGGTTGGGGCGAATGGGGCCGCAACCTTGTGCGTGACAGCCGCTCGGGCCGGATTCTGACCATTCCGGACGGCGAATGGATCATCGTTTTCGGCAGTTTCGGTTGGGTTGGCTACATCGCACAGATGGGGCTGATCGGGGGGCCATTGATCCTGCTTTGGTGGGGGTTCGGGAACCTTCAGGTCGGTGCGCAATCGCGCTATCTGGCGCCGGTGGCGATCCTGCTTTCCATCACCATGATCGACATGTTGCTGAACGCGATCCTGACGCCCTATACTTGGCTGATGGCGGGGGCCATTCTGGGAATCAGCGAAGCGCGCGTTCCCGCGGCGCCCGAAAAATGGCGCCGTCGGGTGGTCATCGGGCAGCGCAATCCCGACCGTTCAGGGGCCGTGCCAAGCGGTCGAATATCTGCAAGCCGCTGATTCTATTGAAATGTGTCTCAAATGTGTCATTATCCACGTTTGTTAATCAATTTGTTCAGAACCTGAATTTTGTAGCTGCTGCGGCGTTTTGCTGATTTTTGCGACATTTCCAAGAACACCGTATTATCAGTCGCTTGTGTGTCGGGAATGCGGCTGGAAAGAAACACTACTTCGTTGCCGGCGTGCCTTGCTGTATCTGTAGTCAGGCCCCCGAATGCCTGTTCGGGGCCAGATGGAGTTTGATTATTGTCATGAGTATGTCTTCTGTTCCTTCCAAGGTTTCGCCGCGCACAAACAGTGGCGACATTGCCATTGTCGGCATGGCGGCAGACGTGCCGGGCGCTGGCGATATCGCACAGTTCTGGTCGAACCTGGCAGGCGGTGTTGAAAGCATCGTTAAGATGGATCGTGACGCGCTGATTGCGGCGGGCGAGGATCCTGCAAAAATCGGGCAACGCAACTATGTGCCTTTTGCCGCGCCTCTGGGCGGCTTTGCCGACTTCGACGCCGAGTTCTTTGGCTTTGGCCCGCGCGAGGCGGCGATCCTTGATCCGCAGCACCGCAAGTTCCTGGAAGTGACCTGGACCGCGATGGAGCAGGCGGGCCATCCGCCGCGCAGCTTTGACGGGCGTATCGGCGTTTTTGCCGGCTGCGGGCAGGGCAGCTATTTTCACGACAACATCCGCACCAATCCCGCGCTGGTCGAGGACGTGGGCCTGTTTCTTTTGCGCCATACTGGAAACGATAAAGATTTCATGTCGACGCGCGTCAGCCATGTGTTCGACCTGAAGGGGCCCAGCGTTTCGCTTCAGACCGCCTGTTCAACGTCGCTGGTGGCGATCCACTATGCGCGTCAGGCGCTGATGAACGGCGAATGTGACATGGCGCTGGCGGGGGGTGTCACCATCGAACTGCCGCAGGGGCGGGGATATCTGTACAAGGAAAATGAAATCCTGTCGCCCGACGGGCATTGCCATGCTTTCGATCACCGCGCCAAGGGCACGGTATTCGGCAGCGGCGCCGGTGCCGTCGCGCTGCGGCGTCTGGAAGACGCGCTTGCCGATGGCGACCACATCTGGGGTGTGATCAAGGGCAGTGCGGTCAACAATGACGGCGCGGCCAAGGCGGGGTATCTGGCCCCCAGCGTCGAAGGGCAGGCAGACGCCATTCGCACTGCCCTGCACGATGCCAATGTCGCGCCCGAGACCATTGGGTATATCGAATGCCACGGCACCGGCACCTATCTGGGTGATCCGATCGAGGTGGCCGCCCTTGACGCGGCACATGGTCCGGCGGGCGGCGTGGCCTGCCACATCGGCTCGGTCAAGACGAACATTGGTCACACCGACACCGCCGCGGGGGTTATCGGCCTGATCAAGACCACGCTGTCGCTGTACAACGCCCAGATTCCGCCCAGCCTGAATTACGAGGCACCCAACCCCGAGATCGACTTTGCAGGCTCTCGATTTGCGGTGGCCGACCGGCTGATCGACTGGCCCGAACCCGCAGATGCACCCCGCCGCGCGGCGGTCAATTCGCTGGGCGTGGGCGGCACCAATGCCCATGTCATTCTCGAAGAAGCCCCTGCGCGCGCACTGTCGGAAGAAAGCGATTTTCCGTTTCAGATCATGATCCTGTCGGCGCGAAGTAAAGTGGCGCTTGATGCGGCTTCAACTGCTTTGGCCGCGCATCTGCGCGCCCATCCCGAACAGCCTCTGGCCGACATCGCCTATACCCTGAAAGAGGGTCGTCACGGCTTTGGAATGCGCCGCGTGCTGGTCGCCCAGACCCATGAAGAGGCCGCCGCCCTGCTTGAATCAGGCGACCCGCAGCGCGTCCATACCCACACCGCCCGCGAGACCACACCGCAACTGGTTTTCATGTTTCCGGGCGGCGGCGCGCAATATCCCAACATGGCGCGCGATCTCTACGAGACCGAGCCGGTCTTTGCCGAATGGATGGACCGCGGGCTGGATCACCTTGCACCGCAACTGGATTATGACATTCGCGCCCTGTGGTTTCCCGAACCGGGCCAAGAGGACGCTGCCGCCAAGACGCTGACCCGGCCGTCGGTGCAATTGCCGCTGATCATGATCACCGAATTTGCGCTGGCGCAGCTGTGGCTGAGCTGGGGCGTGCGCCCCGCAGCGCTGGTTGGGCATTCGATGGGCGAAAACACCGCCGCCGCACTGGCCGGTGTGATGTCCTTCGAAGACTGTATTGATCTGGTGCTGTTGCGCGGCAAGCTGTTCGACACGGTGCCGGCGGGGGGCATGTTGTCGGTTCCGCTGACGCAAGAGGCGCTTTTGCCGCTGCTGGGCGCGGATCTGGATATTGCCAGCGTCAACGCGCCGGGTCTGTGTGCCGTGTCCGGCCCGCAGGCGGCGCTGGACGCACTGGCCGCACGGTTGACCGAACAGGGCATCGAAAGCCAGCGCGTTTCCATCGACATCGCCGCCCATTCGCGGATGCTGGATGACATCCTGCCGCAGTTCCGCTCGCATCTTCAGGGCATGACCCTGCACGCGCCGCAGATGCAGATCATGTCGAACCGCACCGGCGCACCGCTGAGCGACGCGCAGGCGACAGACCCCGAGTATTGGGTCCAACAACTGCGCCAGACCGTGCATTTTGCCGATTGCATTGATGCGCTGGCCGCGCGCCCGTCGGTCTTTCTTGAGGTCGGGCCGGGCCGTGCGCTGGCCTCCCTGGCGCAGATGGGCCAAGCGGTTCAGCCGGGACAGGCGTTCAGCACCCTGCGCCATGCCAATCAGCCCATTGCAGACGATGCACAGTTTCAGGCGGTGATCGGCAGGCTTTGGGCCTGCGGGATCAATGCCGACTGGGACCAGATCTGGGGCGGCGCACGGCGCAACCGCGTGGTGTTGCCAGGCTACCAGTTCCAGCGCAGCCGCTATTTCATCGAACCGGGCCAGCCCGCTGTAACACAGGCGCGCGCACTGTCGCGCACTGACGACGTAAGCGCATGGGGCTATACCCCGCGCTGGCGTCCTGAAGCGGCCGATTGCGACATCGAAACCGAAGAAACACTGGGCAGCCCGCGCAACTGGCTGGTCTTTGCAGATGCGGCAGGTGCCGCAGCGCCCGCCATCGCCGCCTTGCGCTCCGCAGGCCACAGCGTTGTTACCGTCACATCCGGTGACAGCTTCCAGCGGCGCGGCGCACAGGACTATATCCTGTCGCCCGAACAGGGCCGCGCAGGATACGAGGCGCTGATGGGTGCGCTGGCCGTGGACGGCTTGCTGCCCCGGCGCATCGCGCATTTCTGGGGCGTGACAGCGGGCGAAACCTTCCGCCCCGGCTCCAGCTTTTTTGATCGCAATATCGAACATGGTTTCTACAGCCTGACCCATCTGGCGCAGGCGCTGGAAAGCGTCGAGCTGCCCGACGGGTGCCACATTACCGTGGTGACCTCGGGGGCGCTGCGGGTCCGTGACGAGGGGCCGTTCTATCCGGAAAAGGCCTGTGTTCTGGGACCTGTCGGCGTCATCCCGCGTGAATTTCCGAATGTGACCGTGCAACTGGTCGACATCGAACGCCCGGACATGGCGCCGCCCCGCCGTGCGCGCAAGCAAGCGGCGCAGGTGGACCCGTCGCAGCGCCTGCTGATGCGCGATTTGCTGGCCGAGCCCGCAAACGGCGTCGCGGCCCTGCGCGGTGGTGAACGTCTCGCCTCGGTCCTGCGTGCTGTGCCCCTGGCTGAAACTGCAGACGCGCCGGTGTACAAGGATGGCGGGCTTTATCTGATCACCGGCGGCTTTGGCGGTATCGGTCTGGCCATCGCCCGCGACATCGCGCGCCGCACACAGGCGCATATCGTGCTGCTGTCGCGCAGCGCCGTGCCGCCGCGCGCCGAATGGGCCCGCTATGAGGGGGCCGCAGCTGGCCCCGCAACAGGGCGCACCGCACGCAAGATTGCCGCAATCCGCGAGATCGAAGAGCTGGGCGGGCGTATCACCTGTCTGACCGGCGATGTGACCGATGTGCAGCAGATGCAGGCTGTGCGCGCGCAGCTGGCCGAGATTGGCCCGCTGAACGGGATCATCCATGCGGCAGGCGTTGTTGACGATGCGCCGTTGTTGACCAAGGACGAAGCTGGGATGCAGGCGGTGCTTGCGCCCAAGATTGCAGGCCTGCGCGTTCTGAACGAGGTGTTCCCCGATGGCAGCGCCGATCTGCTGGTGCTGTGTTCATCGACCAGCACGCTGACCACGCCAGCGGGGCAGGTCGATTATGTTGCCGCCAATGCCTATCTTGACGCGGTCGCGCAAGCGCGGCGGGGCGGGCAAACCCGCACGCTGGCGATCAACTGGGGCGTCTGGTCAGACACCGGCATGGCAGTCGATGCGATGGCGGCCCGCACCGGAGACGCCGCAGCACCGCGCGCCCTGGACACACCGATGCTGGAGGACGTGACCGAAGCTGCCGATACTTCGGAACGCTTCGCGCTGAACCTGTCACCCGAGGACGACTGGGTGCTGGCCGAGCACCGCACGCGCGCGGGCCATGTCCTGTTGCCCGGCACCGCCGTGATTGAACTGGCGGCCGAAGCGATGGCGGCGGGGGGTGGCTTCCGTCCCTTTACGCTCAGCGAACTGCATTTCCTGCGCCCTTTCACCACCACGCCGGGAACGCGGCAAGCGGGCGTTCTGCGTCTGGGCGCAGGTCGGCAGGATCGCGCGCTGTCGTTGCATCGCTGCGTCACTCTGGACGGGCGCACCGGTGAAGTCACAACCGCCGAGGCACGCATTGCGGCGCTCAGCGAAACCGCGCCGCAGATCGACCTTCGGGCCATTGAAGCCCGTTGTGAAGCCAACGGGTCCGGCGATTTCACTTCGCCGCAAGAGGCGCATCTGGACTTTGGTCCGCGCTGGCGGGTTGTCACCGGCACCGCTACGGGCAAGGGCGAGGGCATCGCCCGTCTGGCGCTTCCTGCCGCGTACCACGGGGATATTGGTGCGGGCTGGCTGGCCCATCCCGGCCTGCTGGATCTGGCGACGGGCTGGGCGATTGGGCTGCACGACAGCTATGATCCGGCGGATCTGTGGGTGCCTGCAAGCTACGGCGAACTGCACATGTTTGCGCCGCTCCCGGCCGAGATTGTCAGCTGGATGCGCCTGTCGCCCGCTGCCGCGCAGGGCGTTGATGCGCAAAGCGTGATGTTCGACATTATTTTGGCCACGCCATCCGGCGCGGTTCTGATCGAAGTGCGCGGCCTGCGCATGTTGCGTCTGCCGGCTTCGGCGCTGGCGGGTATTGACGCCGCCCCTGCGCCCAGCGAGATCGACTTTGCCAATGGCAAAGCCGCACCGCTGTCGCTGGCCGAAACCCGTCTGTTGGCGCAAGTCGCCCAAGGCATCACCGCCGCGGAAGGCCCCGAGGCACTGGCGCGCGCGCTGAGATTGTCGGCGTCGGACGGATTGGCACGCATTGCCATTTCGCCCGTCGATCTGCACGGGCTGATCGCCGAGGCCGCCGCCGGACCCGAAGACGTGGCGCAGGCTGGCGCCAGCTTCGAACGCCCCACGCTTGAGGCTGACTACATCGCCCCCAAAGAGGGCACCGAAGCCAGCCTTGCCGCCATTTGGTCAACGCTGCTGGGCATTTCGCAGGTGGGGGCCGAAGACAGTTTCTTCGACCTCGGGGGGCATTCCCTGCTGGCGGTGCGCCTGTTTGCACAGGTCAAGCAGCGCCACGGCATCGACTTTCCCCTGTCGGTTCTGTTCGAGGCCCCGACCATCGCAGCGCTGGCCGCGCGTATCGACGCGGCAGGTGGCGGGATCGCAGTGCACGCAGACGAAGCGTCGACACCTGAGGCCGTGCCACAGGATGCACCTCAGCATCTGGTGGCGCTGCATCCGGGTAAATCGGGTGGCCACACGCCGCTGTTCATCGTGGCGGGCATGTTCGGCAACGTGCTGAACCTGCGCCAGCTGGCCTTTGCCATCGGACGCGACCGCGCCGTTTGGGGCTTGCAGGCGCGGGGTCTGATGGGCGGTGCCGACCCGCACACGCGCATGGAGACCGCCGCCGCCGATTACATCGCGGAGATGCGTCGGGTGCAACCTGAGGGGCCCTATTACCTTGCCGGTTTCTCGGGCGGTGGCATCACCGCGATGGAGGTGGCCCAGCAACTGCGCGCAGCCGGTGAAGAGGTGGCGATGCTGGCCTTGCTTGACACGCCGCTGCCGCACCGCCCCGCGCTAAGCCGTGCCGACAAGGTGTTGATAAAATTGCAGGAACTGCGCAGCAAGGGGCCTGGGTTCCTTGTGGAATGGGCCCGCAACCGGATCGACTGGGAGCTGTCCAAACGCAACGCGCATGCCCCTGCCGAGGAAGCAGGCAGTTTCCACAATGCCGCCATTGAACAGGCGTTCCGCGCCGCCGCCGCTGCCTATCAGCCGCGCCAGTGGGATGGTCCGGTTACACTGTTCCGCCCCAAGCTGGACCAGAAATGGCGCGGCACCGGCGGTGCCTGGATCAGTTCCGAACGTGAATATGTCATTCCCGACAACGGCTGGGGCCGGTATTGCCCCAACCTCGACGTGATCGAGGTGCCGGGGGATCATGACGGGATGGTTCTGGTGCCCAACGTCTCGACATTGGCTGGCCACATCGCGGCGCTGGCCGCTGATGCCGATGCAATGGCCGTGCGTGGCGATACGTCCGACTGGGCCAGCCGCACAGCGGCAGAGTGAGATGACATGACCCGGCAAACGCCCACCGTCCTTGTTGTCGTGCTGAACTATCGCACGCCGGAACTGGCCCTGAAATCCGCAGGTTGCGCCGTCACCGCGATGCAGGGGATCGCGGGCAGCATCACTATCGTTGACAACGCCTCGGGCGATGGCAGCGACAAGATCATCGCCAAGGGGATCGCTGACGCGGGCTGGGATCGGGTGACCTTTCTGCAGTCACCGCACAACGGCGGCTTTGGTGCGGGCAACAATCTGGCCATGCGCGCAGGCCTGCCTGACGGGACTGCCCCCGATTTCGTCTATTTGCTGAATTCCGACGCATGGCCGCGCCCCGATGCCATCCGCGTGCTGCTGGACACGCTTGCAGCGCATCCCGAAGCGGGTATGGCCGGAAGCCGTATCGTCGGGGACGACGGCGTGCTGCACCACACATGTTTCCGCTTTCCGTCGATCTTGGGTGAATTCGAAGGCGCGGTGCGCACGGGTATTTTCACGCGCCTGCTGCGCAACTGGGTGGTGCCTTTTCCGGTGCCCGAGGCGACAGCGCCCGTTGATTGGGTGGCGGGTGCGTCGATCATGATGCGCCAGCCGATGCTGGACGCGGTTGGGCTGTTTGACGAAAGCTTCTTTCTATACTTCGAGGAAACCGACCTGTGTTTGCGCGCCGCGCGGGCAAAGTGGACATGTCTGTATGTGCCCGCCTCCGAGGCCGAGCATCTGGGGTCGGTGTCGACCGGCATGAAAGAATGGGCGCGCACGCCGGGCTATTGGTTTGACTCGCGCATGCATTATTTTGTGCAGAACCACGGGCGCGCCTATGCGCTGGCCGCGACAGTGTCGCGGGCGCTGGGCGAGGGGCTGTGGCGGTTGCGCTGTCTTCTGACGGGCCGGGCCCGCGACACGGCCCCGTATTTTCTGCGCGATCTGATTGCCCACGGTTTGCGGCGCGGTCAGGCGGGCCGGTCAAACCGTGCCATTCCATTCAACAACGCGGCGCTGCTGCGCAACCACGATGTGCCGACAGGAGGCAACCTATGAGCCTATTTTCATGTGTTCTGATCGGAGACGAAAGCCTGACCATCGCCTGCGGTGCCCGGTTGATCGAACGTGGTGCTGACATTCGTGCCGTTGCCACACGCGATGCCGACGTGGCGCGCTGGGCCGAAGGCGCGGGGCTGACGGTGACACAGCGCATAGCCGATCTGCCTACGCTTGTGCAGGACGGGATCGACTGGGTGCTGAGCATCGCCAACCTGCGCATCGTGCCAAAGGCGGTGCTGGACTGGCCCGCGCGCGGTGCGGTCAACTTTCACGACGGGCCGCTGCCCGATTATGCGGGCATCAACACGCCGGTCTGGGCCATTCTGAACAGGCGCAAAAGCCATGGTGTGACCTGGCATTTCATGACCAGCGGCATCGACGAAGGCGACATCATCCTGTCGCGCGCCTTCGACATGCCGCGCGACGTGACCGCCCATGCCCTGAATGCACGCTGCTATGCCGAGGGGCTGGACAGCTTTGGCGCGGTGCTGGACGAACTGGCCGCGCCCGATCCGCAGCGCATGGCGCAGGATTTCAGCACCCGTCAGCTGTTCACCCGCGCGCAACTGCCGCCTGCCGCCGGATACATTGATTTCGACAGCACCGTACAAGACGCGCGCGCATTGGTCAGCGCGCTTGATTTTGCTTCCCATGCCAACCCCGTGGCCTGTGCCCGCATCCGTCTGGACGGCGCGGCGGTACAGGTACGGCGCGCCGAACCTGCCGAGGGGCAGGGCGCTCCCGGCCTTGTTGTCGCTGTCGGCGAGGGCAGGCTGACTGTTATGTGCGCGGACGGCGCGCTGCGTCTGTCGGGGCTGAGCCGGATGGACGGGCGCACGCCCCGCATTGATGTGGTTGCGGGCGATACCCTGGAGCGTCCCGACGTAGACCTTGACGCCATCGCCTCGCTTGCCAAACACGAAGACCACTGGCGCGCTCTCCTGAGCACGGCAAAGCCGCTGGCCGTCCCCCTGGCGGGTGGCGCAACCGGTGCCGCTGACTGGCAGAGCCGCGAGATTGCAAGCCCCGCAGGGCTGGAGCGCGATACCGCACTTGAGCGCATAGCGCGCTGGGCCGCGCAGGGCGCAGGTGCTGCCGGATACATGGCCTATCGCAACAGGGCGCTGGCGGCACTGGCGGCGAAAGCGCCGCACGAGATTGCCGACTGGCTGCCGTTGCGCAGCGATGCGGCGCTTGAGGATGCGGCCGAAGCCGCGAACCGTCCGGGCATGGCCGCTGATCTGGGCCTGCGTCTGGCGGGTGGTCCCGGCCTCGAAAGACCTGCCATGGGCATCTGTGAAGACGGCACGCCCGTCGAGGGCACCGCTGTCAGCGTTCTGTGGCCCGAGGGGCGCCTGATGTTTGATGCCACACGCATCAGCCCCGCTGCCGCCGATCTGCTGGCCGCGCGTCTGGCCGAGACGCTTGCGGGCAGCACCCGCGCGGTGTCGCAAGCGGACGCGGCCTTGCAGGCGATATGGCATGGCACACCGGCCCAACCCGCCGGCGCGCTGACCGTCCACGGTGCGATCACGGCACAGGCCAAACGCACGCCGGAGGCGCAAGCGCTGGTGTTCGAGGATACGATCCTGACCTACGCCGCGCTTGAGGCGCGCGCCGATGCGGTGGCGGCGGCCTTGCAGGGCGCGGGTGTGACCAAAGGCACCCATGTGGCGCTGTGCCTGTCGCGCGGTCCCGATCTGGTGATCGGCGCGCTGGGCATTCTCAAGGCGGGCGGGGCCTATGTGCCGCTTGATCCCGATTATCCGGCTGCGCGGCTGGCCCATGCCATCACTGACAGCCAGGCCCCCATCGTGCTGACCGAGGCCGCACTGGAAAACACCCTGCCGCAGACCGGCGCACGCCTGATGCGTATCGCGGATTGTGCGCAGAGCCATGCGCCGGTGCAGGATGTGGCCGGGCTCGATGACACCGCCTATCTGATCTACACCTCGGGTTCGACCGGCACACCCAAGGGCGTGCGTGTCAGCCACGGCAATGTCGCAAATTTCCGCGCCGGCATGGATGAACATATCGACGCTGATGCGGGTGGTGTCTGGCTGGCGGTCACCAGCATCGCCTTTGATATCTCGGTGCTTGAGCTGTGGCACACGCTGGCGCGCGGTTTCAAGGTTGTGCTGTCGGGCGGCGAGACCCGCGCGGCGGTGTCCGGCACCTCGCAAATGGGGGGCACCAGCCGTGGCGGGCTGAAGTTCGGCCTGTATTACTGGGGCAATGATGGCGGCGTGACGGCGGACAAATACCACCTGCTGCTGGAGGGCGCGAAATTTGCCGATGCCAACGGCTTTACCTCGCTCTGGACACCCGAGCGGCATTTCCACGCCTTCGGCGGATCCTACCCCAATCCGGCAGTGACGGGGGCGGCTGTGGCGGCGGTGACACGCAACCTTGATGTGCGCGCGGGCAGCTGCGTGGCGCCGCTGCACCATCCGGCGCGCATTGCCGAGGAATGGGCGGTGATCGACAATCTGACAGGCGGACGCGCAGGCATTGCCTTTGCCTCGGGCTGGCAGCCTGACGACTTTGTGCTGCGTCCCGAAAACACGCCCCCTGCGAACAAACCGGCCCTGTACAGCACGCTGGAACAGGTCCGTGCCCTGTGGCGCGGCGAAGAGGTCAGCTTTGCCACCCAGTCCGGTGCGCCGCACAGCGTGATGACCTATCCGCGCCCCGTGCAGGCCGAATTGCCCGTCTGGGTCACCACGGCGGGCAATCCCGACACATGGCGCGAGGCCGGTGCGCTGGGTGCGCATGTGCTGACGCACCTGCTGGGCCAGACCATCGAAGAGGTGCGCGGCAAGATCGAGATTTATCATGAAGCCCTACGCGGCGCCGGCCACAATCCGGCTGATTTCCAGGTGACCATGATGCTGCACAGCTATCTGGCCGACACGCGGGAAGCAGCACGCGAGGTCGCGCGCGGCCCGATGAAGGATTACTTGCGCAGTGCCGCAGGGCTGATCAAGCAATACGCCTGGGCCTTTCCGGCCTTCAAGAAACCCGCAGGGGTCGCTTCGCCCATGCAGATCGACCTGGCCGGACTGGCCGAGGACGAAATGGAAGCGATCCTTGATTTCGCCTTTGAACGTTATTTCGAGGATGCGGGCCTGTTTGGCACCGTCGACGACGGACTTGCGCGGGCTGAACAACTCGCCGGGATCGGCGTGACCGAGATCGCCTGCCTGATCGACTATGGCATTGACGCCGCCACCGTGCTGGAAGGTTTGCGCCCGCTGGCCGAGGTGCTGCGCCGCGCCAATGCGCCCGACGTGCTGGACGCCGACGATTTCTCGCTGGCGGCACAGATCGTGCGTCATGGGGTGACCCATCTGCAATGTACGCCCAGCATGGCCCGTATCCTGACCATGAACCCCGAGGCACGCAGCGCGCTGGGGCGGGTGCGCCATTTGTATCTGGGGGGCGAGGCGCTGCCCGGTGATCTGGTGGACGAGGTGCGCCGCGCCACACCTGCGCGTATCCTGAACATGTACGGTCCGACCGAGACCACCATCTGGTCGACAGTGCAGCCTGTTGAGGGTCCGGTGAACGGCACAGCCCCCATCGGTGCGCCGATTGTCGGCACGGTTTGCCATGTGCTGGACGAAACAGGTGCGCCGGTGCCGATCGGTGTCCCAGGCCAGCTGTGGATTGGCGGCGCGGGTGTGACCCAAGGGTACTGGCAGCGCCCCGAACTGACAGCCGAGCGGTTCCGTGCCCTGTCGGGGCTGGCGGGGGGAACCCTGTACGACACCGGCGATCTGGCGGCCTGGCGGGCCGATGGTACGCTGGACTTTATCGGGCGTGACGATGGCCAGATCAAGATACGCGGCCACCGCATCGAACTGGGCGAGATCGAGGCACATATGGCGGCCTTTGCCGGTATCACGGGCGCTGTCGTTACGGCCACCGGCACCGGCAAGGATGTGCGGCTGACGGGCTATTTCACCGCCAATGCCCCAATAGATGCCGAGGCCCTGCGTCAACATCTGGCGCACAGCATGCCGCCCGCGATGGTGCCGGCAGCTTTGGTCGCGCTTGAGGCATTCCCGTTGACGCCAAACAAGAAAATTGACCGTGCCAGCCTGCCGATGGCGGCCAGGCCGCAAGCCAAAGTCCTGTCCACGCCACAGGCCCAAACACGGGCCCTGCCGATCACCACGGGTGCAGCAAGCACTGCCGTGCCCGAGGATCTGATGAATCGCATTTCTGCGATCTGGTGCAATGTGCTGGGCGTGGCCGAGGTGCGGGCCGATGACAACTTCTTTGCGCTCGGTGGTCATTCGCTGCTGGCTGTACAGATGCACCGCGACATCCGCGCTGTCCTGCCTGATGTAAAGCTGTCGATTGCGGATGTGTTCCGCTTTCCGGTGCTGGCCGATCTTGCCGCTCATCTGGGCGGGCCGTCAAACACCGATGCCGTTCCCACTCCTGCCGCCATCGGTGCCCGTGACGAGGTGATGGAACGCCGTCGTGCCATGCGCGCCGCGCGCAGGGGCGGGGCGACGTGAGTGCAGGGCACAGTTTCAACGCCCCTGCCACCGCGCGCGATGCGGTGTCTGACCCCGCGCGGGCAGATGTGCTGCGCGGGCTGTTTCCACCCGCCGTGGAAATAGCACTCAGCAACCCGCGCGCACCGCAACCCGCGCTGTGGCCTGATGAGGCGTCAGCCATCGCCCGTGCGGTGCCCGCCCGCGCACAGGAATTCGCCGCAGGCCGCGCCGCTGCCCGCGCGGCTTTGGGCGCGCTGGGCCATCCGCCCGCTGCCATCCCCATGGCCCCCGACCGCGCGCCGGTCTGGCCCGCAGATGTGGTGGGCAGTATTTCGCACACCGCTGATCTGTGTGCAGCCGCCCTGGCACCCGCAGCCGCGTTTCGCGCCATTGGTATTGATCTGGAAGACCATGCGGATTTGCCTGCGGATCTGTTGCCCATGGTCTGCACGCTGGACGAACGTGCATGGCTTGCCAGCCAGCCACGGGACGCGGCGGGTATTCTTGCGCGGCTGATCTTTTCAGCCAAGGAATGCGCTTACAAATGCCAGTACCGGATGACGGAAACTTTGTTTGATTTTGATACGTTAGAGGTCACGCCCGACCTTGATACCGGCCAGTTCGAGGCGACCTTTACGCGCCAGATCGGCGCGTTCGGGGCCGGTGCCAGACTTGCAGGACGCTTTGTCATCACGCAGGATCTGATTGCCTGTGGCATGGCGCTGGGCAGCACCCCCGGCGCGGCGCGGGGATAAGGGAATGACAAGACTGTTATGAACCAGCGCATGAAGATCTGGATCGGTGCGGGCGCGGTCGCTTTGGCCGGCATCGTGGCTGTTCTGGCCCCTGCCGCACAGGCAGGCACGCGCCAGAGCGCTGCGGCACCGGATACCGCACCTGTCGGGGGGCTGAATGTCTATCATCTGGGGCATTCGCTGGTCGGGCGCGATATGCCTGCGATGCTGGCACAGTTCGCGCCAGACGGGCACAGCTATCACAGTCAGCTGGGCTGGGGGACACCCCTGCGTGCGCATTGGGAGCCCGACGTGGAAATCAACGGCTTTGACACCGAAAACGCCCATCCGGCGTTTCGCCCTGCACGCATTGCGATTGGCAGCGGGGCCTTTGACGCGGTGGTTTTGACCGAAATGGTCGAGATCGAAGACGCCATTCGCCATCACGACAGTGCCCGGTATCTGGAAAAATGGGCGACACTGGCGCGCAGCAACAATGCCGGTGCGCGGGTCTATCTGTATGAAACGTGGCACCAGCTGGACGACCCCAAAGGATGGCTTGAGCGTATCGACAGTGATTACGCGGCACTTTGGCTGGGACAGGTCGTGCAACCGGCGCAGGGGGCAGGTGCTGTGCGCATCATCCCCGCGGGGCAGGTCATGGCGGCGCTGGTGCGCAGGGTCGAAGCGGCGGGCGGCGTCGGGCCGATGCAGACCCGTCACGACCTGTTTCGCCGCAACGCAGATGGCACGCAGGACATGATCCACCTGAATGATCTGGGCAATTACCTTGTCGCGCTGACGCATTATGCGGTCCTGTATCACCGCACGCCTGTGGGCCTGCCATATGAGATGCGCCGCGCCGATGGCAGCGCTGCGGTATCGGTGGGGCCGGCGCTGGCTGGCATGATGCAGGAAACCGTGTGGCAGGTGGTCAGCACCCGCCCTGAAACCGGAGTCGCGCCATGAAGTTAAGCCGTCGCACCCTGTTGGCCGGTCTGACAGCCGTGCCGTTCATTCCGCATATGGGCGCGACTGCGCCGGGGACGCGGCTGGCCATGAACCTTGCGCCGATCAATGACTGGAGCACGCAGCAACCGTTTATTGACGTGTTCAAGACCGCGCGGCGCTGGATCGGACATTTGCCCGGGCGCTGGGGCGGGCAGGACTATGCCGCATTGGTCGCGCGTGGGCTGCTGGACGGCGATGGCTGGCCGACGCAGGTGCCGGGTGATCTGTCATCCATCGGGACAGTGATCCTGACCGATCTGCCCGTCGCGGCCACAGCTCTGTCGGGCCGCTATCACCTCAGCTTTGACGGTGCGGGCATTGTCGAGGTGACGGGGCGGGCGCACAATGTGCGCTATGGCGACAACTCGGTCAGTTTTGATTTTACACCGGGGCAAGGGCCGGTCGAGGTGCGCGTGCAACGCAGCGACCCCTTTGGCGTCGGGGATTATATACGCAATATCAGTGTTGTGAGAGATGATCTTCAAGCGTTGCACAAGCAGGGGGCGCTGTTCCGGCCTGACTGGGCAAATGGGCTGAAAGGTCTTGCCAGTCTGCGCTTTATGGACTGGATGAACACCAACAACTCTGACGCACAGGATTGGGACAGCCGCGCCAAAATCGGCGATTTTTCCTATGCGCGCCACGGCGCCCCGATCGACGTGATGATGGCGCTTGCCCGCGAGACTGGGGCAGAGCCGTGGATTTGCGTGCCGCATCTGGCGGGTGACGCCTATGTGCGCGCCATGGCCGAAGCGGTGCGGGCGGCGCTGCCGGATGGCCTGCGCGTGCATGTCGAGTTTTCCAACGAGGTCTGGAACTGGCAGTTTGCGCAAACCGAATGGGCCGACGCGCAGGCGCGCACGCTTTGGGATGTTGCGGACCGTGGCGCGCAGTTCCATGGCCTGCGCGCCGCCGAGGTGGCGCGGATCTGGTCGGATGTCTTTGCACAGGACCGGGCGCGGCTGGTCAATGTGATTGCCACACAGACCGGCTGGATGGGGCTGGAAGCGGATATTCTGACCGCGCCGCTGGCGGTGGCCGATGGCTGGGACGCGCCGGTCGAGGCCTTTGATGCCTATGCGATCACCGGCTATTTCGGTCATATCCTTGGCACCGACAAGCGGCGGGCGTTAATTGCGGATTGGTTGAGCGACAGTGCCAAGGAGGCTGCCGACAAGGGGCAGTCGGAAGGTTTAACAGGGGATGCGCTGACTGAATATGTTGCCGCGCACCGTTTTGATCTGGCAACCGAACGCGCTGCAGGCGAGCTGCGCAACGGTGCCGAAAGCGGCGAGGTCTCTGACACCATTCACGATCTGGTCACCCGCGTCTGGCCCTATCATGTCGCAGTGGCGCAGCGGCACGGGCTGGACCTGACCATGTACGAAGGCGGCAGCCATGTGGTTGGCCTTGGCACACAGATAGATGACGCAGAGCTGACCGCGTTCTTTGTTCATCTCAACTACAGCAGCGAAATGGGTGCGCTTTACCGCGACCTGATGGCGGGCTGGGCAAAGTTGGGGGCAGGGCCGTTCAACCAGTTCAACGATCTGGCCGCCCCCGGCAAATGGGGCAGTTGGGGCGCGATGCGCTGGCCGGGCGATACCAACCCGCGCGCCCAGGCAATCGAGGCGCACAAGTGAGCCTGTCTGCAACGGTTGTCATTCCGGCCCATGACGAGGCGGCCTATATCGGTGCCTGCCTTGATGCGGTCTTTGCCTCGGATCTTGGGGGCGCTGAACTGCAAGTGGTTGTGGTGGCCAACGGCTGCCATGACAGAACCGCGCATATTGCGCGCAGCCATGCAGCGCCAGGGCGCAAGCTTGAGGTGATCGAGACGCCGCGCGGTGACAAGCTGCACGCGCTGGATCTGGGTGATGTGGCGGCCAGCTTTGGCACGCGGATCTACCTTGATGCCGATGTGATCGTTTCCGAGGGGTTGCTGGCCCAACTGATTGCGGCGCTTTCGGGCGATGCGGCCTGCTATGCCAGTGGGACGCCGGTGATTTCGCGCGCCCAAAGCCGTCTGACCCGCGCCTATGCACGGTTCTGGCAGCGCTTGCCGTTCTTTTCGCAGGATGTTCCGGGTTTTGGCATATTTGCGATGAACCGTGCAGGGCGCGCGCGTTGGGGCGCGTGGCCGCGGATCATTTCGGACGACACATTTGTGCGGCTGCATTTCACCCCGTCCGAGCGGGTCCGCGTGCCGGCGCGCTATGAATGGCCCATGGTCGAGGGCTGGGAGCGTCTGGTGAAGGTGCGGCGACGGCAGGATCGCGGCGTGGCCGAGATTGGCGAACGCTATCCGGCGCTGCTGGTCAATGATGGCACAGAACCGTTGGGGGCTGGCAGGATCATGGCGCTGGCGGCGCGTGATCCGGTCGGCTTTGCGGTTTATGCGGCGGTGTCGCTGGCGGTGCGCTTGCCCGGGCCTGCGGGCTGGGTGCGCGGGCGATGATCTGCGGCGGTGCGGATATGGGTGGCCAGCTTGCCCGCTTCGGTGTCGACATCATGACGCGCCAGCACGCGGCTGCGGGCGGCGGCCCCCATCGCGGCCAGCTCTGGGCCGGGCGTTTGCGCCATCGCGACCCATGCATCGGCCAAGGCGTCGGTATCGCCCGCAGGCACCAGCCAGCCGGTCGTGCCATGCTGCACCAGCTCGGGGGTTCCCGCGATATAGGTGGCGATCACGGGGCGGGCGGCGGCCATTGCCTCCATCACGACCATCGGCAGACCTTCGGCAAAGCTGGGCATCATCAGCCCGTGCGCCGCCGCCAGCCTGTCGCGCACGCCTGCCTCGTCCAGCCAGCCGGTCAGCGTGACATACGCGCCCAGTCCGGCCTGCGCAATCTGCGCCTCAAGCACCGGGCGCAAGGGGCCATCCCCGATCAGGGTCAGATGCAGATCGGGTGCGCGTTCCAGTGCAGCCTTCAGCGCGGGCACCAGCATCATCTGGCCCTTTTGCTCGACAAAGCGGCCGATGGCGACAAGGTGCAGCGGGCCGTCGGGCATCGGCGCAGGGTCGGCAAAGCGCGCGGGTTCGATGCCGCAATGCACCACCTTGATGCGATCCCAGATCTCGTGACCGACCAGACGGCTCAGCTGCGAGCGGCCAAAGCTGCTGATGGCGACGGTGAATGCCGATCGGGTGATTTTATCCCCCAGCGACAGCGCGCGGGGCGCATCGAATTCTTCGGGTCCGTGGACGGTAAAGCTGTAGTGCGGCCCGCCCATGGCGTGCGCCAGCATGGCCACCGTCGCGGCATTGGTGCCAAAATGGGCATGGCAATGCAGCGTTGCCCGCGCGGCGCAGCGGCGGGTGATATGTGCGGCCTCAACAAGGTAGATCAAATGTCTCAGACGTCCGACCTCGCTGCGCCCGCCATGTCGCCAGGCAAGACGCAGCGCGTCCAACATGGCGCGCGGCGCATGCAGGGTTTGGCACAGCAGATCGCGCAGCAGGGCCGGCGCGCCGGTCTTCAGCACATAATGGGTCGCCGCTGCCTCGGCGCGGTCGCCGTCATCGACCAGTTCCGTGTCCGCAGCGCGCATGGCAATGCGGTCCACCTCGAACCCCTGACGTTCCAGCGCCTGCACCTCGCGGCGGATAAAGCTGTGCGAGGGCTGGGGATAGGTGTTGAGAACATAGGCGATCTTCATGGGGCGGTGCTCCGGCTTGACTGGGGGCAGGGTAGTTGCGCGGGCGCGCGGTACAAGTCGATTGCGCTGCATCGCGGTATTTTGGCGCCCGCAGGTGGCATTTGCGCCCCGCAAGGCCGCACATGAAACGGGTGGTCACAGCCTTTGCCGGCAACCGCCTGACCGCGCGCATTCTGCGCAGCGCGTCGTGGGTGATGGTGGGCTATGGCGGTGCGCAGGTGATCCGGCTGGCGTCGAACCTGATCCTGACGCGGCTGCTGTTCCCCGAGGCCTTTGGCCTGATGACACTGGTCACGGTGGTGACGGTGGGCTTGATGATGTTCTCTGACGTGGGCATCGGCCCTTCGATCAGCCAGTCCAAACGCGGGGATGATCCCGATTTTCTGAACACCGCTTGGACGATTCAGGTCATGCGCGGCTTTGCCCTGTGGATGGTGACGCTGATTTTGGCGGTGCCGATGGCGCGGATCTATGACGAACCGTTGCTGACCACCTATCTGCCGCTGGCAGGGGTGGCGCTGGTGATATCGGGGTTCATGCCGACACGGATCGAAACGGCGCACCGCCACCTTGTTTTCGGGCGGCTGACCATGCTGGACCTTGCCGCGCAGGCGATTGGTGTGCTGGCCATGATCGTGCTGGCGCTGGCCACGCGGTCGGTTATCGCGCTGGTGCTGGGCAGTCTTATCACCGTGCTGGTCAGGCTGACCCTGACCTCGCTGTTCCTGCCGGGGGCGGGCAACCGGTTCCGGCTGGAACGTGCTGCGGTGACCGAGCAGTTGCACTATGGCAAGTGGATCTTCCTGAGCACCGCATTCGGCTTTGTCAGCGCGCAGGGTGACAAGGCGGTGCTGGGTGCGCTGGTCGATCTGGGCACGCTGGGGATTTACAACATCGGCTATTTCCTCGCCAGTTTTCCGGTGCTTCTGGGCGGCACGCTGGCGGCGCAGCTGCTGATCCCTATCTATCGTGACCGCCCCCCGTCCGAGAGTGCTGCCAACCGCGCACGCCTGCGCAAGATGCGGATGCTGATGACAGGCGGCATTTTCGGGATGCTGGCGGTGATGGCCCTGGGCGGGCCCTGGCTGGTCGGCTTTATGTATGATGCCCGCTATGCGCCTGCGGGTGGCATGATGGTGCTGATTGCGCTGGCGTTTCTGCCGCAAGCGATTGGCCTGAGCTATGACCGCGCGGCGCTGGCAGCAGGGGATTCACGCGGGGCCTTTGTCTATTCGGCGCTGCGTTCGTCGTTACAGATCGTGATGCTGTGGGCGGGCTTCCAGATCTTCGGGCTGGTCGGCGCGCTGATCGCCGTGGGGCTGGCGCTGTTGCTGTCCTATCCGGTGCTGGTGCGGCTGGCACGGCGGCATGGCGCATGGGACGGGCTGCACGATGCGGTGTTTGCCGGCTTGGCGCTGGGGCTGACAGCACTGGCGCTGTGGCTGCACTGGGCCGATTTGACAGCCCTGCAAAGCCTCTAGCGGCGACGCAGGGGCCGGGGCAAAAGCCCGCGCCGCCGGTTTTTCCTGGGCCGCATCTGCGGGATCGACACCACAGGGCGCAGACCCAGCGTATGTTCCATCTGGGCGGCCGAGCGTATCACCGGATGGCGCAGATCCAGCAGGAAGGCAGTCGCGACGGCGGCAATCATACTGGCCACAGCGCCAAGCAGGGCAAGCACCTTGCGCGAGCGGGTATAAGGATATTCGGGCAGCGCCGCGGGTTCCAGCACGGTCAGCCGGTCAGCCTGGCGCTGTGTTTCAAGACGGTAGGCGATCTCGGCCTCCTTGCGGCGGGCCGTGGCGGCTTCAAGTTCCGCCTGAAGCGCGGTGCGCTTGCGGTCATAATCATCAAGCTGGCGCTGCGCTTCGGGTGTTCCCTGGATGGTGCTGTTCATCGCTTCAAGATTGCTGGTCAGCAACGCGCGCTGTGCGGTCAGGGTGTCCAGCTCTTCTTGTTGTTGTTCCCGATTGCGCCGCTCGACCCGCGATTGGGGCGCAATGGCAATCTGGCGCTGAAGGGCGATCATCTGGCGGTCAATGGCCAGGATCGACTCGTTCAGGGTTGCAATCTCGTTTTGCACACGGATCGCATTGCCGGGCAGGGCGATGTCATTACTGGCGCGGAACTGGCTGATCTCGCGTTCCAGCTTGTCGATCGCAAGGCCTGCCTCCTGTTCCTGTGCGGAAAAGAAATCCAGCGCATCACGCGAGCGCACAAGCCTTGTGTTGGTGCTAAGCTCCATCGTGCGTTGCGCCACATATTGAGCAAGCGACTGTGCCCCTTCGGCAGTGGGCCAGTCGACACTGATGCGCACAAGCGACACTTCGCCATCGTCATTAAATCCCTGACGGGCAGCGCTGACTTCGGAAATTCTGACCGCATTGCGGAATGCGACCACTTTTTCTGACTCGGTCAGCGCGGGCTGGTCGGCGAACAGGTCCAGTTCCTTGGCAATTTCCAGAATGGCCGTGCGCGACATGATTTGCTGTTCGATCAGCTGAAGCCTGCGAGCATCCGATCCCTGAACGGTCGTGGCGGCCATTTCTCCGGGAATGATGGCGCCCTGCATCTGAAGCACTTCGGACGAGGAATACATATGGCGCTGGGACGCGGCAACATACAGGGACAATATGCAGCCAAGCACAAAAACCAAAAACACGACGCGGCGGCGTCGGGCCAGCATGTCGAGAAAATCGGCTACCGAAAAGACAGACCCCATCCGTCAGCTGCCCTTTGCGGGACGGGTGCGATTCAGGATAATGCCCATGATGTTTGTCTTGCCTTCCAGCCGTCGTTCACACTCGGTGATTTGGGCGCCCACTGTCTGCGTGGCATCGGCCACCAGCAGCACGCCGTCCACCTGAGGCAGGAACGCCTCGAGATCGTCATGTTCTAGCATGGCGGGCAAGTCAAATATAGAGATGTCGGGACGCATCATCTCCATCATATTGTTCAACACTTCGCCGGTGCGGCGGGCATGCAGGATTTCGGATGCATTTTCGGTGCGCCCGCTGCCCAGACCCAAAGCCAGCGTATACGTCGGCTTGAGCAGGTAGTTTTGCGGTGCAACAGCCCCTGTCAGAAGGTCGGCCATCATACCATTGGCCTGAATGCCAAGCATGTTTGCAATGTCGGGGGCGCGTTGGTCCAGATCCATCAGCAGGGCGCGCTTGGACGGGATGCGCGACACCGACAGTGCAAGGTTCAGCGCGGTAAAGCTGGCCCCCGAGCCGCTGGTCGGTGACACAATGGCAATGCGTGACCAGCCCGAGCCGTCCATCGCGCGCAACAGCTGCGTGCGCAGGTCGTCAAAGGCGCGCAGCATGGCGCGGTCGTTGTTCAGCAGCCCCAACTGGATATCAAGCGGTGCGGCTTCCCGAGCAAAGCTGACACGGGACAGGTCCTGCCAGGGGTCAAGTTGTTCGATCAAGGCGCTATCGCTCCACTCGGGTGCAAAATCAGCCCCCCTGATACGGCGGGTCAGTTCAAGATCAAAGGGCAGGGACCGCGCGGTGCGCTGAACCTGTGCGTGACGATATTTCATGATGCCCCGGTGCGCTGGCATATCGGAGTTCCGGTCGGCGATGATATCACGGTAACGTTCAAACATGTTAACACCCTGTCCGTCGGATCACAGCACCAACGGTTCGCAACAAGACCTTGGTATCCTCGACAAGTGACATATTGTAATTATAGGCCGCATCAAGCGCCGTGCGCGCACTGAAAGCGCTGTCGTTGCGCTGAGAGACTTGCCAATAGCCGGTGATTCCGGGCCTCAGAGCAAAATAATGCTCGGGATTGCCATACATCGTCAACTGTTCAATCATCATGGGGCGGGGACCGACCAGGCTCATCTCGCCGCGCAGCACGTTCCAAAGCTGGGGCAGTTCATCCAGCGATGTCTTGCGCAGGAAGGCACCAATGGGCGTGATACGCGGGTCATTGCGCAGCTTTTGCAGCGTTTCCCATTCGGCACGCATCTCGGGGTCGGACTCCAGATAGGTTTCAAGCAGACGGTCGGCGTCGCGCACCATTGTGCGCAGCTTGAGGATCGCAAACCTGTTGCCGTCCTTGCCCAGCCGTGCCTGACGATAGAAGGGCGCACCGCCTTCGATCCACAGCAGCAAAGCGGACACCCCGACCAGCAGCAGCGCCAGCGGCGATGCCAATATGACCAGCAGCACATCCAGCACCCGCTTGCCAACTGCGCGGTAAGCACCGGCTGGCGGTGCCGGCTGTGGCAGGGCGACGCTGTAGGCCTCGCCGCGTATCGCGCTTGACGCATGGATTGGAAGAACGGGACGTAAATGCCTCATCACCCTTTGAGGCGGTACAGCAACGCGCACCACAGATGGCGCGTCATCGAAATTCACTTCGGACATGGCAGACCTCACACAACAACAAACCCACGGCCCCCCCGAGCCGCGCAAAATAAACCAATCAACTGCCCCGAATTATCTACGCGGACACACTGCGATCTGTGCGCCATTGCTGTGGCCAACATTTCGCGTCCGGAAAAGATTGTGACGGATTGCAGACATTCAATCGCCTTATTTCTGACTAAGTCGAACTTAACAGCGACGAAGTCAATTAAGTTAAAAATATGGCGAAACAATGCGTTTCTATTTCAGATGGGAATAAATGGGCCGATGAAAGGATTATTCTACCTTTGCGAGAAACAACGTCGGGTTTTTCATAACAAATGATAGAATTGAGGGGTATTGTTTCGAAGAAGCTGAAATTTTTTTGAAAAGCCCAGAAAAAGCAGTGTGGTAAACTTCGTGTGATTGCCAGGGCGGATGCATCGAAGTTCCCCAAATGTCATCGCGCCCAAGAAAAAGCGGCCAGACGAGGGCGCAAACGGGCCACTTCGCGGGCGAATTGAGGTGAGCTGCCATGCCCGATTCCCGGCCCTGCCTCTGCCACAATCTGGGAAGCGCGGCAGTCAAAGGCGCCATTCTGGTGCGCGATCTGGAAACAATCTTGAAGTCTGGGCAAAATGCATTGGTGCCTTCAAAAGGGATTCTTGTGCGTGTCACTGACCGTTTGAAAAGGCAGGTTTGCTCAGGTGCAATTCAGCGATGTCAGTCGCCGCTTAGGGTCAGGACCCATTCATCTTACGGCACTGGTTTGACAGATTTTGTCTGTGACGAGGCGCAGCTGCGCAGGAACTCTTGTTGAATTTCAAGCGGATGTAACGAAGCTCACGGGCAAAATCCGTCAAATCCGCAGGACGACAAAACCGCTTCATTTCAGAGGCGTGAGCCATTTGAAATTAACCCGTTAGTTCCTGCATGTCTCAAGCCACTGAAATATCGCGGTTTTGACGCCAGTGGCGCAAGATGAATGGGTCCTGACCCCAAGGTCCAGACCCTAAAGCGCCGACACAGAAATGTTGCCGTGTCGGGGGTTCAGCAGCGGTGGGGTGATGCTGCGCGCAATGATCAGGAGCTGTAAAAGAATCTGCATAAATGCTTGACCTATCACCATTTTGCTACAGGTTTCGCGTCAGGGTGGTTTTGGGATGATTTCTGGTTTTCGACGTTGGGTCGCAACTCAAATGACCGGTTGAGAGCCGTGGACTTCCCAGCCACACTTGGCGCATCGGACATGCCAGATTTCGAGGCATGATAACTTGGCCGTACCGCAAGGGAAGCCACTTTTAATTTTTTCGGGAGGAAGAAATGACCATGACTTCACAAGGTATGAATCGTCGCGCCCTGTTGCGCGGAGCCGCAGTTGCTGCCGTTGCCACGCCCGCGCTGGTGGGCAAGGGGATCGCCGCAGGCGAGGTGACCTGGCGCGTGCAAGCGCACTGGCCCAAGGCGTCCAGCTCGTTCACCGACAGCCTTGGCGTGCTGGCGACGGCCCTGGAAGAGCGCACCGAAGGCGCGTTCAAGCTGGAACTGCTGGGCGCCGGCGAATTTGCCAAGGGTCCCGACATCTACAACATCGTGCGCAAGGGCGTGGTGCCCATGGGCTCGATCAGCCCGTCCTATATCATCGACAACGCCGAAGCCGCGTCCTTTGCCTATGGCATTCCGGGCACGCTGCGTCAGGCGTGGGAAATGGAACACGCGATCAAGAACCTTGGTATCGAGGATCTGGTGAACGAGGATCTGGCCTCGGACGGTGTGCGTCTGATGTCGGAAAAAGTTCTGCCGACCGAGATGGTCGTGTCGAAAAAGATCGAATCCGCCGCCGATTTCAAGGGCTTGAAAATCCGGTCCTCGGGCAAGATGCTGGACTATCTGGCCGCCGCCGGTGCCGCACCGCAGTTTGTGCCCGGTTCCGAGCTGTATCAGTCCCTGTCGTCAGGCGTGGTTGATGGCGCGCATTGGGGTGCCGCCGTGGGCGCACAATCGATGTCGCTGTGGGAAGTGTGCAAATACCACTACAAGCCGGTTCTTGCGCAGACCACCGATGCCTACATCATGAACGAGGACGCGCTTGCCGACCTTCCGGAAGATTTGCGCACGGCATTGCTGGACACTGTCACGAACCGTTTCTTCCTGCGTTCGGCCGAATACCAGCACAAGGAAGCCATCGCCCTGTCCGAAGGTGTGGCGAACGACGGCGTCGAAGTGATGCAGCTGCCCCAGGACGTGCTGGACATGCTGGCCGCCGCTTCGGCCCAGATCCTCGAGGAAGAGGGTCAGAAGGGCGAGAAAGCCGCCAAGGCCGCCGACATCTACCGCGGTCTGATGAAAGACCTCGGCTACGCCTGAAGCATCTGATTCACCGCGTCCAAAGCGGCGCGGTGAACAGGCCTTGATAACGCCTGCGCAGCCCATTCGGGAGCCGCGCAGGCGCTTTGCCCTCATTCAGGAGACAGTGACATGTTTCAACTGGCCCGCGCCGTGACGCGCGTGAACAGGTTTATCGGGAAATGGGTCTCGCTGGCCGTTCTGGTGATCTTTGCCCTGCTGCTGGCCGATGTGGTCATGCGCTATCTGGTCGGAAGTCCGGCAATCTGGACAGCCGAGCTGGCTGTGCTGATCTTTGGCGTCTATGCCGTTATCGGCGGGGGCTATCTGCTGACCGAGCGGGGGCATGTGAACGTCGACATCATCTATGGCGCGCAAAGCCTGCGCCGCCGCGCGATGCTGGACATTCTGACATGGCCGCTGTTTGCGCTCTTTGTCGGTGTGCTGCTGTGGCAGGGCTATGACATCGCCGCCGAGTCACTGGAGGACTGGGAGCGGTCACAGTCCATGTGGAAAGCGCCCCTGTGGCCGACCAAGATCATGATCCCCGTCGCGGCTGCCCTGCTGTTGTTGCAGGGGGTGATCCGCCTGTGGGCGGACGTGCGCGTGGTCATGGGCCTGCCCGTGCCGGACGACGTATTCGGCAAACCGGGCGCACCCGAAACCGACAACACAACAGAACCTTCCAAGGAGATGCAGCAATGAGCGTCGAACTTCTGACCCTGCTGTTCTTTGGCAGCCTGCTGGTCTTTCTTTTGCTCGGCACCCCGTTGGCCTTTGTGCTGGGCGGTGTGTCGGTGGTGTTCCTCTATTTCGAGATGGGCGGCATCGGGTTTTACCTGCTGGCCTCCAAGATGTGGGAGACGATGCAAAACCCCACGCTGATGGCGATTCCGCTGTTTGTCTTTATGGCGATCCTGCTGGAAAAGTCGGGGGTTGCGAATGATCTTTACGATATGATGCACCAATGGTGGGGCGGCCTGCGCGGCGGTCTGGCCATTGGCACGGTTCTGATCTGCGTGATCTTTGCGGCCATGTCGGGCATTTCCGGTGCCGCCGTTGTGACCATGGGCACCATTGCCCTGCCCAAGATGCTGGAACGGGGGTACGACAAGAAGCTGGCGCTGGGGGCGATCAACGCAGGCGGGGGCTGGGGCATCCTGATCCCGCCGTCGATCCTGATGGTGCTGTACGCACTGCTGACCGAGGTGTCGGTGGGCCGTCTGTTCGCCGCAGGTGTCGGCCCCGGCCTGACGCTGTTCGTGCTGGTGTCGCTCTATGTCGGCGGGCGCTGCTGGTTGCAGCCGGATCTGGGTCCGGCCTTGCCCCCCGAGGAACGCGCGGACTGGGGGCAGAAATTCCGGTCGTTGCGTGCGGTGATCCTGCCGATCCTGATCGTGACCATCGTTCTGGGTGCGATCTTTGGCGGCTTTGCCACCGCGACCGAGGCCGCGGCCATCGGTGTGTTCGGCGCGCTGTTCGCCACGGGCGTGAACGGGCAACTGTCGTGGAAAGTGATCCACGAGGCGTCGATTGCCACGATGAAGCTGACGGCGCTGATCATCTGGATTCTGTTTGCGGCCCACGCGTTCTCCACCGCCTACACGGCACTGGGGGCACAAAGCCTGATCAGCGACCTTATGGCCTATATCCCCGGCGGTCGCTGGGGGGCGTTGGCGTTCATGCTGATGGTGCTGTTCTTTTTTGGAATGGTGCTGGACCCCGTTGGCATCATGCTGATCACGCTGCCGGTGTTCCTGCCGGTGGTGCAACAGGCAGGGTTCGACCCGATCTGGTTCGGCATCCTGTTCATCATCATGATGGAGGTCGGGTATATGACGCCGCCCTTCGGCTTTAACCTGTTCTACCTCAAAGGGGTGGCACCGCCGGATGTGACCATGGGCGATATCTATGCCTCGGTCATTCCCTATGTGATCGTGACCTTGATCGGCGTGTTGCTGATCATCCTGTTCCCCGGCATCGCGCTGTATCTGCCAAACCTGTTCTACAACTGATCAGACGGCAAAGCCTGCCAATCAAACCAAATGAATCCGCGCAGCCCTGACGGGCTTGCGCGGATTTGCACCTTGAACCCCTTGCGCCCGGTCCGTAGGGCCAATAGAACGGCGCAAATTTTGCCAAGCGCTCCACATGGGGCGCGTTTACGCTATGGAGCACACATGCAGGTCACCGAGACGCTGAACGAAGGTTTGAAACGCGGCTATGCCATCACCGTCACTGCGGCTGAGATCGAAGCCAAAGTGAACGAGAAGCTGGCCGAGGCGCAGCCCGAAGTTGAAATGAAGGGCTTTCGCAAAGGCAAGGTTCCGATGGCGCTGCTGAAAAAGCAGTTTGGCCCCCGCATCATGGGCGAAGTCATGCAGGAAAGCATCGACGGCGCGATGAGCAAACATTTCGAAGACAGCGGCGACCGCCCCGCCATGCAGCCCGAGGTCAAGATGACCAACGAGGACTGGAAAGAAGGCGACGACGTCAACGTCGACATGTCCTATGAAAAACTGCCCGAGATCCCCGAAGTGGACCTGAGCACGATCACGCTGGAAAAGCTGGTTGTGAAATCGGACGACGCCGCCGTGGAAGAGGCCTTGGGCAACCTGGCCGAAACCGCACAGGATTTCGCGGACCGCAAGAAAGGCTCCAAAGCCAAGGACGGCGATCAGGTTGTGATGGATTTCGTCGGCAAGGTTGACGGCGAAGCGTTTGAAGGCGGCTCTGCCGAAGATTATCCGCTGGTTCTGGGCTCGAACAGCTTTATCCCCGGTTTCGAGGATCAGCTGGTTGGCGTGAAAGAAGGCGAAGAAAAAGCCGTGACGGTGTCCTTCCCCGACGATTACCAGGCCGAAAACCTGGCGGGCAAAGAAGCTGTGTTCGATTGCACCATCAAAGCGGTGAAAGAGCCCAAAGCGGCAGAGATCAACGACGAGCTGGCCAAGAAGTTCGGTGCTGAAGATCTGGCCGCGCTGAAAGGTCAGATCGGTGAGCGTCTGGAAGCCGAATACGCCGGTGCTGCCCGCGCCGTGATGAAACGCGGCCTGCTGGACGCGCTGGACAAAGCCGTCAGCTTTGAGCTGCCCCCGTCGCTGGTCGACGCCGAAGCAGGCCAGATCGCCCACCAGCTGTGGCACGAGGAAAACCCTGACGTTCAGGGCCACGATCACCCCGACGTGACACCCACGGACGAGCACAAGACACTGGCCGAGCGCCGCGTGCGTCTGGGCCTGTTGCTGGCCGAACTGGGTCAAAAGGCCGAGGTCGAAGTGACCGACGCCGAGATGAGCCAGGCCGTCATGAACCAGGCGCGTCAGTACCCCGGTCAGGAACGCCAGTTCTTTGAATTCGTGCAGCAGAACCCGCAGATGCAGCAACAGCTGCGCGCGCCGCTGTTCGAAGACAAGGTTGTGGACTACGTCTTTGACAAGGCGACCGTCACCGAGAAAGAAATCTCGAAAGACGAGCTGCAAAAAGCCGTCGAGGCGCTGGAAGACGAATAAGTCTTTTTTCAGCCTTCGGGTCTGGAATTGGAAAAGGCCGCCTTTCGGGGCGGCCTTTTTCGTTTTGTGTGTCTTGTCATAGAGCGCAGCGTCGGCCCGTCCGGGGGGGGCGAACGTCGCGCAATCGCGATCCGATTTTACTGATCCTTAAAACCAGCGTGGACCGATTGGATCCGCTATTTGCCCTCAATGGTTAGCAGGCTGGAGAATTGGACATGGGACCAGGCCAGACTGAGCTTGTAGCTCTTGAGCGCAGATGCGGGCAGCGTCAGCTGATCCTGTCGCGCCATTTCGGACAGCGCGCGGTTCAACTTGCGCAATTCGGTCATCATATGGCGGGCCGTATCGTCCGATATCCGGCGTGACTGGGTCAGGAAGGCGGCGGCCTCGGTATCCGGCGCCAGAAAAACCTGACGGACAAAGTCGAGGTTGATCTTCATCAGGGCACGGTGCAACGGCCCGTCGCGCCTGAACTGGATCGGGTGGTCCAAAAGCAGACGGATGCGTCCGGTTGCCTGCACTTCAGCAAGCCCGAGCCGTTCAAGTTGCTGCCCCATCCTGAGCGTATCGCCCGGCTCCAGCTTGAACTGTCGCGCGATTTCTTCGACGGGCATGCCATCGTGCAGCAGAATGAAGAAGTTGAACAGCGAGGGATCACCGGCCAGTTGCGCCTCGATACGGTCCCCGAGCATGACCGGCGTGACCGTCGTGCGTTTGGCCTGTGCCACCACGTCTTCCAGCGACAATCCCAGCGCATCGCAGATTTCGACGATCCTGCTTAGCTTGTCGTCGCGTGCGGCAAACACGCGTTTGATCGTCGGCTCGGACGTATCAAGCCTGCGGGCAAGCTCTGCATAGGTGATCTTGCGTGCCCGCAACACCGTCTTGAGTGTTTCGAAAATCCTGGCTTGCACGGCGGCCTCTCTGATGCTGCTTTCCACAATTTGGTATCGGAAGTTGATACCGGAAAGTTAAATATTCTCTGTTTCGATCATTATCAGTAACTCAACTCAGGTCAAATGAGGATTTGGATATGATCAAGAAAACGATGTTGGCAGGGCTGGCTCTGCTCCTGAACACAAGCGCCGTACTGGCGGATGAAAACTGGACTGCGGGCGGTTTCGACATGCCGGAATCGGCTCTGTTCGATACGGCGCGAAACCGGATCATTCTCAGCACCATCATCGGCAATCCGGGTGCTGCCGACGGGCAGGGCAGCCTTGTACTTTTGTCACCGGAGGGTGACGTGATCGACGCCAATTGGGCGGAGGGGCTGGACGCACCGAAAGGAATGGCAATCGTAGGTGACATGTTGCTGGTCGCCGATCTGACCCGACTGCACGAGGTCGACCTTGCGACAGGAGAAATCCGCCGGTCCATTGCCATGCCCGAGGCCGTTTTTCTCAATGACGTCACTTCCGACGGAGAGGTCGCCTTTGTGAGCGACATGATGACGGACAGCCTGTGGCGCTACGCTGATGGTGCGTTCACCCTCTGGCTCAGTGACCCGCAGCTTGCCCACCCCAACGGCGTTTTCCTCGATGGCGACCGTTTGCTTGTCGGGTCGTGGGGCGCTGGCTTGCGCGACGATTTCACAACAGAAACGCCCGGGTCGCTTCTGTCCGTCTCGTTGGACACAAAGGAGATCAGCGTCATCGCTCCGGAAATCGGCAACATCGACGGTATTACCCGGAT
Organism: Pseudosulfitobacter sp. DSM 107133; assembly: GCF_022788695.1. Classification (NCBI taxonomy): domain Bacteria; kingdom Pseudomonadati; phylum Pseudomonadota; class Alphaproteobacteria; order Rhodobacterales; family Roseobacteraceae; genus Pseudosulfitobacter; species Pseudosulfitobacter sp. DSM 107133. The sequence goes on from NZ_CP085154.1 coordinate 1,561,017, forward strand.
CGACGACGCAATCCTCGTGAGCGATTGGGTGACGGGCGGGCTGTTCGAGATCGGGCGTGACGGCGCGGCACAGCTGACGGCCCAATTTGCGCCGGGACTTGCCGATATTTCTTCTGATGGAAGCACTCTCTACCTGCCAATGATGCTCGATGGCACGTTGATTTCTTGGGACTATCCATGAACGGGGTGCTGGCACCCAAGGGGCCAGCACCAATAATTCAAAATCAGGAAAATCTGTTATGAACGATACATATGCGCGTGGTCGCGAATTGGCCGAAGCCCTCAACCCCGGAATGGAGCAGGCCCTTGAAGAACGCTACGGTGCCCTGCTGCCAGGTATGCCGCAAAGCGTTGTGGATTTTGCCTATGGTCAACAATATTGCCGTCCGGGTCTTGCCCTGCGCGACCGTTACCTCGCAACCATTGCAGCGCTGACAGCCCTTGGGGGTCAGACGGCACCACAGCTTAGGATCAATATTTCTGCGGGTTTGAAAGCTGGCTTGACCGAAACGGAAATCGCGGAAGTGATTTGGCAGATGTCGCTTTATGGCGGGTTTCCCGCAGCCATCAACGCTTTGAATGTGGCACTGGATGTTTTTGCGCCAGAGAGATGACACATGAATGGATCATGACCGCTGGCCAGACCTGTAGCAGCGAAAACTGACCTTCCGAGCGGCGGGTGTTCGCTTTGCGAACACCCAAGGGCCGACGGTGTTGCGCACCTTGCTTGCGGGCCGGTTTTTTGCTTCAGCCCTTGCGCAGGCCGGTTTCCACCAACATTCCGCGCTTCTTGGCCTCGTAGTAATAGCCGCGCGCATACCAGTGGATCGCGGTGCTCATGTCGCCGTCGGACAACAGCCACGCGCCGCGCAGGTATTTCACGCCGTATTTCAGGTTGGTTTCGGCATCCAGCAGATCCGAGGCCGACCCACTGTGACCCATGCTGCGGGCTGTGGCAGGCAGGATTTGCAACAGGCCGTAATAGGGGCCGTTTCGCGCCGATGGGTTGTGGGTGCTTTCGCGGATGGCAAGGCGGTGGACCAAGGGACGCGGGACTTCGTAGGTGTCGGCGTACTGGTTGATCAGGCGACGCAGCTGGGGCGTCTCGTTCGGGTACAGCGGCGGTTCCATGAAACCGGGGCCTTGGGGCTGCGAAGGGGCCGCGCTGCAAGCAGACAGGGCAGGGGCGCAGGCCAGCATCAGCAGGGCAGTGCGGCGCGTGAGTGATGGCATATCTCTACCGGAAACAGTGAATATGCTGGTGATGTAGACGCGTCTGGGTGATTCCGGCCAGAGACCTTGCCTGACATGGGCGCGAACACGCCGATGTGAGCCGTGGTGAGCGCCAAGGCGCTGGTGCCTGAGGACAGGCGAACGCTGCGCGTTCTTGATCCGATGCACTGCGCGTTCTGAATTCTATCAGGGCACCGTATCGTGCGGTTTTGCCCCAAGCGACAGGTATTTTTCCGCATAGCGGCCCTTGCGCACAGTTTGTGGCAATGTCGGAAGAGCGGACGGAGCTGCCGTTTGTAATGGAGTGCGAAGCCGCGCATCGTCGGGCCGTGGCGCGGCGATCCGACCTCAGTGACTGGCAGTTTATGGCAGCCAAGCACATCCTAACTACCTGTCAGGCACTACAGAAGCCAAATCGCCGTGCCGGCGGACGGCCCGTCATGTCGAAGACATGCCTGAGGCATGATGCGCGGCGGCCTGCGGCCTTGTCTCAGACTTTCCGTGGCTCTTCTGCGAAGGTGGAGCCGATGCCAGCCACCTTTTGGATCGCAGGCACCGGCGACGGGTGGATCGTCTGCGGCCAGGTCTTCGAGGACCGTAATCAAGTGAGATCGCCCGTCGTCTTCGCATGAGGCCTGAACGGATACGCAGCAGCTCACAGGCTCTGCACGACAAGCAAAGGACATGACGAAGATGATCAACGATACCATCGGCATCGACATCTCGAAAGCGCATCTTGACGCGCACCGGCTCAGCACCGCAACCCACGCCCGGTTCGACAATACCGCGACAGGCCTGCGCGCCTTCGAGCGCTGGTTGGGGCAGACAACGCCGGAGCGCGTGGTCTTCGAGCCCACCGGCCCCTACCACCGACGCCTCGAGAGCCACTTCTCAGGCCGCCTGCCGCTCGTCAAGGTGAACCCGCTGCAGGCCCGCCGCTTCGCGCAGGCCCACGGCACACGCGCTAAGACCGACGCGGTCGATGCCCGCATGCTCGCGCTCATGGGGCGCGCGCTGGAGCTGGTTCCGGACCAGCCAACCGACCCCAAACAGCGTGAAATCAAGGAGTTGCATGTCGCCCGCACCGGGCTGGTGCGGGATCGTACCGCGCTGATGAACCGCCTTGGCACGCAACAGCTCGACGTGACCCGCCGCCTGACCCGGGCACGCCTGCGTCAGGTCAACCACCAGATCGACAGGCTTAACGCCGAAATCGAACGGCGAAACCGCGATTGCCCGGAACGCGCCAGGGCAATCGGCATTCTCACCTCGATCCCCGGGATCGGTGCCATCACCGCACGGGCGCTGCTCAGCGAATGCCCCGAGATCGGCACTCTGGGGTCAAAGCAGATCGCGGCGCTCGCAGGTCTCGCGCCGATCACGTGTCAGTCCGGTCAGTGGAGCGGAAAGGCCCACATCCAGGGCGGGCGCAGGCTCCTGCGCGAGAGCCTGTTCATGCCCGCCCTCGTCGCCATGAAGCGAAACCCCGATCTGAGCCAGAAATACGATGCCCTCAGAGCCGCCGGAAAACCCCACAAGGTCGCGCTCGCCGTCCTCATGCGAAAACTCCTGATCCTCGCAAACACTCTCATAAGCGAAAACAGAGAATGGACACCAAAACACCCTTGACCAAGACGGATACTTGATTCCGCGCGGGTGACAAACGGCAAGGGCTCGAAGCCGACCTTCGCTGCGTCCGCAAGGAAGATCGGTGCCGAACCTGACGGCCAACGGCAGCTATTCAGACTTTGCTGCCATCCACCAAAGCCCGGAATCAAGGTGCGTAGCACCGCCGGGCAGCGCCCGACCGCCCGTCGCACCAAAGGTGCGCCGTAAATAGTCGGCACGCCTCTGGCGTGACGGGCGGGCGCTTCTTCGCTGTATTGCGCCTCTTCATCCCCACGCCAAAGTATAGAAATTAAGTGGCATCCACCCATGTGGTGATGCCCACCCGCGGTCAGGCACTGCCCTGTGTGGTTAAGTCACTCTGGGCTCAAACCGGACATTCACTGCGTGACGCACAAAGGTCTGTTCTGCCACTTCGGCCCAATGGTTTGCCGGAAACGCCAAAGTCATCTGGCGTTTCCCTGTGTTGAACCTGTTACAACTGGATGCGGAAGCGGGCAAAGCCGTCGGCACCTTCGCCGGCGGGGGCGATATCCACGCCTTTGACATCGGCCACATAGTCGGCTGCCTTGGGGCCGGTGTCGAACAGAACGCTGGCCCCGTCGACAGGCGCGAAGGTCCAGTTGGCATCCGCGCGCGGGCTGATGGTGCCCTGTTCGACGATATAGCGCACGATTACGTCGCGGTTGGTGTCGGGGCCTTCAAACACGATGCTGTCGCCCATGGCACCGGGGAAAGCACCACCGCCGCTGGCGCGGTAGTTGTTGGTGGCGATGATGAATTTCGCAGCCGGATCAATGGGTTTTCCGTCAAAGTTCAGGTTCACGATCCGGTTGGCATCGGGGTTGATCACCTCGCCCTTGCTGTCGAATTTCGATGGTTGCGACAGGTCGATCTGATAGGTCACACCGTCCATCACATCAAAGTTGTAGCTGGGAAACTCGGGGTTCAGCAGCATCTGGTCGGCCTCGCCGGGTGTGACCTGATTGAACATGCCTGCCGAGCGTTCCAGCCAGTCCTTGACTTGCGCCCCGGTCACCAGAACGGCGCGCGCGGTGTTGGGGTAGAGATACAGATCCGAGACGTTCTTGATCGCCACGTCGCCCTTGGGCACGTCGGTGTAGTATTCAGGACCACCACGACCGCCGGCCTTGAACGGGGCGGCGGCGGAGAGGATCGGCAGGTCCTCGTATTCGGTGCCCTTCATCATCTGCGCGATGTACCATGTCTGGGCAATCGACACGATCTGGACGGACGGATCATCCGCCACCAGCGCGAAATAGCTGTGCAGCGGCGCGTCGGTCTTGCCCACGGCGCGGCGGACATAGGCCAGCGTGGCGTCGTGTTCCGCCTGCACCGAGGCCAACACCTCGGGATCGCTTTCCACCAGCGCGGTGACGCTGCGGTCTTCGTTGCGTTTGGAGATGGGGCGCGCCTCGGAGGCGGACCCCGCGATGCGCCAGCCGTTGCCGTCGCGTTCCAGCATCAGGTCGATCAGACCCATGTGGCTGCCCCAGAACCCGCCCATGGTGGCCGGTTTGCCGTGGATGGTGCCTGCGTCCGCGTCGACGGCGGCGTATTCGGTATAGGTGGCCGAGGGGAACACCAGATGGCTGTGACCGGTCATGATCGCGTCGATGCCGTCAACGGCAGCCAGCGGGACGGATGCGTTTTCCATGCCCTCGCTGTGATCGGCAGCACCGATGCCCGAGTGGGACAGGGCGATGATGATGTCGGCACCCTGTTCCTTCATTTGTGGTACATAAGCCTGCGCAGTCTGTACAATATCGCGGGTCTGAACATTGCCTTCCAGATGGCGCCGGTCCCAGTTCATGATTTGCGGCGGCACGAACCCGATCAGCCCGATCTTGATCGGGTGGCTGTTGCCCGCACCATCGGTAATCATGCGGTCGATCAGCACATAGGGTTCGATCAACGTCGTGTCCTTGGTCGGGTCGCTGCCCATCTCCTTGACCACATTGGCCGAGACCACAGGATAGTTGGCACCGGCAAGAGATTTCATCAGGAAATCGAGGCCATAGTTGAATTCGTGGTTGCCCAGCGTCGAGGCATCAAAGCCCAGCGTGTTCATCGCGGCGATGACGGGATGCATGTCGCCGTCCTTCATGCCGCGTTCATAGGCGATGTAATCGCCCATCGGGTTGCCTTGCAGGAAATCGCCGTTGTCCAGCAACAGCGAATTGGTCGCCTCGGCGCGGATGTCCTTGATGATCGACGCGGTGCGGGCAAGGCCCACGGTGTCCACCGGTTTGTCGGCGTAATAGTCGTAGGGAAAGACATGAACGTGCAGGTCGGTGGTTTCCATCAGCCGCAGGTGCGCCTGATTGGCAGCGGCATTGGCCGAAAACGGGTGTACGGCCAGCAGGCTGGCGGAACTGGCGATAAAGGCGCGGCGGGACAGGGTGAAGGGCATCGTTCGATCCTTTGAGATGTTTGCTTCCGGCTATCGCTGCGGTCTGTGACAGAGGTGTGACAGAAGGGGAGCGGACCCAAGGATGATGCCCGCGGGGACAGCGGTGCGTCAATAGGGGCGGCGGGGGGGGCGCGCAGGGTCACCCGGAACGAAAAAAGACCGCCCCGAAGGGCGGCCTTTGAAATGTGCACTGTGCGAAAGTCGCGATCAGTTGGTCGATGTTTCGTCGTCGTCCGAGGACTGTTCGGAAACCGCTTCGGCCAGATCGTCGTCGTCGGATGCCGCGGCACCGATGTCTTCGAACAGCTCGGAGATTTCGAAATCGGCTGCGGCTTCTTCTTCCGCGGCCAGTTCCTGGATCGATTTGCCCGAGGCTTGCAGTTCAGCTTCTTCCACCGAGCGTGCGACGTTCAGTTCGATTGTCACCTGAACTTCGGGGTGAAGTGTCACTTCAACCTCGTGCAGGCCCAGCTGTTTGATCGGTTGCACGATGACAACCTGCTTGCGGTCCAGCGAGAAACCTTCGGCTGTGGCAGCTTCGGCCGCGTCACGGGTGGTGACCGAACCGTAAAGGTTGCCGCCATCCGACGCCTGACGAATCACAACGAACTGCTGGCCGTTGAGTTTGTCGCCAAGTGCTTCGGCTTCTTTCTTGGTCTCCAGGTTCTGCGCTTCGAGCACGACTTTGCGTGCTTCGAAGTCTGCGATGTTCTGCTCGGAAGCAGACAGCGCCTTGCCCTGGGGCAACAGGTAGTTGCGTGCAAAGCCGGGCTTGACGTCGACGACGTCGCCCATCTGGCCCAGTTTGGCCACGCGTTCGAGAAGGATCAGTTGCATGTACTTGGCTCCTTATTTCACTGCGTAGGGCAGCAGGGCGAGGAAGCGCGCGCGTTTGATGGCGCGGGACAGTTCGCGTTGCTTCTTGGCCGAAACGGCGGTGATGCGCGACGGCACGATCTTGCCACGCTCGGAAATGTAGCGTTGCAGCAGGCGTGTGTCTTTGTAGTCGATCGCGGGCGCGTTCTCACCCGAGAAAGGGCACACTTTGCGACGGCGGAAAAATGGTTTTGCAGCCATGGGTTAGCTCCTTTTTTGCTCGGGGTTCAGCGGCGCTCGCGACGGGTGTCGCGTTCGTCACGTTTCTGCATCTGGACCGAGGGGCCTTCTGCGTGGGCGTCGACCTTGATGGTCAGCACGCGCATGACATCGTCATGCAGACGCATCAGGCGTTCCATCTCTTGCACGGCGGTGGCCGGTGCGTCGGTGCGCAGGAAGGCGTAGTGGCCTTTGCGGTTTTTGTTGATTTTGTACGCCATCGTTTTGACGCCCCAGTATTCGTTATCAACCAGGGTGCCGCCGTTGTCGGCGAGGACGGTGCCAAAATGTTCGATCAGGCCTTCGGCTTGTGTGTTCGACAAGTCCTGGCGTGCGATCATGACATGCTCGTAAAGGGGCATGTGCGCTCCATTTATATCAAGGCGCATTTCATAGACGAAGCATTCAAGTCCCTTTGCGGCTTCGGCACGAGAGTCTGCGCGGTTCAGATGAGGTGCAAAAGGAAGTGCCCATATACACGGTTTGGGCGGGGGCGCAAGCGCGGCGGATCGCCCCGCCCGACAGCATATCATTTGTGCTGTATTGTTTCCAATAGCCGCAACAATGCCTTGGAGCGGTCTGTGGTGCGCCGCAATCCTGCCGTTTTCGCTGGCCAGAAAAGTCTGAACACAGATCAAGACAGTCAACCTGTCGGCGAGGGACAAGACAATGACAACCACATCCGAATTTCTCACAAAGGGTGAAACACTGAGCGTGCCTGTGCGCACTCTGGACGGCGCGCGGTCGCTGGTGCGGGTGATACGGCGGGTTGGCGGGGCGGGGCTGATACTGGCCGCAGTTGGCTTGTGGGCCATGCCGGGCAGCAATTGGGCGGCCGAGGTGTTGTTGATCAAGCTGGTGCTGTCGCTGGTCTCGGGCTTTGTCGGCTTGGCGCTGGTTCAGAACGGTGCGACCAAAGACAGGCCGGAAGTTGAAATTGATGTCGTGCGCCGCCGCGTGCAACTGGTAAGCCGTGCGCCCGGACGGGACATTGTTTTGTATGCGTGCAGCTTTGCCGAGCTTGGCCGTGCCGAAAAACACATGAATTCAGTGACCTTGTGGGATGCGAACGGCAATATTCTGGCTGAAGTCGTGCCCGCTGACCGGACTGTGCTGCGGTCGCTGGTGTCGGGATTGCGCGATGCGGGCAAGCTTTGATCCACGCGGCAACCCCAAGTAAAGCCCGTTCGAAGCACAAGTCTGTGCGCAATAGCACCAGAGCAATGTTCAAAAGCGCGCACAAGGTGTTGATCTGTGCCGACTTGCCCTGCGCGCAAAAACTGCCAGATGGTTGGGAGAGTTTCATCAACACGGAGTATCCCCAATATGAAATCGCTTATTCTTGCTGCTGCACTTTCGACGGCTGCCACCATGTCCTTTGCGGCCGACACCTACACGCTGGACCCCAGCCACAGCCAGATCGTGTTCCACTATGAGCACCTGGGCTTTTCGACAACTTACGGCATGTTTAGCGGAATCAACGGCGAGATCAGCTTTGATCAAGAGGATCCTGCGAAATCGTCCGTTTCCGTGTCGTTCCCCGCAACCAGCCTGTTGACCGGTTGGGACGAGCGTATGCAGCATTTCATGTCGGGTGACTTCTTTGGCGCAGACGAAAACAACGACATCACGTTCACATCGACATCCATCGAAGTGACCGGCGACGATACTGCCAACATCACCGGTGATCTGACCATTAACGGCATCACCAAGCCGGTTGTTCTGGATGCCAAGCTGAACCAGATGGGCGACCACCCGCAAGCGGGCAAGCCATGGGCCGGTTTCAGCGCGACGGCAACCGTGAAGCGTTCGGATTTCGACATGGGCCTGTACGCACCCTATGTTGGCGACGAAGTTGATATCGCGATTTCGATCGAAGCGATGAAAGCGGACTAGGCTTTCCCGAATACCAACGACAAAGGCCGCCGGATTGCTCTGGCGGCCTTTTTGTTGTGCACGTCGCGCCGGGGGAAAGGTGCCTCCGGCGGGGATATTTGGGGCCAAAAGAAGCGCCGCGCGCGCGTATCAGTTGCGCGTTGCGGTCAGTTCGATCCGGACGTTGACCGGGAATTTCAGGCTGCCCTCGTCGTTCATGTTGTTGCCGATGTTGAAATCGCGCCGGTCCAGTGTTGTGCTGCCTTTCATTGTGGCGGTGTCGCCGTCGATTGTCAGGTCAAAGGGCAGTTCCAGCGGGACCGACTGGTCTTTGATTGTCAGGGTGCCGCGCGCCACGGTGCTGTCGATGGTTGTGAAAATCTCGGCTTTGTAGGTGGCGTTTGGGAAGGTTTGGGCATCGAAGAAATCCGGGCCCATTGCCTGATCGGTGACCGAGCCGAGGGTGAGCGAGCCGATGGAGATGGTGGCGTCTACCGTGCCGGAGGGTCCGTTCTGAACGCTCTCGTCAAAGCTGATTGCGGCGGTCCAGTCGGCAAAGCTGCCGGTTACGTCCGAGCCGAACTGGTTCACGACAATGGACAGGGTGCCGCCCTGGACCTGCCAGTCGGATTGTACTTGGGCCAGTGTGGCTGGGCCGGGGCCGTCACCGTCTGAGCCTGCCAGACCGAGGCCTGCGCCAAAGGCGATCGCGACGGCCCAGACGGCAGCGGCGGCCACCGCGGGGCGGCGGCTGTTGTGCGTGCCGCCGGGGGCGGTGGCGGTGGTGGTGCCGAACCACATGCGGCGCAGGGTGCTGTCGCGGTCGATAAAGTGGTGTTTCAGCGCGCCGAGGATGTGCAGGGCAAGGGACGCTTCCAGCACATTGGTGGCGATTTCGTGCATCGCGCCAAAGGCCCCTGCCACGGCTTCGGATTTGGGCACCAGTGGCAGGTCTTGGCCGATGGGCAGCCAGATCGGCGCAAAGCCGGAGGTGGCGGCGTGGTGGATCCAGCCCGAAAGCGGCACGATCACAAGGCTGGCGTAAAGAAGCCAATGCACGGTTTCGGCGGCAAAGGTTTCAAGTTTGCGTTCGGGGTGCAGGTTGGCCGGTTTGGGTTGCGTCACTGCCCACAGGATGCGCGCGATGGCGACGACGAAAACAGTGATGCCCAGCGTTTTGTGCAGCGAGAACAGCCACGCCTTGGTCGCCAGCTGGTCGGCGGTGTCATAGGCCATGTCATTGGCGATCAGACCCAGAGGGATCAGGGTGAGGATCAGCAGGGCGATCAGCCAGTGAAATGTCTTGGTGACAGTACCGTAGCGGTCGTCGGCATTGGTAAGTGGCATGTTGGTCTCCGGTTGCGGGCGGATGAAGGGTTTGCCCTGAGGCAGGCTTGGTCGTTAATGTGGAGTATAGGTCGGGGTTTGTAACTGCAAATTGTTGCACAGGGCGGGTGCGGAAATCGTTGGGCGGCTTGTGCGCGGGGCGCTGGGTCTCTAAACCGCGCAGAACGGCAAAAGAGGGAGGGCAGTCGCCCATGAGCATAGCATTTGTATTTCCGGGACAGGGCGCGCAGGCCATTGGCATGGGGCGCGATCTGGCCGAAGCCTATCCGGCGGCGCGGGCGGTTTTTGACGAGGTGGACGAGGCCCTGGGCGAAAAGCTGAGCGATCTGATCTGGGAAGGCGACATTGAAACGCTGACGCTGACGCAGAACGCGCAGCCTGCACTGATGGCGACCTCGCTGGCGGCGATGCGCGCGCTTGAGGCCGAAGGCTATGGCATCGGCACGGCGTCCTATGTGGCGGGGCATTCGCTGGGTGAATATTCGGCCTTGGCGGCGGCGGGGGCGATTTCTGTGGCCGATACCGCGCGGTTGCTGCGGATTCGCGGTGCGGCGATGCAAGAGGCGGTGCCTGTGGGCGTTGGCGCAATGGCCGCGCTGCTGGGGCTGGACTTTGCCACGGCGACAGAAGTGGCCGAAGAGGCCGCGCAGGGCGAGGTGTGCCAGGCCGCAAATGACAACGATCCGGCGCAGGTTGTGGTGTCGGGTCACAAGGCGGCGGTTGAACGCGCGATCGAGATTGCCAAGGGCAAGGGCGCCAAGCGCGCGCTTTTGCTGCCCGTAAGCGCGCCTTTTCACTGCGCATTGATGGAACCTGCCGCGCGCAAGATGGCCGAGGCGCTGGACAAGGTGGACATCCATGCGCCCGATGTGCCGCTGGTGGCCAATGTGCGCGCCGAGGCCGTGGACAGTGCGATGGTGATCCGCAATTTGCTGGTGGATCAGGTGACTGGTTCGGTCCGGTGGCGCGAAAGCGTCATGTGGATGGCGGCGCAGGGTGTTACTGAAATGTGGGAAATTGGCGCGGGCAAGGCGTTGAGCGGGATGATCCGGCGGATCGAGCGTTCGGTGGCCACACGCAACATTGGTGTGGCAGCCGATATTGCCGCGCTTAAAGGCTGATAAAGTAACAAGGAGCAGCAGCACTATGGATTTGATTGATAAAACGGCGTTGGTTACAGGTGCATCAGGGGGCATCGGGGCCGAGATTGCACGGGCTTTGCACGCGGCGGGGGCCACTGTGGCACTGTCTGGCACGCGGGTTGCGCCATTGGAGGCGCTGGCTGCCGAACTGGGCGACCGTGTACATGTGCTGCCATGCAACCTGAGCGATATGGCTGCGGTCGATGCGTTGCCCAAGCAGGCCATCGAGGCGATGGGCCGCGTCGATATTCTGGTGAACAATGCGGGCATCACCCGTGACAACCTGTTCATGCGCATGTCGGATGAGGACTGGTCCAGCGTTCTGGATGTGAACCTGACGGCGACAATGAAGCTGTGCCGTGGCGTTTTGCGCGGCATGATGAAGGCGCGGTGGGGCCGGATCATCAACATCAGTTCGGTCGTGGGGGCCATCGGCAACCCCGGCCAGGCAAACTATGCCGCCAGCAAGGCGGGCATGGTGGGCATGTCGAAAAGCCTGGCTGCCGAGGTGGCGAGCCGTGGTATTACGGTGAATGCCGTGGCGCCGGGGTTTATCACCACGCCGATGACCGACAAGCTGACGGACGACCAGAAAACAGCGCTGTTGTCGCAAATTCCTGCGGGCCGCATGGGCGAAGCGTCGGAGATTGCGGCGGCTGTGGCCTATCTTGCCGGCACGCAAGCGGGTTACGTCACAGGAACGACCTTGCACGTCAACGGCGGTATGGCCATGGTGTAAGGGCCGCGCCAGAAGCCTTGCCATCTTTTCGTGATATGCTATAGGCGGCGCAGATTTGAACCGGGGGCGCGGCGACGCGCCTTTGGAATAGCCGCCCCTTGGGGGGCACGACCATGCCGCACCAACAGGGGCGGCACCACTGAAGGGCAAGACATTTGCCTGTTGGAATGAGGACTTAGAAATGAGCGACGTCGCAGACCGCGTGAAAAAGATCGTTGTAGAGCACCTGGGTGTAGAAGAAGACAAAGTTGTCGAGAACGCGTCGTTCATCGATGATCTGGGCGCAGACAGCCTGGACACCGTCGAACTGGTGATGGCGTTCGAAGAAGAATTCGGCATCGAGATCCCCGACGACGCGGCGGAAACGATCCAGACCTTTGGCGATGCTGTGAAATTCATCACCGAAGCGTCCTAAGTTCTAAAATGTTTTTGTACGTTTTGGCGGCGTCTTTTCTTGCGGAAAGGCGCCGTTTTTCTATTTTTGGACGAAACGGCATTGCATGCAGGCGCCCTGCGCGACAAGGTCGGGGCAGAGCCTTGGTCAACAAGAGGCCGCAGCAGGATTTCTTAGCAATGCCCACATCGCTCCTATGTCGCGTGTAGTTCCGACCATCAACACCAAAGGCGTGACGCTGCGCGCGTTACGGCCGGATGATTTCGACCGCTATGCAGCGATCTGGGCGATGCCGGAGGTCGTGCAGTATACGGGTGGTGTGCCGTGGAGCCGCAGCCGTGCGTGGGATTCGTTTTTGCGCAATGCGGGCCATTGGCAGATGACAGGCTTTGGCCAGTGGGCAATCGAAGCGCAAAGCAGCAAGTCTCTGGTGGGGCAGACCGGTTTTTTCTATGGTGTGCGCGGTCTTGGCGCAGATTTTGATGCCTACCCCGAGGCGGGGTGGGTGTTGTCACCGGATGTGCAGGGGCGCGGGTTGGGTCGTCAGGCGGCGCAGGCGGCGCATGACTGGTTTGACCGCGTGGTGACCGGGCCGTTGGTGTGCCGGATTGCCTCGGACAATGCGGTGTCGCTGAGGCTGGCGGATGCGCTGGGGTACAAACCGATGCGTCAGACCGAGGAAGATGGCGCGCCGGTAGAGTTGATGATCCGTAAATCCCCGCCCTGAGCTGTGCAGCATGGCGGCGAAAACCGGCCAATTTTGCCGCTAAATTCTGCGCTTGCAAAGGCTGTGTGATGTCGCGTTGGACTTGAACACGCGGGCTTTGACGGGCTATGAGCGTCGAAACGAGACAGAGGGGCATATTTATGCGCAGAGTTGTTGTGACGGGTTTGGGTCTGGTGACGCCGCTGGCCGATGGGGTCGAGGCAAGCTGGAGCCGTATTCTGGACGGTCAATCGGGCGCGGGTCCGATCACGGGCTTTGACACCGAGGGTCTGGTCACCACCTATGCATGTGAAGTGCCCTTGGGCGATGGCAGCAACGACACGTTCAACGCCGATGCCTATATGGAGCCGAAGGAGCAGCGCAAGGTTGATACCTTTATCCTGTTCGGTATGGCCGCCGCGCAGCAGGCCGTGGAAGATTCGGGCTGGAAACCGCAAACGGATGAGGATTTCGAGCGCACCGGCGTTTTGATGGGGTCGGGCATTGGCGGTTTGAACAGCATCGCCAACACCGCCGTGATGATGGAAGAAAAGGGCCCGCGTCGCGTCAGCCCGTTCTTTGTGCCGGGTGCTTTGATCAACCTGATCAGCGGACAGGTCAGCATTCGCTATGGGTTCAAGGGGCCGAACCATTCGGTTGTGACCGCCTGTTCGACCGGCGCGCACGCGATCGGCGATGCCAGCCGTCTGATCCAGCACGGTGATGCGGACGTGATGGTGGCAGGCGGGGCCGAGGCGGCGATCTGCAAGATCGGAATTGCGGGCTTTAACGCCTGCAAGGCGCTGTCGACCAAATATGCCGACGATCCCAAGAAGGCGAGCCGCCCCTATGACGTGGACCGCGACGGGTTCGTCATGGGCGAGGGTGCGGGCATTGTCGTGCTGGAGGAATACGAGCACGCCAAGGCGCGCGGCGCGAAGATTTATGCCGAGGTGAAGGGCTATGGTCTGTCGGGCGATGCCTATCACATCACGGCACCCTCCGAGTCCGGCGAAGGCGGCGAGCGCGCGATGCGCGCGGCGCTGCGCAATGCGGGTTTGCAGCCGTCGGACATTGATTACATCAACGCGCATGGCACCAGCACCATGGCCGACACCATCGAGTTGGGCGCGGTCGAGCGGATGCTGGGCGATCATGCCAGCAAGGTTACCATGTCGTCGACCAAATCGGCCACGGGGCACCTGCTGGGGGCTGCCGGCGCGATCGAGGCGATTTTCAGCATTCTGGCGATCCGTGACCAGGTGTGCCCGCCGACAATCAACCTGGACAATCCGGCTGTGGAAACGGCGGTGGATCTGGCGCCCAACGCCAAGCGGGAACGTGAGGTGAATGTGGTGTTGTCGAATTCCTTTGGCTTTGGCGGGACCAATGCCTCGGTGATCTTTGCCAAGGTTGATGGTTGATGTGGCGTCATATTGCCTCGAACGCGCTGACGTTCATTTTGCTGGCTTTGTTTCTGCTGGGTGGCGTCATTCTGTGGGGCAAAGGGCAATATGAAGCACAAGGGCCGCTGACGAATGCGATTTGTGTGGAAGTGCCACGCGGGTCGAATTTTGACCGTGTCAGCAAGTCTTTGGTCGAACAAGGCGCTGTGACCAGCGGTCCGATTCTGCGGATCGGGGCGAACTACGCCGAGAAGACCGAACAGCTGAAGGCCGGGAGCTATCTGGTTGAGCCGGGTGCCTCGATGGAACAGATCGTTGACGTGGTGACCCGCGGCGGGGCCAGCACCTGTGGCACCGAAGTGGTGTACCGTATTGGCGTGAACCGTGTGTCGGTTCAGGTGCGCGAACTGGACCCTGCGACCAGCAAATTCGTTGAGCGGGCCGAGTTTGAACAGACCGTTGACGAGGTTCCGACGATTTACGCCGATGTGAAGGCCAAGCCGGACACGCGGTTTCGCATTGCGATGGCCGAAGGTGTGACCAGTTGGCAGGTGACCGAGGCCCTGCGCAGCATGGATGTGCTGGACGGTGAGGTGGCAAAGGTGCCAGCCGAGGGCGTTTTGGCGCCTGACAGCTATGAGGTGCGTCCGGGCGACGACCGTGCGGCCATTCTGGCGCGCATGGAGGCCGCACAGGAGATTCTGGTGGCCGCAGCATGGGAAGGCCGTGAAGCAGACCTGCCGGTGAACACGCCTGAAGAATTGCTGATTTTGGCGTCGATCATCGAGAAAGAGACCGGCGTGCCCGACGAGCGCCGTCAGGTGGCCAGCGTGTTCGTCAACCGTCTGAACCAGGGCATGCGTTTGCAGACCGACCCCACGGTGATCTATGGCATCACCAAGGGCGAAGGCGTGCTGGGCCGTGGTTTGCGCCAGTCGGAACTGCGCAAGGCGACGCCTTGGAACACCTATGTGATCGAAGGCCTGCCACCGACGCCCATCGCAAACCCCGGACGCGCCAGTCTGGAAGCGGCAGCGCGGCCTGCGGACACTGATTTTGTGTTCTTTGTGGCCGATGGCAGCGGTGGACATGCCTTTGCCAAGACCTTGGAAGAGCACAACCGCAACGTAGCGAAATGGCGTGAAATCGAGGCGCAACAGCCCGCGCCGGAGAATTGAGCGTTGCGCCCAATCGTTAAGTTTTCGTAATGATAACGGACGGTTGGGTGATGGCGGGGCGGCCATCAACCTTGACTTTGCGCACGGTCTGATGTAGAACTTGTGACATGCTGGAAGACATGGGCAAACGGCCCCGAGGGTGACCTCGGTGGCCGTTTTTTCGTGTTTCTCTCGTGCGGGGGCACATACCCAAGAGAGGTGAATGACCAGTCATGATCATCATTACCCCAAATGAGGACACCGGGCAGATCCAACAGGCATTGGACACGGTTTACCGTGAGCTTGGTGAACTTAGAGAGCAGCTCGCCGCTTTGAAGGAAGAGGCGCGGAACGGGGGGGATGCGGATGCAAAAGATGTTAAAGCGACGGTCGCTTCGCTGCGATCGTCGCTTGAGACCTGTATGAAACTGGAGACTCAAGTTGCAGAATGTCGACGTAAACAATCACACATCGCCCAAGGCGGTTATGCACTCGATCTTGACGCCGCACGGGCTGAGGTCGGGTGCCGACTTGCTCGCTTGCGCAACTGTGCAAGAGCAGGCCAAGTTTCTTGACGACATTGGGGAGGGGGGGCTTTGTGCCCTCCCTTTTTTGTTCGAGTTCTGGGCGATGCCGCATCAGTTGTCGCCAGAGGGGGACTGGCGGGCCTGGGTGATTTTGGGCGGGCGTGGTGCGGGCAAGACGCGCGCCGGGGCCGAATGGGTGCGCAGTAAAGTCGAGGGGGCGCGGCCTTTTGATCCCGGCGCGTGCACGCGCGTGGCCTTGGTGGGTGAGACGCAGGATCAGGTGCGCGAGGTGATGATCTTTGGCGACAGCGGGATCATGGCCTGTTCACCGCCCGACCGGCGGCCCAAGTGGGTTTCGACGCGCAAGCGGTTGGAATGGCCCAATGGCGCGGTGGCGACGGTGCATTCGGCGCATGACTACGAAGGGTTGCGCGGGCCACAGTTTGATGCGGCATGGGTCGATGAGCTGGCCAAGTGGAAAAAGTCGGAAGAGGCATGGGACCAGTTGCAGTTTGCGCTGCGGTTGGGGGATCAGCCGCAGGTTTGCGTGACGACGACGCCGCGCAATGTGGGGGTGCTGAAAGCTTTGCTGGCAGCGCCGTCGACGGTGACCAGCCATGCGCCGACGGAAGCGAACCGGGCCAATCTGGCGCAGAGCTTTCTGCAAGAGGTGCGGGCGCGGTACGCGGGGACGCGGCTGGGGCGGCAGGAGCTGGATGGTGTGCTGCTGGTGGATGCGGAGGGCGCGCTGTGGACCTCGGCGGGGCTGAGTGACGTGCGGGTGGCATCGGTGCCGGAACTGGACCGCGTGGTGGTGGCGCTGGACCCGGCAACGACCAGTGGCAAGGGCGCGGACGAATGCGGGATCGTGGTGGTCGGCGCGCAGACGCAAGGGCCGCCCGAGACCTGGCGGGCCTATGTTCTGGCGGATCGGACAGTGACCGGGGCCAGCCCCGCGGAATGGGCGCGGGCGGCGATTGCGGCGCGCGATGAATTCAACGCCGACCGGCTGGTGGCCGAGGTGAACCAGGGCGGGCAGATGGTGGGCGAGGTGATCCGGCAGGTGGACCCGCTGGTGCCCTACAAGGCGGTACATGCCAGCCGGGGCAAGGTGGCCCGCGCCGAGCCGGTGGCGGCGCTGTATGAGCAGGGGCGGGTGCATCACGCGGGGCCGCTGGATGCGCTGGAGGACCAGATGGTGAAGATGACGGCGCGCGGGTTCGTGGGAACAGGATCGCCGGACCGTGTGGACGCGTTGGTGTGGGCGCTGCACGAGCTGATGATCGTGCCGGCTGCGAACTGGCGGCGACCCGGCGTACGGTCGCTTTGATCGGTATTAACACTTTGTTGGCATAGTGCCCTCAACGCCGACATCACCCAGCACGGACGGGTGGTGACGGTTCCGATTTAGACATCAAGGCGCGGCTTGAATGGTCGGCGGTGATCCCGCCGACGCAAGAGGGCTGCGGGGTGGTTGGCACCGGTTGCGTCAACCGAGGACAGGTGAGGAGCGAAGCGATGGTCTTGGATTTCTTTCGACGCGGTGGCGGGCAGGATGCGCCGCAGCAAAAGGCCAGTGCGACAGGGCCTGTGGTGGCCTATCAGACCTCGGGGCGCGTGGCCTGGAGCCCGCGCGATACCGTGTCGCTGACGCGTACGGGTTTCAGCGGCAATCCGGTGGGCTTTCGCTGTGTGAAGCTGATTGCCGAAGCGGCGGCGGCGCTGCCGCTGGTGGTGCAGGACGATGTGCAACGTTATGACGTGCATCCGCTGTTGCAGTTGATCACGCGGCCCAATGCGGCGCAGGGGCGGGCCGAGCTGTTGGAGGCGCTGTACGGGCAGTTGCTGTTGTCGGGCAACGGCTATGTCGAGGCGGTGTCGGATGGCAGCGGCGCGCCGCAGGAACTGCATGTGCTGCGCAGCGACCGCATGAGCGTGGTGCCGGGGGCGGATGGCTGGCCGGTGGCCTATGAATACGCGGTGGGCGGGCGCAAGCACCGGTTTGATGCCAGCGGTGTGCCTGCTTCGGTGTGCCATATCAAAAGCTTTCATCCGCAGGACGACCATTACGGGTTCAGCCCGATGCAGGCGGCGGCGATGGCGCTGGATGTGCACAACAGCGCCAGCCGGTGGTCCAAGGCGTTGCTGGACAATGCGGCGCGGCCCAGCGGGGCGATTGTCTATCGCGGGGCCGAGGGACAGGGCAGCCTGAGTTCGGATCAATACGACCGGCTGGTGAGCGAGATGGAGAGCCACCATCAGGGTGCGCGAAATGCGGGGCGGCCGATGCTGCTGGAAGGTGGGCTGGACTGGAAACCGATGGGGTTTTCACCCAGCGATATGGAATTCCAGAAGACCAAGGAGAGTGCGGCGCGCGAAATTGCGCTGGCCTTTGGGGTGCCGCCGATGCTGCTGGGGATTCAGGGGGATGCGACCTATGCCAACTATCAGGAGGCGAACCGCGCGTTCTTCCGCCTGACCGTGCTGCCGCTGGCGACGCGGGTGACGGCGGCGCTGGCTGAATGGCTGGGGCAGTTCAGCGGCGATGCGGTGGCGTTGAAGCCCGATCTGGATCAGGTGCCGGCACTGGCCGCAGAGCGCGATGCGCAATGGGCGCGGGTCGCGGGGGCGGATTTTTTGAGCGATGCGGAAAAGCGCAGTCTGTTGGGCCTGCCTGCCGCGCAGGAGGGCGACGATGCCTGAGGGGCCGTTGCTGGAGCGGTTCGAGTGTGCGCCGGGGCTGCGGTTGCAGGCGCATGAGCGGGTGACGCAGATTCACCTGGAGAATATCGCCCGCCGGCTGGACCGGCTGGACGAGACTATGGAGCGGCTGGAGCGACGGTTGTGGCTGACGGTGTATGGCGTGGTCGCGGTGATTTTGGCGCAGGCGCTGCAATCTTTTCTGGTGGCGACACCATGAGCGGACAAACAAAGGAGTGGGCCATGAACGTGGACACTGGACTGGAGACGAAATTCGCCCGTTTCGGCGAAGGCTTGCAGGTGCAGGACGGGGCGGTGATCGAAGGTTATGCCAGCCTGTTCGGCGCCTGCGATCAGGGCGGCGACGTGGTGGCCAAAGGGGCCTATGCGGCCTCGCTCAAGGCGCTGGTGGCGTCGGGGCGCAAGGTCAAGATGCTGTGGCAGCATGATCCGTCCCAGCCGATCGGCGTGTGGGACGAGGTGCGCGAGGATGCCACGGGTCTGTGGGTCAAGGGGCGGCTGCTGGACAGCGTCGAGAAGGGCCGCGAGGCCGCGTCGCTGATCGCAGCGGGGGCCATTGACGGGCTGAGCATCGGCTATCGCACGGTGCGGGCCGCGAAGAATGACAAGGGCCAGCGGCTCTTGACGGAACTGGAGCTTTGGGAGGTGTCGCTGGTGACATTCCCGATGCTGCCCAGTGCGCGTGTGGCAGGCAAAGCGGGCGACATGCTGCCTGACGAGGCTGCGGCACTGCGCGGAATGGCGGCGGCCTTTGAGGACGCGCGCACGAGGTTGATGCGCACGTAAGTCGCGTCTGAACTGCAATCAATCAAGGACATGCGGATGAGCAAGACCGAGATCAAGGCTCCGACCGGGGAAGATCTGTCTCCGGTTCAGGAAGTCACCCAAGCCGTTAACGGCTTTGTCAGCGACTTCAAGGGCTTTCAGGCCGAAATTGAAACGAAACTTCAACAAACAGAAGAGCGACTGACCATGCTGGACCGGAAACAAATGACACCTGCGCGCACCCCTTTGGCGGGCGCTGTGGACACGGGCGCGCCCCATCAGAAGGCGTTCAACGCCTATCTGCGTTCGGGCGATGACGATGGCCTGCGCGGGCTGGAGATGGAGGTGAAATCGCTGTCGACGGCGGTGAACAGTGACGGCGGTTACCTGGTGGACCCGCAGACGGCGGACACGGTGAAATCGGTGCTGAATGCCACTGCCTCTGTGCGCTCGATTGCGTCGGTTGTGAACGTCGAGGCGACCACGTTTGACGTGCTGGTGGACCATACGGATGTGGGGGCTGGCTGGGCCACGGAAACGGGTGCAGTGGCGGAAACCGATACGCCGCAGATCGACCGGATCACCATCCCGTTGCACGAGCTGTCGGCGCTGCCCAAGGCGTCGCAGCGGCTGCTGGATGACAGTGCCTTTGACATCGAAGGCTGGTTGGCCGGGCGCATTGCGGACAAGTTTTCGCGCGCCGAGGCGGCGGCTTTTGTCAACGGCGACGGGGTGGACAAGCCCAAGGGGTTCCTGGCGCATCCGACGGTTGCAAACGGCAGCTGGTCATGGGGCAATATCGGCTACACGGCGACGGGCATTGACGGAGACGTGGAGCCTGATGCAATCATCGACCTGGTCTATGCGCTGGGTGCGCAATACCGCGCCGGTGCGAGCTTTGTGATGAACTCCAAGACCGTGGGCATCGTGCGCAAGCTCAAGGACAACGACGGGCGGTTCCATTGGTCTGACGGTCTGGGTGCAGGCCAGCCTGCGACGCTGCTGGGCTATCCGGTGCTGGTGGCCGAGGACATGCCCGATGCCGACAGCAACGGCTTTGCGATTGCCTTTGGCAACTTTACCGCGGGTTACACCATTGCCGAACGCCCCGACCTGCGCGTGCTGCGTGATCCGTTCAGCGCCAAGCCGCATGTGCTGTTCTACGCGACCAAGCGTGTGGGCGGCGATGTGAGTGATTTCGCGGCGATCAAGCTGTTGAAATTCGCCGTCTCTTAACCGGGAAGGTGGATGGCGCGGGGGGCTTTGGTTTCCCCGCGTCTGCCGGGCGTGTGCCCTTTTGACAGGCCAGCGTTGTCTAGCTGCTCCCCTCCGTCTGAGCAACGCGGGCTGGCGTGCGTCCGGCTCTGATCTTTGAGGGGCCGGAATTTTGGAGATGTTCCATGATGTTGATCGAAGAGACCACGGTGCCTGACGCGGGCCTGCCGGTGGACGAATTCAAGGCGCATTTGCGTCTGGGCACCGGATTTGGCGCGGGATCGCTGCAAGACGAGGTGTTGATAAGCTTCTTGCGGGCGGCGATGGCGGCGGTTGAGGCGCGCACGGGTAAGATCCTGTTGCAGCGTGGTTTCAGCTGGTCGCTGACCCGCTGGCGTGACCCTGATGCGGCGGCGCTGCCGGTGGCGCCGGTGGTGGCGGTGAGCAGTGTCGAGATTGTCGACCGGTTGGGCGCGCGCAGTGCAGTGCCTGCAACGCAATACTGGCTGGAGCAGGACGGGCAGCGCCCGCAGTTGCGCCCGGTGGGGGCGGTGCTGCCTGCCATCCCTGCGGCTGGATCTGTCGTGATCGGGTTTGATGCGGGATACAGCGCGACATGGGCCGAGGTGCCGTCGGATCTGCGTCAGGCGGTGTTGCTGCTGGCGGCGCATTACTACGAGTTCCGCAGTGAAACCACGCTGAGCGAGGGCTGCATGCCCTTTGGTGTCAGCAGCCTGATCGAGCGCTATCGCATGTTCCGCGTCTGGTCCGGGGGCGCGGCATGAAGCGGCCGCGTCTGAGCCATAGGCTGAGCCTGGAGGCCCCTGTGCGGGTGTCTGACGGGTCGGGGGGATATGCGCAAAGCTGGACCGTGCTGGGTGTTTTGTGGGCACAGGTATTGCCGCGCACGGGGCGCGAGGCGGCAGCGGGACCGGCGCCGGTGTCGAAGGTGGCATACCGGATCATCGTGCGTGGTGCGCCTGTCGGCCATCCTGAACGGCCCGCAGCCGAGCAACGGTTTCGGGATGGCGCGCGGGTGTTTCGCATCACGGCGGTGGCCGAACACGACCCCGAGGGCCGCTATCTGACCTGTTTCGCAGATGAGGAGGTGGCGACATGAGCTATGGCGTTTCCGCAGCGCTGCAAAGCGCGATTTACGGGGCTTTGAGCGGGGCCACGGCTGTGACCGATCTGGTGGGGTCGGACATATATGATGCGGTGCCAACCGGCACGGTTCCGTCGCTGTATGTCAGCATTGGCGCCGAAACCGCACAGGCAGCCAATGACAAGACCGGCGACGGCGCGGTCCATGACATCCGCATTGCGGTGGTCACGGACGTGCAGGGATTTGCCGCTGCCAAGGCTGTGGGCGTCGCCATCAGCGACACCCTGCACGACGCCGATCTGACGCTGACGCGGGGACGGCTGATTTACCTGAATTTCGACCGCGCGGTGGCGGACCGCAGCGACGGCGGTGCCGGGCGCACCATTACGCTGCGGTTCAAGGCTCGTGTCGAGGATGATTAACCCTTTGCCCTGATTGGAGAATTTCATGGCTGCTCAGAACGGAAAAGACCTGTTGGTCAAAGTGGATATGACCTCGGACGGTCAGTTCGAGACGATTGCGGGTCTGCGGGCCACGCGTGTCAGTTTTAACGCCGAGACGGTGGATGTCACCAGTCTGGAAAGCCAGGGGGGCTGGCGTGAATTGCTGGCCGGGGCTGGCGTTCGGTCGTGCAGCATCAGCGGGTCGGGCGTGTTCAAGGACGAAGGCACAGACGAGCGTGCGCGCCAGTTGTTTTTTGACGGCGAGGTGCCGGATTTCCAGATTATCATTCCCGATTTCGGGGTGATCGAGGGGCCGTTTCAGGTCACCGCAATCGAATACGCAGGCAGCCACAATGGCGAGGCGACCTATGAGATGTCGATGGCCTCGGCGGGTTTGCTGACCTTCGTGGCGTTGTGATCTGAGATGGCCAATCCGTGGAGGGGAGACGTGGCGCTGACCATCAACGGTCAGCGGCATGTGATGCGCCTGACCCTGGGTGCGCTGGCGTCGCTTGAGGCGGCGCTGGAGGCCGGATCGCTGGTGGGGCTGGTTGAGCGGTTCGAAAGCGGTGCGTTCTCGACCCGTGATGTGCTGGTGCTGCTGGGCGCGGGGCTGGAAGGCGGTGGCTGTGATTTGTCGCCTGCGGCGTTGGCGCAGGCAGAGATTGACGGCGGGCCGATGGCCGCGGCGCGGGCCGCCGCCGAGTTGCTGGCGCGTGCCTTTGTGGTGCCAGAGGCATGAATCAGGCGATGGACTGGCAAGGCTTGATGCGGGCGGGAATGCACGGATTGGGGCTGGCCCCGGATGTGTTCTGGAGCCTGACCCCTGCCGAGTTGCGGATGATGCTGGGCGATACGGGCGGTGGCGGGCCGCTGTTGAATGACGGGCTGGCGGCGTTGATGGCGGCCTATCCCGACCGAACCGACGAGGGAACGATATGAGCGAATACGAAGACAGGATCGAAGAGCTGGATGCCAGTGCGGATGCGCTGTCGGACAGTTTGGGTCAGGCCTCGGTCATGGTGACGGGGTTTGACAGCGAGCTGCGCCGGATGCGCACGTCGTTGGCGGCCACGGGGCAGGATGTGCAGGTGCTGGAGCGCGGGCTGAGCCGGGGCCTGCGGCGTGCGTTTGACGGGGTGGTGTTCGACGGCATGAAGCTGTCTGACGCGCTGCAAACCGTTGCGCAGTCGATGATCAGCGCAACCTATAACGCTGCGATGAAGCCGGTGACGAACCATTTTGGCGGCTTGCTGGCGCAGGGGGTGAACGGGTTGGTGCAGGGCATTCTGCCCTTTGCCGACGGGGCGTCGTTCAGTCAGGGCCGTGTGATGCCCTTTGCCAGTGGCGGGATTGTCAGCAGTGCCACACCGTTCGGAATGCGCGGGGGCATGGGACTGATGGGCGAAGCAGGGCCCGAAGCCATCATGCCGCTGGCACGCGGGGCCGATGGCAAGCTGGGGGTGCGCAGTGGAGGGGCGGCTGCGCCGACCGTCATCATGAACATCACCACGCCGGATGTGCAGGGGTTCCAGCGCAGCCAGAACCAGATCGCGGCCAAGATGGGCCGTGCTTTGGGCCGTGGCAACCGCAACCGCTGAGGAGGGGTAGAGATGAATTTTCACGAGGTAAGATTTCCGGCATCGCTCAGCTTTGGCTCGCTTGGCGGGCCGGAGCGACGCACCGAGATTGTGACGCTGGCCAACGGGTATGAGGAACGCAACACCCCCTGGGCACATTCGCGCAGGCGCTATGATGCGGGGCTGGGGATGCGGTCGCTGGATGACATCGAAGCGCTGATTGCGTTCTTCGAGGCGCGGCGCGGGCAGATGTTCGGGTTTCGCTGGAAGGACTGGGCCGATTTCAAATCGTCCAGGGCCAGCGGCAAGGTTGCCTTTGACGATCAGGTGATTGCGGTGGGCGACGGGGAGACGCTGGC
Source organism: Pseudosulfitobacter sp. DSM 107133 (assembly GCF_022788695.1). Lineage (NCBI taxonomy): Bacteria > Pseudomonadati > Pseudomonadota > Alphaproteobacteria > Rhodobacterales > Roseobacteraceae > Pseudosulfitobacter > Pseudosulfitobacter sp. DSM 107133. The sequence continues at coordinate 1,584,886 of NZ_CP085154.1, forward strand.
CTATCCGCTGGTGAAAACCTACCACTCGGGCGCGCACAGCTATGACCGGATCATCACCAAGCCGGTGGCCGGCACAGTGCGTGTGGGCGTCGCGCAGGACGAGTTGCAAGAAGGCGTCGATTATGAGGTTGATGTGACCTCGGGCATCGTCAGCTTTGCCCATGCGCCCGATCCTCAGATGCAGATCGTGGCCGGGTTTGAATTTGACGTGCCGGTGCGCTTTGCCACCGATCAGATCCAGACCAGCGTGGCCAGTTTTCAGGCGGGGCAGGTGCCCGACGTGCCGGTGGTTGAGGTGCGGGTCTGATGGCGGGGCAAAGTGCAGAGTTTCTGGCCCATGTGGCCACGGGTACGACGACGTTGTGTCGGGCGTGGTCGATAACGCGCAGCGACGGGGTCAGCTACGGGTTCACCGATCATGATGTGGCGCTGGCGTTTGACGGGTTGCAGTTCAAGGCCGACACCGGTCTGAGTGCCTCGGCTTTGGCGCAAAGCACGGGGTTGTCGGTGGACAACACCGAGGCACTGGGCGCGCTGAGCGATGCCGCCGTGACCGAGGCCGACATCGAAGCGGGACGTTTCGACGGGGCCGAGGTGCGGGCGTGGCTGGTGAATTGGCAGGACGTGAATCAACGATGGATGCAGTTTCGCGGCAGCATTGGCGAGTTGCGCCGCGCAGGCGGGGCGTTTCAGGCCGAGTTGCGGGGGCTGACCGAAGCGTTGAACCGCCCGTTGGGGCGCAGCTATCAAAAGCCGTGCACGGCGGTGTTGGGCGATGGTCAATGCCGCTTTGACACCGCGACGCCGGGGTATTTCGTGGACGTCACGCTGGAAGTCGGCAGCGACGGGCTGAACTTTGAATGGGACGATGCCGGTGCGTTCGAGCCTGAGTGGTTCCGCCGCGGGAGGTTGCAGGTTTTGGGCGGTGCGGCAAACGGCCTGTGGGGGGTGATCAAGCATGATGTGCTTGAGGGTGGTCAGCGGCGGATTGAACTGTGGCAAAAGCTTCGGGTTCCGCTGGTGGCTGGCGACAGCATCAGGGTGATTGCGGGCTGCGACAAACGCACCGAGACCTGTCGGCTCAAGTTCAACAACCTGCTGAACTTTCAGGGGTTTCCCGACATTCCCGGCGAGGACTGGGTGGTGTCGGTGCCGCGTTCCGGTGGGGCGAACAGCGGCGGCAGCCTGCGATGAGTGGCGCGCGGTTTGTCACGGTGGCGCGGGGCTGGATTGGCACGCCCTATGTACATCAGGCCTCTTGCCGGGGGGCGGGGGCCGATTGTCTGGGGTTGGTGCGGGGCATCTGGCGCGAGGTTCTGGGGGCTGAGCCCGAGGTGCCGCCCGCCTATTCGATGGACTGGTCAGAGCCGCAGCGCGACGAGCGGCTGTGGGCGGCAGCCCTGCGGCATTTGCAGCCCAAGGCGCTGGAGGACGCAGGCCCGGGCGACATTCTGTTGTTTCGGATGCGCGACGGGGCTGTGGCCAAACATCTGGGGCTGGCGGCGGAGGTCGGTGGGCAGCCCAGTTTCATACATGCCTATTCCGGTCACGGAGTGGTGGAAAGCCCGCTGAGCACACCTTGGCGGCGGCGTCTTGTGGCGCGGTTTCAATTTCCCGAGGAGGGGTGCTGAATGGCGACGATAGTTCTTTCTGCGGCAGGTGCTGCAATTGGTGGCTCGGTTGGCGGTACGCTGGCGGGGCTGTCTTCGGTTGCCATCGGGCGCGCCGTTGGTGCGACGCTGGGCAAGGTGATTGACCAGCGGCTGATGGGCCAGGGTTCGGATGTGGTCGAGACCGGGCGGGTGGACCGTTTTCGTCTGACCAGCGCGGGCGAAGGCGACCCGGTGGCACAGGTTTACGGGCGGATGCGCGTGGGCGGTCAGGTGATCTGGGCGTCGGATTTCAGCGAGGTCGTGACGCAGTCGGGCGGCGGCAAGGGGGCGCCCAGCCAGCCTGCAACGCGCGAATACAGCTATTCGGTGTCGCTGGCGATTGCCCTGTGCGCAGGGGAAATCCTGCGTGTCGGGCGCATCTGGGCGGATGGCGAGGAACTGGCGGTGGATGATCTGAACATGCGGGTCTATACCGGCACGCCCGATCAGTTGCCCGACCCGACGATGGAAGCCATCGAGGGCGCGGGCATGGTGCCGGCCTATCGCGGCACCGCATATGTGGTGATGGACACTCTGGCGCTGCAACCCTTTGGCAATCGGGTGCCGCAGTTTTCCTTTGAGGTGATCCGTGCGGAACAGCCCGAAGAGCCGGGCTATGCCGACGAGATGGCGCAGGCGGTGCAGGGCGTGGCGTTGATCCCCGGCACCGGAGAATATGCGCTGGCGACGACGCCGGTGTATTACGGCGATGGCAAGGGCGGGCGCTGGAGCGCCAATGTGAACACCCCTGCGGGCAAGCCGGACTTTGCCCAGTCGCTGGAAGTGCTGGACGGTGAATTGCACAATTGCGGGGCAGCGTCGCTGGTGGTGTCGTGGTTTGGCGATGATCTGCGCTGTGATCATTGCACCATCCGCCCCAAGGTCGAGCGCAAGGATGCAGAGGGGCAGAACATGCCGTGGGTCGTGTCAGAACTGACGCGGGCTGAGGCAGTTGAGATTGCGCAGGTCAGCGACCGTCCGGTCTATGGCGGCACACCTGCCGATGCCTCGGTGGTCGAAGCGATCCGGGCGTTGGATGATGCGGGCAAGGCGGTGATGTTCTATCCCTTTGTGCTGATGGATCAGCTGGCGGGCAATGCGCTGCCCGATCCCTATTCAGACGCGGAAACCCAACCTGCGCTGCCGTGGCGGGGGAGGATCACCACGTCAAAGGCGGCGGGTCAAGCCGGATCGCCTGATGGCACCGTTGTGGCCGAGGATGAAGTTGCCGGTTTTGTCGGGACGGTAACGGCGGCGGATTTCACTGTGGGGGATGGTACGGTTGCCTATTCCGGCCCTGCGGAATGGAGCCTGTCGCGGTTTATCCTGCATTATGCGGCGCTGTGTGCCGCCGCAGGTGGTGTAGATGCGTTTTGTGTCGGCTCTGAGCTGCGCGGACTGAGCCAGATCCGCGGGGCGGGCAACAGCTTTCCTTTTGTGCAGGCGTTGCGCGCGCTGGCAGGTGAAGTGCGTATTCTGGTGGGGGCCGAGACCAAGATCGGCTATGCGGCGGATTGGTCTGAATACTTTGGTTTTCAGCCGCAAGACGGCTCAGGCGATGTGTTTTTCCACCTTGATCCGTTGTGGGCGGATGATGAGATCGACTTTGTCGGTATCGACAACTACATGCCCCTGTCGGACTGGCGCGACGGGACGGATCATCTGGATGCGGATCAGGGGGAGATCTACAATCTGGATTACCTGCGGGCCAATATCGAGGGCGGTGAGGGCTATGACTGGTATTACCATTCAGGCGACGCGCGCAACGCCCAGATCCGCACGCCGATCACCGATGGGGCACATGATGAGCCGTGGGTCTATCGTTACAAGGATTTGCGCAGCTGGTGGCTGAACACGCACCACGAGCGGGTGGGGGGCGTTCGCAATGAGCTGCCGACCGACTGGGAGCCGCAGTCCAAGCCGATCTGGTTCACCGAACTGGGATGTGCGGCGGTCGATAAGGGCACCAACCAGCCCAACAAATTTCTGGACGCGAAATCCTCGGAAAGCGAATTGCCGCGTTATTCGGACGGTCGGCGCGATGATCTGATCCAGAAGCAGTATTTGCGGGCGATGTATTCCTATTGGGGGGAGAGTGACCGCAACCCTGTCTCGGTTGAATATGACGGGCCGATGCTGGACCTGTCCCACAGCTTTGTATGGGCATGGGACACGCGGCCCTATCCGTTCTTTCCCAACAACACGACCCAGTGGAGCGACGGGGACAATTACACCCGGGGCCACTGGATCAACGGGCGCACGGGGTCACGCACGCTGGCGTCGGTTGTGGGCGAGATCTGCGAGAAGGCGGGATTGCAGGCCTATGATACCTCGCAGCTGCACGGTTATGTGCGCGGCTATGTGGTGGGCGATGTTGGGGATGCGCGGGCGGCGTTGCAGCCTCTGATGCTGCGATACGGGTTTGACGCGATCGAGCGGGACGGGGTTTTGTCGTTTCGGGCGCGAGATGGGCAGGATGCGGTGGATGTGCCGGCGTCAGCGTTTGCGGTCAGCAGCGAGATGGAAGGCACGTTGGAACATATCCGCGAGGCCGAAGCCGAGATGGCGGGGCGCGTGCGGCTGCGGTTTGTGCAGGCTGATGGCGATTTCGAAACCATCGCGGAGGAGGCAGTGCTGCCTGACGAGGCGACCCATGCGGTTGCCAGCTCGGATGTGGCGCTGGCGATGACGCGCGCCGAAGGGCGGCAGGTGGCTGAACGCTGGCTGATCGAGGCGCGGGTGGCGCGTGATGCGGTGCGGGTGGCATTGCCGCCGTCGCTGATGGGCATCGGTGCGGGCGATGTGATTGCCCTGGCAGGTGCCGGGAATGCAACGGGGCGTTTCCGCGTGGATCGGGTCGAGCAGGGGGCTTCGCAGATGCTCGAAGCGGTGCGGATCGAACCGGGGGTGTATGAACCGTCGGATCTGGAGGATGTGCTGGCATCGGTGCGTGCGTTTGTGCCGCCTGTGCCTGTGACCCCGTTGTTTCTGGATCTGCCGCTGATGAGCGGGGACGAGGTGCCCCATGCGCCGCATCTGGCGATCACGGCAACCCCGTGGCCCGGCTCGGTGGCGGTCTACAGCACGCCGACCGACGAGGACTATGGGCTGAACAGCATCATTGCGCGGGAATCGGTGGTTGGCGTGACGCAATCCCCGCTGGTACGTCACAGCCCTGCGGTCTGGGACAATGGCGATGCGCTGGAGGTGCGTCTGCTGCACGGGGCGTTGTCGGGGGCTTCTCCCGAGGCTGTACTGAACGGGCGCAATCTGTGCGCGATTGGCGATGGCAGCGGCGACAATTGGGAACTGTTCCAGTTTCAGGAGGCCGAATTGATCGGGGCAGCCACCTATCTGTTGCGCCGACGGCTGCGCGGGCAGTTGGGCAGTGATGCGCTGATGCCCGATGCCTGGCCCGTAGGGTCTTGGGTGGTGCTGCTGGATGGCACACCCGGCCAGATCGAACTGGCGGCGCGCCTGCGGCGGGTGGCACAGCACTACCGCATTGGTCCGGCACGGCGCAGTCTGGATGACCCAAGTTATGTCGAACAGGTGCAGGCTTTTGACGGGAATGGCCTGCGGCCCTATGCACCGGCGCATTTGCGCGCAGATATGCAAGGCAGCGGCGATGTGGCGCTCAGCTGGGTGCGGCGGACGCGGATTGACGGGGACGGCTGGGACACGCCCGACGTGCCGCTGGGTGAGGATATCGAAAGCTATCGCATTCGCGTGCTGAAGGACGGCGCGGTGCTGCGCGAAGAGATGGCTGGCACACCGCAGTGGACCTATGGCGCGGCCGCGCAGGCCGCAGACGGGGCGCTGGGCGCGGTTAACGTTGAAGTGGCGCAGATGTCGGCGCGCTACGGGGCCGGTCTGGCGGGGCGACTCGCGGTCACGCTGTGATGCGACCCGTGCTGCATACCGATATGCGCGATGCGGCGCGGGCGTTGTTGGCACAACCTCCGCCGCAGCGGCCCGACCTGTGCGCCCGGATGATAAACGAGGCCGTCTGGGCCGACCGCCATGTGCGCCAAACAGGTCAGGCGCATCCGTTGTGGGGCAACGGCACTTTGTCTGATGCGGCGCGAAAACGGGTTCTGGCCGCAGAGCCAACGCTGGATGATGCGCGTTATTGTGACTGCATCGTCCTTGTTTTGTTGGCCTTGCGCGACCGTGCTGGGCAGACAGTGAGAGGGTTTTAGACCTGAAAATCAACACATTTCTATTTGGAATGAGGGCAATCACAGGTTTGCGTTTGGTCATTTTATCTCTATTGCGCTATCAACAAGCGTGAAAGGACAGGTGTCATGGCTGAATTGCGAACGAACGTCTCTGCGATGGATCCCGTGTGGGATCAAATCATGGACGAAGCCCGCACTGCGGTGTTGGACGAGCCTCTGGTTGGGGGATTTGTCCACGCCTGTATCCTGCACCACAAATCTATCGACAAGGCGCTGAGCTATCGCATTGCCGCGAAACTGGCCTCGAACGAGATGTCCATGGTCGTGGTGCGCGAGATCGTGGACGAGGCCTATGCCGCGGAACCCGATCTGATCGAGGCCGCACGCGCCGATCTGGTGGCGGTCTATGAACGTGATCCGGCCTGCCACCGGCTGTTGCAGCCGATCCTGTATTTCAAGGGATACCAGGCGGTACAGGCCTATCGTGTCGGGCATTTCCTGTGGCAGCAGGGGCACCGCGATCTGGCCTATTTCTTCCAGATGCGGGTGAGCGAGATTTTCGGCGTGGACATCCACCCCGCTGCGCGCATCGGTAAGGGGATCATGATCGACCACGCCCATTCCATCGTGATTGGTGAAACCGCCGTGGTGGGCGACAACGTGTCGATGCTGCATTCGGTGACGCTGGGCGGGACCGGCAAGGAAGAACAGGACCGTCACCCCAAGATTGGCGACGGCGTGTTGATCGGGGCCGGGGCCAAGGTGCTGGGCAACATCAAGATCGGGCATTGCAGCCGCATCGCGGCAGGATCGGTGGTTCTGGAAGAGGTGCCGCCTTGCAAGACCGTGGCAGGCATTCCGGCGCGGATCGTGGGCGAGGCGGGCTGTGACCAGCCTGCGATTTCGATGAACCATATGCTGGGCAAGAACGAAGAAGGCTGAGTCTTCGTTGAGCCGACCAAACGGGAAAAGCCGGGGCAGATGCCCCGGCTTTTGTTGTTTTGACCTATGGGCTTCTGGGGGCTCTGCCCCCGCCCTTGCGGGCGTCCCCGGGATATTTAGGGCCAAAAGAAGCGAAAGGCACCTTTCGGAAAACATGATGTGGATCATCACCTAACGCGTTGAAATATTTGATTTCAGACAGCGTCAGGTGATGCGGGTTTTTCTCGAGAAGTGCTTTAGGCCAGCATCGACATCGGGTTTTCGAGGTTGTCCTTGATCGCGTTCAGCAGTTCCGCCCCCAAGGCGCCGTCGATCACCCGGTGGTCGACGGACAGGGTGACAGACATCACCGTGGCCACGGCCAGTTCACCGTCTTTGCCGACAACCGGTTTCTTGACGCCGGCGCCAACGGCCAGAATTGCGCCGTGGGGTGGGTTGATGACCGCATCAAAGTTGTCGATGCCGAACATGCCCAGGTTCGAGATCGCAAAGCTGCCGCCCTGGTATTCGTGGGGAGCGAGTTTGCGGTCGCGGGCGCGGCCTGCCAGATCCTTCATCTGCGCCGACAGGGCAGACAGCGATTTCTGGTGGGCGTCTTGCAGGACGGGGGTAAACAGCCCGCCCTCGATCGCCACGGCCACGGCCACGTCGGAGGGGGTCAGTTTCAGGATGCGGTCACCGGCCCAGACTGCGTTGGCATCGGGCACCTGTTGCAGGGCGATGGCGCAGGCCTTGATGATGAAGTCGTTGACCGACAGTTTCACACCACGCCCTTCAAGCTGTTTGTTCAGCGTGGCGCGGAAGGCCATCAGTGCATCCAGCTGGATGTCGCGGCGCAGGTAGAAGTGCGGCACGGTCTGCTTGGCTTCGGTCAGGCGTGCGGCGATGGTCTTGCGCATACCGTCGAGTTTGACTTCCTCGTAGTCGCGGCCTTCGTACATCTTGGCCACGGCACTTGCGGACGGGCCCGTGGCGACGGCGGCCTTCGGTGCCTCGGCGGCGGGTGTGGCGGCTGTGGTCTTGGGGGTGTCAGAAGCAGAGAGCCCTTCGACGTCGGCCTTGACGATGCGCCCGTGCGGGCCTGATCCGGTGACGGCGGACAGGTCCACGCCCTTGTCTGCCGCGATGCGGCGGGCGAGGGGGGAGGCGAAGACGCGTTTGCCGTCGCCGCCCGTGGGGGCGGGCGGGGCGGCGGCAACTTCGGGTGTGGCGGCTGGCGCTGCCTTTGGCGCGTCCTCTTTTGGCGCGTCGGCCTTGGGGGTGGCCGGGGCCGATCCGATGTCGTCAGCGCTTTCGCCGTCTTCCATCAGCACGGCGATCACGGTGTTGACCTTGACCCCTTCGCTGCCTTCCGCGACCATGATCTTGCCGATCACGCCTTCGTCCACGGCCTCGAATTCCATCGTGGCCTTGTCGGTTTCAATTTCCGCCATCACGTCACCGGATTTGACGGTGTCGCCTTCTTTCACCAGCCATTTGGCCAATGTGCCCTCTTCCATCGTGGGCGAAAGCGCGGGCATCAGAATTTCAATAGGCATATCGCGCGCTCCTTATTTGTATGTCACGGTTTTGACCGCTTCGATAACCTCGGCGGTGGTGACCAGTGCGTGTTTTTCCAGATTGGCCGCATAGGGCATTGGCACATCCTTGCCCGTACAGTTGATGACCGGCGCGTCAAGATAATCAAACGCCTCCTGCATCAGAACCGAGCTGATGTAGCTGCCGACCGACCCCTGTGGCCAGCCTTCTTCGACGGTCACACAGCGGTTGGTTTTCTGCACCGACTTGATGATGCTGGCCGTGTCCATCGGGCGCAGGGTGCGCAGGTCGATGACCTCGGCGCTGATGCCATCCTCGGCCAGTTTTTCCGCCGCTTCCAGAGCATAGGTCATGCCGATGCCAAAGCTGACGATGGTGACATCGCTGCCTTCCCGCCAGATGCGGGCCTTGCCGAATGGCACGGTGTAATCGTCCACGTCCGGCACATCGAAGGTGCGGCCATAGAGGATTTCGTTTTCAAGGAAGATCACCGGGTTCGGGTCGCGGATGGCGGTTTTCATCAGACCTTTGTAGTCCGAGGCCGAATAGGGCATTGCCACTTTCAGGCCGGGCACCTGCATGAACCACGCTGCATAGTCCTGCGAGTGCTGGGCGCCGACGCGGGCCGCCGCACCGTTGGGGCCACGGAAGACCATGGGCGCACCCATCTGGCCGCCGGACATGTACAGCGTTTTGGCGGCCGAGTTGATGATCTGGTCCATTGCCTGCATGGCAAAGTTGAAGGTCATGAATTCGACGATGGGACGCAATCCACCAAAGGCCGAACCCGTGGCGATCCCGGCAAAGCCGTGTTCGGTGATCGGCGTGTCGATGACCCGCTTGGCGCCGAATTCGTCCAGCAGCCCCTGGGAAATCTTGTAGGCGCCCTGGTATTCAGCCACCTCTTCGCCCATCAGATAGACGTTTTCGTCGCGGCGCATTTCCTCGGCCATGGCGTCGCGCAGAGCCTCGCGCACGGTCTGCTGTTTCAGCTCGGTGCCTTCGGCCCAGTCGGGCGTGGAGTCGACCGACGGCGCTTCGGGGGCAGGGTGGTCCTTGCTGCTGTCGGCTTTGGCCTCTTCCCGGGCTGGGGCTTCGGCGGGTTCAGCGGGCTTTGACGCCTGCACGTCGCCGACCTCTTCGCCTTCCTCGACCAGAATGGCGATGGCGGTGTTCACCTTCACGCCTTCGGTTCCTTCTTCGACCAGGATCTTGCCGATCACGCCTTCGTCGACGGCTTCGAACTCCATCGTTGCCTTGTCGGTTTCGATCTCGGCCATGATGTCACCGGATTTGACGGTGTCACCTTCCTTGACCAGCCATTTGGCCAGCGTGCCTTCTTCCATTGTGGGGCTCAGGGCGGGCATCAGAATTTCAGTTGCCATGGATCAAGCCTCCTGCGGGACTTCGGTTGCGTAAATATCGGTCCACAGCTCTTCGAGCGCGGGTTCGGGGCTGGTCTTGGCGAATTCGGCGCTGTCGTTGACCACGTCCTTGATCTTCTTGTCGATGGCTTTCAGGTCCTCTTCGGTGGCATGTTTGCCTTGCAGCAGCATGGTGCGCACGGCTTCGATCGGGTCGCGTTCGTCGCGCATTTTCTGCACTTCCTCTCGGGTCCGGTACTTGGCCGGGTCCGACATCGAGTGGCCGCGATAGCGGTAGGTTTTGATTTCCAGAATATAGGGGCCTTTGCCCGAACGGCAGTGAGCCACGGCGGTTTCGCCTGCGGCTTTCACCGCCAGCACGTCCATGCCGTCGACCGCCTCGCCGGGAATGCCGAACGCTTTGCCGCGCTCCCAGATCTCGGCGCTGGAGGTCGAGCGTTGTTGCGAGGTACCCATGGCGTACTGGTTGTTTTCAATGACAAAAATGCAGGGAAGGCCCCACAGAGCTGCCATGTTGAAAGTCTCGTAGACCTGACCCTGGTTGGCCGCACCATCGCCGAAATAGGTAAAGGTGACACGTTTGTTGTCCAGATATTTGTCGGCAAAGGCCAGACCGGCGCCCAGCGGCACCTGCGCGGCAACGATGCCGTGGCCGCCGTAGAAATGCTTCTCTTTCGAGAACATGTGCATCGAGCCGCCCTTGCCCTTGGAATAGCCACCCTCGCGGCCCGTCAGCTCGGCCATCACGCCGTTGGGATCCATGCCGCAGGCCAGCATGTGGCCGTGGTCACGGTAGGAGGTTACGCGCTTGTCGCCCTCTTCGGCTGCGGCCTCAAGGCCCACAACAACGGCTTCCTGTCCGATATACAGGTGACAAAAGCCACCGATCAGCCCCATGCCGTACAACTGGCCCGCCTTTTCCTCAAATCGGCGGATAAGCAGCATGTCGTGATAATAGGCCTTAAGCTCGTCAGCCGAAACATTCGGCTTCTTTGTGGTCTTTCTGGCGGCCATGCGCGACCCTCCCTGACATTAATAGTTTAGCGTTAAACTATCTTTTATCGGATTCGGTGGCGTCATGCGAGAGGTTATATAAGCAAATGACAATCCGTCACGGTATGGTGGTGGAATGCCTTGTTTTCTGGCAGTAGCGACAGGTTGGCGGTGTTGTTTCGAGGGATGTGGGGGGCGGTTTTCCGGTTCGGGCGCAGGTTGGAACAATCATGCACAGATAGCGTGCCCCGTTGACGGTCGCGATTCAGGTCAGGTTGGAGTCGGAAGAGCCGGACGGCCGGCGTAGGGCCCAAATGCAGCGGCCTGCCCCCGCTGGGCGGGGGCAGGGCTTTCACTCGGGGACTGTTGTGGCTTGGTCCGAACGGGATAGATCCGGCCGCGCCAAACAGCGAACGCAGGAGAGGGTCTACATGTTAAGGTCTGCGTTCGATTGAGTGATCTTGTGGTCCCCCGCGCCGGGCGATAACGGCAGATGCCGCGCATTTCGCTGCGTGTGGGGGGACCGTTCGTATGTTTGAAAGCAGACGTTCCGGTCGCCTGAACCGGCGCCAAAAATGACTGAAGTTGTGTGTGTGGTCGATGTCATACTCATACGCCGCATTCAAACTGCTACTATGCTTAAAGTTGTACAGTGAAATGCGGCGATATCTGGGCGAAATTGTTGCTATTAGCGAACAACTATCTCGTCAGACCTGACCATACCCAGAATTTTGCGGGCCTGCTCGTCCAGAAGATCGAGATCAAGAAAGTCATCAGAAAGGCGGTGCGTGAGGTTTTCCATGCGGGCCACATCGGCTCTAACATCTTTAAGTTGCAAGGATAATACGCGCGCCTCGGCGTCGATCTGGGCCCGCTGGAACAGCCCGAAATCACCCTGCACGGCGGCAAAGGTGAAATAGACGCACAGGGCAAAAGCCACTGCGAAAAAGATGAACGTTCCAAATGCCGGTCGGGCGATGCGGGTCATGGGTGCTGCTTTCAAGGTCCGCCTCTTGGTCGGGCGATGATCCTGTTATGCCACAGTTGATTCGCTATGGGAATCCCCCGATTCGCCAAGCGCTTTCACAATCGGATAACTGTCGCGTGTTGTGGCAATCATGTGCCGCTGCGCCCCGGCGAGCAGGACAGGGCGCAGGCGGCGATTGACCGAAGGCCTCTGTCTCAGGACAGCGCGGCAACTCCGGGCAATTCCTTGCCTTCCATCCATTCAAGGAAGGCCCCGCCGGCAGTGGAGATATAGGTGAAATCATCCGCGGCCCCGGCCTGGTTCAGTGCGGCAACGGTGTCACCGCCGCCTGCAACGGTGACCAGCGCACCCTCGCGGGTCAGTCTGGCGGCGGCCTGGGCTGCGCTCACGGTGGCAGTGTCGAAAGGCGCGATTTCAAAGGCTCCGAGTGGCCCGTTCCAGATCAGTGTCTTCAGGCTCTCGAATGCTGCGACAATCTCGGTCACGGCGGCGTCACCTGCGTCCAGAACCATCTGGTCGGCGTCCAGAACCGTGTCAGCGTTCAGCGGGACCAGATCAAAGTCTGCCCCGGCCGCAAATTGGCGCGCAACGCGACCGTCTGCGGGCAGGATCACACGGCAGCCGCGTGTCTGGGCTTCGTCCAGAATCGCGCGGGCGGTGTCCAGCAGGTCATCTTCGCGCAAGGATGCCCCCATATCGGCCCCCATCGCGGCCAGAAACGTGTTCGCCATGCCGCCGCCAATCACCAGAACATCCAGCTTTTGCACAAGGTTTTGAAGCAGGTCGATCTTGGTCGACACCTTGGCGCCCCCGACAACGGCCCCGACGGGGCGTTCCGGCGCACTCAGCGCGGCTTCCAGCGCTTGCAGTTCGGCCTGCATCAGACGCCCCGCACAGGCGGGCAGCAGGCGCGCCAGTGCTTCGGTGCTGGCGTGGGCGCGGTGGGCGGCGGAAAAGGCGTCGTTGCAATAGATGTCGCCCAAAGCGGCCAGACGCGCGGCAAAGTCGGGATCGTTCTTTTCCTCGCCGGGATAAAAGCGGATGTTTTCCAGCAGCAGCACATCTGCACCGTCGATTTCGTCGGTGCCGGCCTCTGCCGCCTCAAGTGTTTCGATCAGACGCACTTTGCGCCCCAGCGCCGCAGTCAGGGCAGGGACAACGACCCGCAGGCTCAGGTCCAGCGCCACCTTGCCCTTGGGGCGGCCAAAGTGAGCGATCAGCACCGGAGTGCCACCCTGATCCAGAATATATTGCACCGTGGGCACGATCCGTTCGATCCGGGTGGCATCGGTCACATGGCCGTTTTCCACCGGCACGTTGATATCCACACGGCACAGCACGCGTTTGCCGTTCAGGTCCATGTCGTCGAGTGTTTTCCAGGCCATCGTCTTCAATTCCTTGATCCAATCCGTTGGGCGGTGTTTCGCGGCATTTTTCCCTCAGGTCAATGCAGCGGCTTGGCAAAAGCGGGCCCGCACCTTAGGTATCCTCGCAATATCAGACAGAGGAGCCGACAATGGCCGAGATCAAAGACCCGGAAAACACCATCCTGATGGAGCTGAAAGGCGGCACCGTCACCATCCAGCTGCTGCCCGACCTGGCACCCAAGCACGTTGAGCGCATGAAAGAGCTGGCCCGCGCCGGTGAGTATGACAATGTTGCGTTCCACCGCGTCATCGACGGCTTTATGGCCCAGACCGGCGACGTGCAGAACGGCGACATGGAAGACGGCTTTAACCTGCGTGCCGCCGGCACCGGAGGCTCGTCGCTGCCCGACCTGCCTGCCGAGTTCTCCAAGGTGCCGCACGCGCGCGGGTCGATTGGTGCGGCCCGTTCGGCCAACCCCAACAGTGCCAACAGCCAGTTCTTCATCAACTTCAAGGACAATGATTTCCTGAACGGTCAGTACACCGTTTACGGTCAGGTCATTTCCGGCATGGAACATGTCGATGCGATCACCCGTGGCGAGCCGCCCGCGCAGCCCGACCGTATGATCAGCGTCAAGGTTGCCGCAGATGTTGCGTAAGCTGTTGATCCCTCTTGCCTTTGTGGCCAGCCCCGCGCTGGCCACCGGTCTGGCCATCGAGGTCGAGGGCGAAACCGCCAAGGGCACGATCCAGATTGATCTGCTTGAGGATGTGGCACCCGAACATGTGGCGCGCATCACCGAACTGGCCCGCGAGGGGGCCTATGACGGCGTGGTGTTCCACCGCGTCATCGACGGCTTCATGGCCCAGACAGGTGACGTCCAGTTCGGCAAGTCCGGCGGTGACACGTCCCGTGCGGGCATGGGCGGATCGGACAAACCCGACCTGGCGCAAGAGTTCTCGGACATCCCTTACGAGCGCGGCGTTGTCGGCATGGCCCGTTCGCAAAGCGTGGACAGCGCCAACAGCCAGTTCTTCATCATGTTTACCGAGTACCCCTCGTTGAACGGCCAGTACACCGTCGTGGGCCGCGTGACGGAAGGTCTGGACGTGCTGGACAGCCTGAAGCGGGGCGATGCGCGTTCCGGTGCCATTGACGGGCAACAGGACGTTATGAAGTCGGTGACAGTGACCGAGTGATCGGTTCTGAACGGTTTTTCGACAGGCCCGTGCAGTGATCTGCGCGGGCCTGTTGTGTTTCGGGGCGCAGACGTGCGAGGCCGTATGGCTTTACCTCGGGCATGTCCTTTGACACTGCTTGGCCCAAGCAGATTCGGAGAGCAGGTAAAATGCACAACGTCGCGCGTCTGATACGGGGGCTGGGTCCGGCATTGCCCGTGGCCCATCCGGCCGAGGCCTTGCGCGCCGGTATCGGTGCCTGTGTCGGGCTGGCCGTGGTGGGGCTGTTTATTCTGTCGCCTTTGGTCGATTTTCGGCTGGGCCTGTACCTGATCGCCCCGTTCGGAGCCAGTGCAGTGCTGCTGTTCGCTGTGCCCAACGCGCCGTTGGCGCAGCCCTGGTCGGCCGTGGTGGGCAACACGGTGGCGGCGCTGATCGGTGTGGGGGTCTGTATGACGGTCCCAGACCCCGCGCTGCGTATCGCATTGGCGGTGGGGCTGGCCATCGCAGCGATGATCTTGTGCCGCGCGGTGCATCCGCCTGCCGGTGCCGTGGCAATGACCGCCGCGATGAGCCCCGATGCCGTGGCCCATCTGGGCTTTTGGTTCGCGCTGGCCCCTGTGGCGGTGGGCACGGTCGCGCTGGTGGTGCTGGCGATGATCTATGCGCGCCTGACGGGGCGGCGCTATCCGTTCCGCCACTTTGACGAACGCAATGCTGTTGGCACTTCGGACCCTGCGCCGATGCAACGTCTGGGGCTGAGCGAGGAGGAGTTGACCGACCTGCTGGACCGTTACCGCCAGTCGTTCAACATGGGGGTCGAGGATCTGGCCCGCCTGATCGGGGCCGCCGAATTGCAGGCGGCCAGCCATCGCACCGGCCCGCTGACCGCCGCCGATGTAATGTCGCGCGACCTGATTACGGTGACGGCTGAAACGCCGGTGGCACAGGTGGCCGACCTGTTCCGGCGGCACAAATGCACCTCGTTGCCCGTGGTCGGCCCCGAAGACCGGTTTCTGGGGGTGATCTTTCAGATGCATCTGATCGAGCGCGCCCGCGATGATGCGCTGCGGCTGAACCGTGGTTTTGGCGCGTCGATGGCGCGGATGCTGGACCGCAGCCGTGATCGACCGCCCCAGGCGCACGAGATCATGGGCGTTGCTGGGCCACGCGCCACACCGACCACGCCGATCGCTGCGCTGTTGCCGTTGATGGCCGAGGGCGCGGTAGACGCGGTGCCAGTGCTGGCGCGGGGTCGGCTGCTGGGCATCGTGACCCGCACCGATCTGATCGCGGCGCTGGCCAAGGCCAGCCTGCAACAGCCCGTGGCGGGCTAGGGCTGTGCGGTGAACGGCGATCCGTCGGTGCGTGTGTTGGTCGATCCGATTCTGTTGTACTGCGGGAAGCGGACCGTCGCGCAGATCGCAGCGAAGGACGGCTATGAGCCCATGGTGACTTAACCACACAGGGCGGCGCCTGACCGCGGGTGGGCATCGCGACGTCAGTGGCCGCCACTTTATTTCTCGTCTTTGGCGTGGGGATGAAGAGGTGAAACACGGTGAGGAAGCGCCCGCCCATGGGGCGGTCGGGCGCTGCCCGGCGGCACTGCGTGCCTTGTCTCAGACTTTCCGTGGCTCTTCTGCGAAGGTGGAGCCGGTGCCAGCCACCTTTTGGATCGCAGGCACCGGCGACGGGTGGATCGTCTGCGGCCAGGTCTTCGAGGACCGTAATCAAGTGAGATCGCCCGTCGTCTTCGCATGAGGCCTGAACGGATACGCAGCAGCTCACAGGCTCTGCACGACAAGCAAAGGACATGACGAAGATGATCAACGATACCATCGGCATCGACATCTCGAAAGCGCATCTTGACGCGCACCGGCTCAGCACCGCAACCCACGCCCGGTTCGACAATACCGCGACAGGCCTGCGCGCCTTCGAGCGCTGGTTGGGGCAGACAACGCCGGAGCGCGTGGTCTTCGAGCCCACCGGCCCCTACCACCGACGCCTCGAGAGCCATTTCTCAGGCCGCCTGCCGCTCGTCAAGGTGAACCCGCTGCAGGCCCGCCGCTTCGCGCAGGCCCACGGCACACGCGCTAAGACCGACGCGGTCGATGCCCGCATGCTCGCGCTCATGGGGCGCGCGCTGGAGCTGGTTCCGGACCAGCCAACCGACCCCAAACAGCGTGAAATCAAGGAGTTGCATGTCGCCCGCACCGGGCTGGTGCGGGATCGTACCGCGCTGATGAACCGCCTTGGCACGCAACAGCTCGACGTGACCCGCCGCCTGACCCGGGCACGCCTGCGTCAGGTCAACCACCAGATCGACAGGCTTAACGCCGAAATCGAACGGCGAAACCGCGATTGCCCGGAACGCGCCAGGGCAATCGGCATTCTCACCTCGATCCCCGGGATCGGTGCCATCACCGCACGGGCGCTGCTCAGCGAATGCCCCGAGATCGGCACTCTGGGGTCAAAGCAGATCGCGGCGCTCGCAGGTCTCGCGCCGATCACGTGTCAGTCCGGTCAGTGGAGCGGAAAGGCCCACATCCAGGGCGGGCGCAGGCTCCTGCGCGAGAGCCTGTTCATGCCCGCCCTCGTCGCCATGAAGCGAAACCCCGATCTGAGCCAGAAATACGATGCCCTCAGAGCCGCCGGAAAACCCCACAAGGTCGCGCTCGCCGTCCTCATGCGAAAACTCCTGATCCTCGCAAACACTCTCATAAGCGAAAACAGAGAATGGACACCAAAACACCCTTGACCAAGACGGATACTTGATTCCGGGCTTGGTGGGTGGGGTTGGCGTCTGAGCGCGTTGCGACGGGTGGCTCATCGAGCCTTGACCTTCAGGCTTTGGTGAATTGCCACAAAGTCCCGCGCTCCCGACCTTTGCGGCGACTGCGCCGAAGGTCCGCTTTGATGCGTTTCGCACGTCCCAACGAAAACGGGCGTCGCGGCAATGCCGGACGCCCGTTTCTCAATCTTTAACGCCGGCCTTAGCTTTGCGGCTGACCTTGTGGCTTGGGCGCAGGCGCGGCGGCGGGGGCCGCTTTGGATGCGCCCGGGTTCAGCGGGTCGTCCTGACGCTGCACGGACCCTTCGAAGTGCGCACCGCTTTCGATGGCGATGGTCTTGTGGATGATGTCGCCCTCGACCCGTGCGGTCGATGTCAGGCGCACCTTCAGGCCACGCACGCGGCCAACGATACGGCCGTTGATCACCACGTCATCGGCGGTCACTTCGCCTTTGATGGTTGCGGTTTCACCGATGGTCAGCAGGTGGGCGCGAATGTCGCCCTCGACGGTGCCTTCGACCTGGATGTCACCAGTTGTCTTGAGGTTGCCGGTGATGTGCAGGTCGGACGACAGAACCGACGCAGGCGGCTTTGCCTTGGGTGCGCTGGCCTTGAATTCGTTGGGCTTTGGGGCCGCCGACGCAGGTTGTGCCGGAGCCGCAGGTGCGCCGCCTTTGGCCGCGTCGTCTTTGGGTCCGGGTTCGTTGATTTTGCTTTTAGAAAACATCGTTTGCAGCCTTGATATAGATCATGGGGTTAACAGCTTTGCCGCCGACGCGGACTTCGTAATGCAGGTGCACGCCGGTCACCCGTCCAGATGCTCCCATATCACCGATACGGTCCCCGCGCGAGACCCTTTGGCCAACTTTCACGCGAAGCTTTGACATATGGGCATAACGGGTCTCGATTCCGAACTCGTGCTGGATCTTGACCAAACGGCCATAACCCGAAGACCAACCGGCATGGGTCACGACACCATCCGCCGTGGCATACAGCGGTGTGCCCGTTGAGGCGGCAAAATCAACGCCTTTGTGCATACGCCGCCCGCCGGTCTTGGGGTCACGACGATAACCAAAGCCCGAAGTGAAGCGGAAGGCGTTTTTGACCGGAATGGCAAAGGGCGCTTTTTGTGCAGCGATACGGTACAGGTTCAGCTTGTCCATCTGGTTCAGCAGGCGGTTGGCGCGCATGGCATCGGCGCTGGGTTCCTCGCCACGGGTCGAGAATGACAGCGGCGTCAGCGGGCCACCCTGACCGGAATAGCCACGGCGGACCTGTTCCAGGATTTGCTTGGTCGGCATTCCGGCGGCGCGGAACATCTTGTCCAGCGGGGCCACCGAAATGGTCATGGCGTCTTCCAGCTGGCGGAAGATCGCGTCGTTCTGGTCTTTCATCAGGGCGATCTGTTCGGTCAGATCGTCGGCGGCCAACAGGGCGTCTTCTGCATCGCGTGCGATCTGGTCGCGTTCTGCGGCTGTCTCGGCCAGCGCGGTGGCCACGAAATCCAGCGGCGCGCCTGCACCACTGTCCGCCATCGCGGTGCCGGTGCTGTCGCTGTCCATCTGTTCTTTCAGAGCCGCAACCTGCATGCGGGCGGCTTCGCGGTCTTTCATGGTGCCCCGCAGGGTCGACTGGATCACTTCGATGCCGGTCTCAAGCTCTCGGCGGCGGGTTTCGCTTTCCAGCAATTCCGACTGCATCACCGAAATCTGGTTCAGCGCAGCGTTAAAACGCTCTTGGGCAGCATGGGCTTCGGTGGCGCGCGAATCGCGCTGGCCTGCCAGATCGTTCAGACGCGCCTGATAGGTGCGCTGGTCGCGTTTGGCCTGTTCACGAAAGTTGCCCGACCCGATGCTGTCCATCAGAATGACGGCGGTGGCGACGATGGTCCAGCCAATCAGCAGGGAAGACCCCGCGAAGGCCACCAGCTGAACGCCCGGACGCAGGCGTATGAAACGCGTGTCCGTGTCAGATTTCAGGAACACCCTGCGTTCAGGAAACCACCGCTCGAGCGCGGCATCGAATTTGATCGCGAGACGTGTGCGCAAACTGCCCGTCCTTTTTATACCATCCCAATACAGGCGTTGCGTTCCCCAACACAGGCACCTTGTCGCTGTTGCATAAAGACCTCGGTCCAGTCGGGCAACCGCTTTGGCCCTTGATCGGGGGTTTCGGGCAGATTCGCGGGCAAATGGGCAGAATACCGCTTAAACAATAGCACTTAGAGTGTAGTCCCCGGCTGGACCCACTTCAGGTTGAAGCGGCCAGCGGCCAATAAAAGTCGGGCGGGATGCCGGCCTCGGCGCGCTTTTCCTCGTTGAAGGGGGGCTTGAGGGCACCGTGGAAATACTTTTGCACAAGGCTGTGAAACACTTCTTTGGGGTCGGCGTTTTCGCGGCCGCACAGGAAGTGAAACCATTTGGACCCGTATGCTACATGCGCCACTTCTTCGGCATAGATTGTCTCAAGCGCGGCGACGGCGCTGTCCGCTTTGGCCTGCTTGAAGATGCGGATCATGTTGGGCGTCACGTCCAGCCCGCGCGCTTCCAGAACCATCGGCACGACCGCCAGCCGACCCATCAGATCATCGGCGGTGTCCTCGGCGGCGCGCCACATGCCTGCGTGCGCGGGCAAGGCCCCGTAATGGCTGCCCAGCTCTTCAAGACAGTCGGCCATCAGGTTGAAATGTTTGGATTCTTCGTCGGCGGCTTTGACCCAGTCGTCAAAAAAGCCCATCGGCATCGGCACATGGGAAAACCGCGCGATGATGTCCCAGTGCAGATCGACCGCGTTCAGTTCGATATGCGCCACCGCATGCAGCAGGGCGATGCGCCCCTCGGGACTGCCGGGTTTGCGGTGGGGCACGTCGCGCGGTGCCAGCAGTTCGGGGCGCGCGGGGCGGGCGGGCTGCATCGGCGGGCTGGCGGTGCCGATCTCGGGCGTTTCTCCGGCGGCGCGCGCCGCTTGCCACTGCGCGGCCAGCCTGCGCGACAGCGCGGTTTTCTCACGACCATCGCCACAGCGCAGCACGGCGTCGGCCATCCGGGCCAGCGGCATCATCACAGTGTCGCTCACAGGGCCTTCACCGCCTCCAGAACGTCTTCGGCGTGACCGGCCACTTTGACCTTGGGCCAGATGCGCTGAACGTTCCCATCGGCGCCGATCAGCACCGTGGTGCGCTCGATCCCCCAAAAGGTCTTGCCATACATCTTTTTTTCCTTCCATACGCCATAGTCTTCGCAAACCGTCCCGTTTTCATCCGACAGAAGCGGTACTGTCAGACTGTGTTTTGTGGTAAAACTGGCGTGTTTCTTCAGGCTGTCCTTGGAAATTCCATAGACCTGCGCACCGGCATCGGCAAAGGCTTGCAGGTGTTCGGAAAAGGCAATGGATTCGGTGGTGCAGCCCGGCGTATTGTCCTTTGGATAAAAGAACAGAACAACAGGGGTGCCACGCAGGGCAGACAGCGTGACATCCGCTCCTTCGGTTTGCGGCAAGGTGAAATCGGGGGCGGGGGAAGCTACTTCTATCATGACGGTCCTTGTCATACTGGCCCATCTGGGCATGCGCGAAACTGACTGTCATAGTAGCTTTGGAGCAGCAAGAATAAAGACATGACCGACACCAAGTCGCCAAAACCTCCTGAACAGCCCGGCGCGGCGGACCTGCCAAAGGTCAGGCGCAAGGGCCGCAAACGCCGCATTGCCAAACATGTGGGGGTTGGCACGCTTGTGCTGTGCGCGGTCTTGGGCGTTGTTGCGGCGGTGCTGATTACCGTGCTGGTGGGCAAGCCGATTGCCGCGCCCCTCTGGCTGGAACAGCGGATCGAGGCGCGGGTGAACGGGGTCTTGCCCGGTGTGAAGCTGACCTTTGAAGGCGCCGAGATTGTCGTCAACAAGGGCTGGCGTCCGCGCGCGCGCATCCGCAACGTGACCCTGCGCACTGATGCGGGGGCCGAAATCGTCAGCTTTTCGGAACTGGAAGCCAGTCTTGCGATGAAACCGCTGTTGTCGGGGCAGGTGGTGCCAAAGCGGATCGAGTTGACGGGCGTGTTCGTGACCCTGCGGCGTGACAGCGAAGGGCAGGTCACCCTGTATGGCGGCCAGGGTCTGAGCGGAGGCGAAGCCCGCTCGGTTTCGGTGCCGGCGCTGATCGCGGGTGTGGATGCCGCGCTGGTGCAGCCCCAGTTGCAGGCGCTGACCGCAGCCGACATTTACGGCGTGACGCTGCGCTATGAAGACGCCCGCGCCGGGCGCGCCTGGACGGCTGATGGTGGCCGCGTGCGGCTGGCGCGCACTGGCGACGATCTGGCGGTATCGGCGGATCTGGCACTGCTGTCCGGTGGCACCGGCGTGGCGACGCTTGAAACCAACTATTCCAGTCGCATCGGGTCTCCTTTGGCCGAATTCGGCGTCAAGCTGGCCGATGTCGACGCCGCCGACATCGCGGCTCAGGGGCCTGCCTTTGCCTGGCTTGATGCCCTGCGCGCCCCGATTTCGGGGGCGCTGCGCACCGGCGTTCTGGCCGATGGCTCGCTGGCTCCGATCAACGCGACATTGCAGATCGGGCAGGGTGTGGTTCAGCCAAACAACGAAACCCGTCCGATCCCGTTTCGGTCCGCCCGCACCTATTTCACCTTTGATCCGGCATCGCGTGTCTTGCAGTTCGACGAGCTGAGCGTTGTCAGCAAATGGGTCACGGGGCGAATCGAAGGGCAGGCGATTGTCGGTGCTGTCGAGGGCGGGGACGGGCAGACAGATGGTCAGGTTGATACGCTGATCGGGCAGTTTTCAGCCTCGGGACTGCAATTCAACCCGCGGGATCTCTATGCCGAACCGGTGGTGCTGGACGGGGCCGATCTGGATTTTCGGCTGGACCTGAACCCGTTTCGCGTCACGCTAGGACAAATTCTGGTGTCGGATCAGGGGCAATGGCTGCGTGCCAACGGCAGTCTGATTGCCGAACGCGAAGGCTGGCGGTTTTCGCTGGATGCGCAGGTGGACGAGCTGGCGCCCGAACGGCTGCTGGCCCTGTGGCCCGAAAAACTGATCGCGCCGACCCGCAACTGGGTGTCCGAAAACCTGCTCGCGGGACGGCTGCGCGAAGTTGATCTGGCCCTGCGCGGCGCACCGGACACGCCGATGGAAAGCTATCTGAGCTTTGATTATGCGGATGCGAAGGTGCGGTTCATGAAAACGATGCCGCCGATCGAAAAGGCATCGGGCCATGCCAGCCTGCTGCGCAACCGCTTTGTTGTTTCTGTCGATCAGGGTTTTGTCACCGCACCACAAGGCGGGCGTGTGGGGATGGAGGGATCGTCCTTCATCATTCCGGATGTCGCAGTCAAGGATGGTGCACCGGCCATCGCACGGCTGGAAACCACCAGCACCGTTACAGCCGCATTGTCGCTGCTGGATCAGGAGCCGCTGCGGGTGATGGACAAGGCCAGCCTGCCTGTGGGGCTGGCAGACGGGCGGGTTTCCCTGGAAGGCACCATTGCCTTGCCATTGATCAAGAAATTGCAACCCAGCGACGTGACTTACGAGGTCAGCGGCACGCTGAGCGATGTGCGCACCGACGTGCTGGTTCCGAACGAAACCCTTGCGGCCCCCACGCTGAAGCTGACGGCGACAAACGACGGGGTGCATGTGGCGGGGCAGGGCCGACTGGGCAATGTGCCCTTTGATGTGAAATGGGACCAGCCGTTGGGAGTGGAAGCAAAGGGCGGCAGTCAGGTGCGCGGCACGGTCGAGATTTCGCAGGCCACATTGGATGAATTCAACATCGACCTGCCGCCCGGTTCCATTCGCGGCACCGGCGTGGGGCAGATCGTGGTGGATCTGCCAACCGGCGGGGCCGCACCGCGCATGGTGCTGACATCGAACCTGCGCGGGCTGACCATGCGGCTTGCCCCGCTGGGCTGGTCCAAGGCGGCGGGCACCGCTGGAACCCTGCGTGTCGAAGCAACCCTTGGAACCCGCCCCGAAATCACTGCGATCCGTCTGAACGCTGCCGGCCTGTCGGCCAGTGGCGCGGTGAAACTGGATGCCTCGGGCGGGTTAGAGCGCGCCCGCTTTTCGCAGGTCAAAGTGGGCAACTGGTTGAACGTGCCGGTTGATATTGTCGGGCGTGGGCGCAATGCTGCCCCTGAAATCCGCGTGCGCGGTGGCACCATAGATTTGCGCACCGCCAATTTCGGCTCGGAGGATGCGGGCGGCAGTGGCCAGTCGACCGGTCCGCTGGTTCTGGCGCTGGACAGTCTGCGCATCACCGACACGATATCGCTGACCGGCATGCAGGGCACGTTCAACACCGCCAAAGGGTTGGACGGCACGTTTACGGGCCGGATCAACGGTGGCGCTGCGGTGGCAGGACGGGTGGTGCCCCAGAACGGGCGCAGCGCGGTGCGCGTGACCTCACAGGATGCGGGCGGTGTCGTGGCCTCGGCCGGGATCATCCAGAATGCGCGTGGCGGGGAGTTGAACCTGACGCTGTTGCCCGTGGGCCAGAACGGTGCCTTTGACGGCGAGCTGACCATTCGCAACACACGGGTCAAGAACGCGCCCGCCATCGCGGATCTGCTGGCTGCCATTTCGATTGTCGGCCTGCTGGAACAGCTCAGCGGTGATGGTATTGTCTTTGGCAATGTCGAAGGATCGTTCCGCCTGACCCCCAAACGCATGACCTTGACCAAGGCCAGTGCCACCGGCCCGTCGTTGGGCATTTCGATGGACGGTATCTACAATCTGAATGATTCGACACTGGACATGCAGGGTGTGGTGTCGCCGGTTTACCTGCTGAACGGAATCGGCGCGATCTTTACCCGCAAGGGCGAGGGGCTGATCGGGTTCAACTACCGGCTGACTGGCCCTGCGGCCAAACCCAATGTCAGCGTGAATCCGCTGTCGGCGCTGACTCCGGGACTGTTCCGCGAGATCTTCCGCCGTCCGCCACCAGAGGTGCCTGCGCTGGAAAGTCCGCAGGGGCAAAGCGGCGGCACCGTGCCCGAAGCCTTTGTTCCGCCCAAGACCGATCTCACACCCGCGCAACTGCGACGGCAACGGCTTGATAGCGCCCAAGGGGGGCGTTAAGGGCGGGGTCATGAAACTGACCGATTTTGATTTCGACCTGCCCGAGCAGCTGATCGCAACCCGCCCTGCGGTGCCGCGCACGGCGGCACGTTTGCTGGTGGCGGATGCTGCGCAAATCCATGATGCACGGGTTTCTGACCTGACAACATGGCTGCGCGCGGGCGACCGGCTGGTGCTGAACGACACGCGGGTGATTCCGGCGCGCCTGTCGGGCCAGCGCGCGCGCAATTCGGCGCAGGGCGCGACCGTGGCGCGGATCGAAGTCACGCTGCTGGAACCGCGCGCCGACGGCACATGGTCGGCTTTGGTCAAGCCGTTGAAAAAGCTCAAGGCCGGCGAGGTCGTGCGGTTTTCCGATGCGCTGTCGGCGACGCTGGAAGGCACTGCAGACGGGCAGGGACATTTGCGCTTCAACCTGACGGGCGACGATTTCGACGCGGCACTGGCCGATGCCGGTGCGATGCCGCTGCCCCCCTATATCGCCGCAAAACGCCCGGCAGACGAACAGGACAAATCCGATTATCAGACCGTCTGGGCGCGCCACTCGGGCGCTGTCGCAGCACCTACAGCATCGCTGCATTTCGATGATGCCCTGCTGGCAAAGCTGGCAGCGATGGGCGTCTCCTTTACCCATGTCACGCTGCATGTCGGCGCGGGCACCTTTTTGCCGGTCAAGGTGGACGACGTGACCAGCCACAAGATGCACGCCGAATGGGGCCATGTCAGCGCCGCCGCCGCCGCCGAGATCGCCGCGACAAAGGCCGCAGGCGGGCGGGTGATCCCGGTGGGCACCACCGCGCTGCGGCTGATCGAAAGTGCTGCGCGCGATGGCATGGTCCAGCCGTGGGAAGGCACGACCGACATCTTTATTTACCCCGGTTTCGACTTTCAGGTGGCCGATGGTCTGATGACCAATTTCCATTTGCCCAAGTCAACGCTGATGATGCTGGTGTCGGCCCTGATCGGACAGGAACGCATCCGCGAAATTTACGCGCACGCAATAGCTGCACGCTATCGGTTTTTCAGCTACGGTGACGCATCACTTTTGCTTCCCTTCGGGGCAACCGGCCCAAACAGACCGCAATAGGTCGCTTTCGTCCCTGACCTGCGCCATGATGGCGTGGGACAGGGGAATGGAACGCTACCCACATCGCCGCATCAGCCAAACCCGCGACATATTTCGGAGCGCATTATGTTTTCAGTTCTTTCAAGCGCATGGGCCCTGTTGTTCGGTATGGGTCTGTTGATGGTCGGCAACGGGATGCAAGGCACCCTGTTGGGTATCCGTGGCAACATCGAAGGGTTTTCGACCCTGCAAATGTCGATTGTCATGTCAGCCTATTTCGTCGGCTTTCTGGGGGGCAGCCGGATGGCGCCCAACATGATCCGCCGCGTGGGGCATGTGCGGGTGTTTGCGGCGCTGGCCTCGCTGATCTCGGCGGTGATGATCATGTACCCGACATTCGCCGACCCCTGGGCGTGGACAGTGGGGCGTATCCTGATCGGTTTTTGCTTCTCGGCGGTCTATGTGACAGCCGAAAGCTGGCTGAACAACGCCGCCACCAATGAAAACCGCGGGCAGGCGCTGTCGTTGTATATGATTGTGCAGACGCTGGGCATCGTCGCCTCGCAGGCGCTGCTGGTCACGGCAGATCCGTCGGGGTACGTCTTGTTCGTGATCCCCTCGGTGTTGGTCAGCCTGGCGATCACGCCGATTCTCTTGTCGATCAGCCCCACGCCGGCCTTTGAGACCACCAAGCCGATGTCGCTGCGCGAACTGGTCAATTTTTCGCCCCTGGGCTGCGTTGGCATGTTCTTGCTGGGCGGCATTTTCTCGGCCCAGTTCGGCATGGCCTCGGTTTACGGCGCGGAGGCGGGGCTGAGCATCGCGCAAATCTCGACCTTTGTGGCGACGTTCTTTGTGGGGGCTGTGGTGCTGCAATACCCCATTGGCTGGATGTCGGACCGGATGGACCGCCGCCTGTTGATCGTCGGGGTCAGTGCCATCGGGGCGGCGGGGTCGATTTTGGGGATGCTTCTGGGGCATCAGTTCACCATGCTTCTGATCTCGGCCTTTGTGGTGGGGGGCATGTCCAACCCGCTGTATTCGCTGTTGATTGCGCACACCAATGACTTTCTGGAACCCGAAGACATGGCCGCTGCCTCAAGCGGGATGCTCTTTCTGAACGGGCTGGGTGCCGTCGCCGGCCCGCTGATCACCGGCTGGCTGATGGAAAACGTGGGGCCGGGGGGCTTTTATCTGTTCACCGCCGTGTTGTTTGCAGCAATGGTTGTCTATGCCATCTACCGCTCGACCCAGCGCGCGGCCATTCCGATTGATGAAACTGGTTCCTTCGTGGCGATGTCACCTGCGGGCACCACGGTTGTCGGTATGGAAATTGCGCAGGAATGGGCCATCGAATCCGCTGAAGCCGCGCAAGAGGATGACGACGGCACGCAAGCGAACTGATGCCTATGAATGCAGCAGCGTGCGATTTATGACGCCGCTGTTGCATTTCGTGAATTGCAGTGTTGTAACAAAACTTTAACAGTAAAAACACAAATGCAGGCGCAAACGGAGCAACCCATGGCCCAGCAAACCGACGTGACACCGGACGACGTCCTGAAATTCTGGCTGGACGACTGTACGCCTGCGGATTGGTATCGGGCCGAAGACGCCTTTGACGCCCGGATCCGCGACCGGTTTCACGGCGCTTGGGAAAACCTGTGCGCGGGTCACTATTCGATGTGGCTGACCTATCCCAGCGGGGCGCTGGCCTATATCATTCTGGCCGACCAGTTCTCGCGCAATATGTTCCGTGGCGATGCCAGGGCCTTTGCCAGCGACCGTATGGCCAAGGCGGCTGCGAAATCGGCCATCGACAAGGGCTGGGATTTGCGCATTGACCCGCCCGCGCGACAGTTCTTTTACATGCCGCTGATGCATTCGGAAAACCTGTGCGATCAGGACCGCTGTGTGCGGCTGATGTGCGAGCGTATGAACGACGGCGGCAACAACCTGCTGCACGCCCGCGCCCACCGCGAAGTCATTCGCAAGTTCGGCCGTTTTCCCTATCGCAACGACGCGCTGGGGCGGCATTCGACTTCGCTCGAAGCCTCCTATGTGGACGATGGCGGCTATCGCACCACTTTGGACGCGCTGGAGCGCACCGAAGCGGCCTGAAACATCCTGTGGGACCGAACCTTGCGGTTGTGAGATGCTGAAATATGGTTTAACGCTAAACTATATTCCATAGCGCAGCCAAGCGAGGACACATATGGCCGAGACTTCCTTTGATCTGATCGTGATTGGTGCAGGCCCCGGTGGCTATGTTGCCGCGATCCGTGGCGCACAGCTGGGCATGAAAGTGGCCATCGTCGAACGCGAACATCTGGGCGGTATCTGCCTGAACTGGGGGTGTATCCCCACCAAGGCCTTGCTGCGCACGTCCGAGGTGTTCCACCTGATGCACCGCGCCAAGGAATTCGGGCTGAAGGCCGACAATGTCGATTTCGATCTGCCCGCCGTGGTCAAACGCTCGCGTCAGGTGGCAGGGCAGTTGTCGGGCGGCATCGGCCATCTGATGAAAAAGAACAAGATCACAGTGTTCATGGGCGCGGCCACGCTGCCCGCCAAGGGCAAGGTCAAGGTCAAGACCGACAAGGAAACGCTGGACCTGAGCGCCAAGAATATCGTTGTCGCCACCGGCGCACGGGCGCGCGAATTGCCGGGGCTTGAAGCCGACGGCGATCTGGTCTGGACCTACAAACACGCGTTGGACCCGAAACGCATGCCGAAAAAGCTGCTGGTCATCGGGTCGGGCGCCATCGGCATCGAATTCGCCAGCTTCTACAACACGCTGGGCGCTGACACGACCGTGGTCGAAGTGATGGACCGCGTTCTGCCTGTCGAAGACGAGGAAATCTCGAAATTCGCCAAGAAGCAGTTCGAAAAGCAGGGCATGAAGATCATGCAAAAGGCGATGGTCAAGAAGCTGGACCGCGCCAAGGGCAAGGTTACCGCGCATATCGAAACGGGCGGCAAGGTCGAAACGCAGGAATTTGACACCGTTATTTCCGCCGTGGGCATCGTCGGCAACGTCGAAGGGCTGGGGCTGGAAGAACTGGGCGTGAAAATCGACCGCACCCACGTTGTCACGGACAAATACTGCCGCACCGGTGTCGAGGGTCTGTATGCCATTGGCGACATCGCCGGGGCGCCATGGTTGGCCCACAAGGCCAGCCACGAGGGCGTGATGGTGGCCGAGCTGATGGCGGGGATGCATCCCCATGCGGTCAAACCCGAAAGCATTGCAGGCTGCACCTATTGCCATCCACAGGTTGCATCCGTGGGCTATACCGAGGCCAAGGCCAAGGAACTGGGCTATGATGTCAAAGTGGGCCGCTTCCCGTTCATCGGCAACGGCAAGGCGATTGCACTGGGCGAGCCAGAGGGCATGATCAAGACCGTGTTTGACGCCAAAACCGGCGAACTGCTGGGCGCGCATATGGTTGGCGCGGAAGTGACCGAGCTGATACAGGGCTATGTCGTGGGCCGTCAGCTGGAAACCACGGAAGAAGACCTGATGAACACCGTCTTCCCGCACCCGACCCTCAGCGAGATGATGCACGAAAGCGTGCTGGATGCTTACGGGCGCGTGATCCACATGTAAGTGACCCGATTAGGGTCTGTACCCCAGGGTGAAAAAAGGCGCGGCAGAAGCAATTCTGTCGCGCTTTTTGCTGGTTGGCCATGTCGATTGGATCCGCCTGGCGCCACCCTCCGGCATGTATTTTCAGAACCTGCCGTGACCGCCATACTTCATGCTGAGAATGTCCATCTCGTTGGTGAATGCATCCGGATTGCTCCAGACCATGTCACGGATGCAATCGCGTTCGGCTTGCCTGCATTCGTCTGTGTCTTGGCAACGGGCTGGCGGCCTATCCTTTTTGGCGGTGCCGGTGAACAGATTTCCCAATGTGGTCCAGATGTTTGGGGATAAGGTAAAGGCTGACATTTTCGATCCTTTCGCGGCGTGATGTTGTTGGATCAAAGTTACGTGGACAGCAGTTTTTCTGGTATCGGCTTTGGCGTTGTGCTGTTCTTCACAAATGAAGAGCGTATTTCACAACTGGTCGGACGTTCGCGTCTTTCTGGCGGTTCTGCGAACCGGGTCGACACTTGCGGCTTCGAAACATCTGGGAATGTCACAACCTACAGTGGCCCGTCGCATTGATGCATTGGAGCATGGCCTGCGGCTGACCTTGTTCAAGCGTGACACACGCGGTTTTAGTCCCACGGCAGAAGCGGTGCATTTGACGGCTGCGGCTGAACGCATCGAAGCGGCCGCGGCCGCCTTTGCGCATGAGGCAGACAATCAGCCCAAGGGCCACCTTCTGCCAATCCGCATAACCATGCCCAGAACCAATTTTTCAGACAATTTTTCGGCTATCATTTCCGACTTTCGTTCGGACCACCCGGATGTCCAGTTCGAATTTATCTCGACCTATGACGTTCTGGACCTGGGAGGCGGCGCGGCTGATATTGCCATTCGCATTTCAAAAACCGTGGATGACCCGCGCCTGATCTGCCGCAAGCTTACCACCGTCACGGCGTCGCTTTATGCGTCGCAAAGCTATGCCGACCGCCAAGGACTGCCCCGATCAGAGGCAGAACTCGCCGGGCACAGGTTTGTGGTTTATGACAGGTTTTCCAGCTCGTTAGGGGTGAATGACTGGCTGTTGGACCGCATCGACCCTGCGCAGATCGTATCGCATTGTTCGGATGCCGAGGCGATGATCGCAGCCGTAAAAAGCGGGATTGGCATCGGCATTATCAATACGTCTATGGCGCAGGATATTGGCACGTTGCTGCGCTGCTTCCCGCCACCCGAAGGGACCTCGGCCAGCTCGTGGTTGCTGATCAATCCCGATGCCTATTGCCGCCCCGAGGTCAAAGCATTCTCGGCCTTTTTCGCGCCGCGCTTTCAGGCAATTTTCAAGGGCAGAAAAGCGCTGGACTGACGCCGTTTTCGGGGCGCGTCCGCCCGGATTGGACGATGCTGCGATTTTCGCCAATGGTCTGGATTTCGTGTCGTGCGCCACATATCACCCTGACATCAGCAGCGCAGATAAGGACTGCCCCATGGCAATATATTTCATCAGGCACGGACAGTCGGAATTCAATGCGGCCTATCGGGGGGCAGAGGATCCTTTTATTTTTGACGCACCTTTGACCGCGCTTGGGTTTGAACAGGCCGCTGAGGTCAGAACGCGTATTCCCGAGTTGGAGGTTACCCGCGTTATCACCTCGCCGCTGACACGCGCGATACAAACGGCCCAGACGATTTTTGACGGAATTGCCCCGATCGAAGTCAGGCATGGTCATCATGAACTGCTGAAATACAGCGGCGACGTTGGGCGTCATCCTTCGGAGTTACGCATTGATTTCCCGCATCTTTCGTTTGACGAATTGCCGCATCACTGGTGGCACACACATGCGGATGCAGAGGTTCAGGTGCCGGTTGAACCGGTGGAGACCTTTCAAAAGCGGGTGGCGGGTTTTGTTGCAAAGCTTGCCGAGATCGACACCCGCCGCGAGACGGTCGCAATCGTCGGTCACGGGAATGCGTTTCAGGAAATCATTGGTTTCATGCTGAACAATTGCCAGGTTCACAAATACCGCTGAGATACAGCCGACAGAGGGAGGCGGTATCGCGGAACAACGCGAACTTCTGTTTCAAGGCCCCGATCCGCCATCACATCTTTCCCGTCCCGCCAACCTCTGTCAGAACGGGCGCACCCCTTGTGATTGAAAGCGCCCGCTTATGACCCGCACCCCCATCGCCCTTGTTTTTGCACTTTGGGGCGCGGGGCTGGGGGCGGCGGCGCAATATGGCAAAATCAGCGTGATCTTCGACCAGTTGCCGCAGATTTATCCCGATGCCGGCACCGCCGTGGGCTGGGCGGTGTCTCTGGTCGGGCTGTTGGGAATCATTTTTGGTGTGGTCGCGGGCATTCTGGTGGCGCGTATCCGCTATCGCCGCGCACTGTTGCTGGCGCTGTGGCTGGGGGCCGTGGTGTCGGCCTTGCAGGCAACAATGCCATCATTTCACTGGTTTCTGGCCCTGCGCGCTGTTGAGGGTCTGTCGCATCTGGGGCTGGTGGTGGCCACGCCCACCCTGATCGCCCAGATCACCGCACCCAAGGATCGCGGCTGGGCGCTGACGCTGTGGGGCACCTTCTTTGGTGTGGCCTTTGCGGTGCTGACATGGGCGGGCCTGCCGCTGGTGGCGGCATGGGGAGTGCCTGCGCTGTTCATCGCGCACAGCCTGTACATGGCCGGATTTGCCGTAATGCTGATGATCTGGTTGCGCAAGCTGCCGGGGCAGGGGCCGGACACGCCACTGTCGCCGGGGCAGGTGCTGCGGGATCATGTGACAATCTACCGCTCGGCGCGGATTGCGGCGCCGGGGTTGGGCTGGCTGTTTTACACATTCTGCTTTGTGTCGATCCTGACGGTAATGCCGCCCTATATTCCCGAACAGGTTCGGGCCATGGTCATGGGGGCGATGCCGCTGACCTCGATCGCGGTGTCGATGACATTGGGCGTCTGGTTGCTGGGGCGGCGCAGCGCCGTTTGGGTGGTCTGCACGGGCTTTGGCCTTAGCGCACTGGCGATTGTCTGGCTGTGGGTGCAACCGGGTCTGCCCGCCGCCTGTCTGGCGCTGGCGGCGGCGATGGGGCTGATACAGGGGGCGACCTTTGCCGCCGTGCCACAGCTGAACGACACGGCAGCCACGCAGGCGCAGGCCAACGGGGCGATGGCGCAAATGGGCAATCTGGGCAACACGCTGGGCACACCCGTGATGGCGGCCGCACTCGCGGGATTGGGGTACACCGCCCTGCCATTGCTGGCAGGGACAGCCTTTGTCGCGGGGCTGGCGCTGCACCTGATACTGGCGGCGCAGCGCAACAGCGTTACGGTGTGAGGGTTATGGGCTGGCGTGCCATCACCCGCCTGCCTGTGTCCATCATATAGAACAGATCGTACACGCCCGGCGTGTCGGGCAGTTTCAACTGCGCGATCTCGCCCTTTTTGACATAGACATAGGCATCGTGGCGGTCCGATCCCGGAGCGCCGATCCCGATATAGTCGCGCCGGTAGCCCGGCCCGTCGAAGGGAATGGCAATCGTCGCGCCCGCCACATCGCTGGTCGGCGCATTCAGCGTGACTGCGACATCGGTGATGGTCAGCGGCGCGGTGGCGATCACCTTGCGGTCCTGATCCAGCACATAGCGCAGTTCATAGTCCCCGGGCAGGGCAGGCATCATGATACGCGCGGGCGTGCCGTCCTTGGTATAGGCATAACTGTCGTATTGCTCGCCCGGTTTGCCGACCGCAATATAGTCGCGTGTGTAATCCGGCCCCTCCCAAGGCACGGCTACCGTCGCCCCGACCACAGCAGTTTGCGGCGCAGTGATACTGGCGGTAACAGCGCTGATCGAGATCGGGGCCGTGGCGATCACTTCACGGTCCTGATCCAGCACATAGCGCACCTCGTAATCGCCGGGTTCGGTCGGCATCAGCAGTTGCACGGGCGTGCCGCTATTGGTGTAGGCATAGTTGATGTAGGCCTCGCCCGGCTTGCCCACAGCGATATAGTCGCGTTTGTAATCAGGGCCTTGCCATGGCACCGCAACGGTGGCTCCGGCGACAGCCTGCGCGGGTGGGGACACGCTGGCCGAGGCTGCGACCAAAGTGATGGGGGCTGTGGCAATAATTTCGCGGCCCTGATCCAGCACATAGCGCACTTCGTAATCGCCGGGTTCAATCGGCATCAGCAATTGCGCAGGCGCGCCGTTGCTTGTGTAGGCATAGTTGATGTAATTCTCGCCCGGTTTGCCCACGGCAATAAAGTCACGCGTGTAGTCGGGGCCTTGCCATGGCACCGCAACGGTAGCGCCGGCAGTGGCTTGGGCAGGGGGGGAGACTCTGGCCGCCACGGCAACCAGCGTGATGGGCGCGGTGGCAATCACTTTGCGGTCCTGATCCAGCACATAGCGCACTTCGTAATCGCCCGGTTCTGTCGGCATCTGCAATTGGGCAGGGCTGCCGTTGCGGGTGTATTCATAGTTGATGTAATTCTCGTCCGGTTTGCCCACGGCGATAAAGTCGCGTTTGTAATCCGGCCCCTCCCACGGCACCGCAACGGTGGCCCCCACGGTCGCCTGCGCGGGCGGGGTGACCGAGGCGGTCACGTCAACCACTTCGATCACGCGGGTGGCGATTACCGTGCGGCCCTGATCCATGACATAGCGCAGCTCGTAAGTGCCTGGCTGTATGGGCATCCTGACGGACGCGGGGCTGCCTTTGCTGGTGTAGGCATAGTTGACATATTGTTCACTGGGTTCACCCACGGCGATGAAATCGCGTTTGTAGTCAGGCCCTTGCCAAGTGACGGCCAGATCGGCGCCGGCTGCGGCGGTTTCGCTGGCCTCAAGCGTTGCGGTCACAGGGGTCACGGTGATCGGACGGGTGCCGATCACGGTGCCGTCCTTTTGGAAATAGCGCAGCTCGAAAGCGCCCTCACGCGGGGGCAGTGTTACACTGACAGGGTTGCCGTCGCGCACATAGGAATAGTTAATCGCGCGATTGCCGTCGTCTTGCGGATCCACCACGGCGATATAGTCATCGCGCCCTGCGGGGGCATCCCATGCGACCGGAATGTCGCTGCCCATCGGGGCGGTTGCGGCGGCCTCCAGTGTTGCTGTCACGGCAGGCTTGTCAAAGACCACGGTCAGGGTCGCATCCTGCCCCGCGATGACCTGCAACTGCCCGTTCAGTTCGGTTTCCTGCTGCACGCGGTAGGCCGTGATCGCATAGGCACCGGGCAGCAGGTCCAGTTCCAGCGGGTTGATCTGCCGGTCGCTGACCAATGCAGTTCCGTCCGGTCCGGTCACGCTCCACAGCACAGGGTCTTGCAGCCGCGGCGCTGCGGCGTCGCCCTCGACAGCGCGCAAGGTTGCAGCAACGGGCACCGGCGCGGGTTCGGGCGTGGCGGCTACGGTGGTAAGGGCGGTTGTCAGCTCGTCGGCATTGGCAGCGGTCAAAAAGGTGCCGCCGGTTTCCTCGGCCAGACATTGCATCTGCGCCAGTGCCTCGGCGTCGGTCACGTCAAAGCCGATGACATGGGCGGTGAAATCAATGCCGGCCTCTTCCAGCAGGCGCGCGGCGGCGCAGGGATCGGGGTTGCAGGTTTCGATCCCGTCCGACACCAGAATGACGGTGGCCTTTTCTTCGGTATAGCGCAGCGCCTGCGCGGCCGCGATCACCGCATCGGTCATGGGCGTCTTGCCCAGCGGTTTGATGCCGCGCACCGCTGTGCCGATGGCATCACGGGTGTCGGGGCCGGGGGCCACGATGGTTTCGATGTCGGTGCAATCGCCACGGGTACGGTGGCCGTATACGGTCAGCCCCAGCTGCTGCTCGGCGGGAAGGGTGGTTAGCAGTTTGCCGACGACCTCCTGCGCGATGGTGATCTTGGCAACCTCGTCAATCTGGCCCCACATCGAGCCTGATCCATCCAGTACAAGAATTGTATTGGGCCGATCCTGCGCCCCCACGGGCTGCGCAAGCAGACCCAAAACACCCATTACCGCCAGCAGATACCGCATGTTCAAACCTCTTAATCATAAATGTGCCGTTCAATACGCGGTAAAGAGACCACGACACCGTGAGTCGGTCCAGACCTTCGTTGCGGGCTGTTGCTGACAAATAGTGACAGTAGCCCGCCAATGTTCCCTGTTGGTTCTGTTTTTGCCATTGGAGAATCCGCCACGCGGGACTATGTACAGATCGTTAACCGTGGGGCGGATATGGCAGAGTTGAAGAATATCGAAGTGCGCGGCGCGCGCGAACACAATCTGAAATCCATCGACGTGGACATTCCGCGCGACCAGCTTGTGGTGATCACCGGCCTGTCCGGCTCGGGCAAATCCTCGCTGGCCTTTGATACGATCTATGCCGAAGGTCAGCGCCGCTATGTGGAATCACTGTCCGCCTACGCCCGTCAGTTCCTTGATATGATGCAAAAACCGGACGTGGACCACATCAGTGGCCTGTCGCCGGCCATTTCCATCGAACAAAAGACCACGTCGAAAAACCCGCGTTCGACCGTCGGCACCGTGACCGAAATCTACGACTATATGCGGCTGCTGTTCGCCCGCGTCGGCACGCCCTACAGCCCTGCGAC
Organism: Pseudosulfitobacter sp. DSM 107133; assembly: GCF_022788695.1. Taxonomy (NCBI): domain Bacteria; kingdom Pseudomonadati; phylum Pseudomonadota; class Alphaproteobacteria; order Rhodobacterales; family Roseobacteraceae; genus Pseudosulfitobacter; species Pseudosulfitobacter sp. DSM 107133. The sequence goes on from NZ_CP085154.1 coordinate 1,620,249, forward strand.
GGGCAAGCCCATCGAGGCGCAGCAGGTGCAGGACATGGTGGATCGCACCATGGCAATGGAAGAGGGCACACGCGCCTATCTTCTGGCGCCGATCATCCGCGACCGCAAAGGCGAGTATCGCAAGGAATTCGTCGAGCTGCGCAAGCAGGGGTTCCAGCGGGTCAAGGTGGACGGGGAATTCTATGATCTGGACGAACCGCCCACGCTGGACAAGAAATTCCGCCACGACATCGACGTGGTCGTCGACAGGATCGTGGTGCGCGAAGGGCTGGAAACGCGGCTGGCCGACAGCCTGCGCACAGCCCTTGATCTGGCCGACGGCATCGCCATTCTGGAAACCGCCCCGACCGAGGGCGAGCCGGAACGCATGACGTTTTCCGAGAAATTTGCCTGCCCCGTCAGCGGCTTTACCATCCCCGAGATTGAACCGCGCCTGTTCTCGTTCAACGCGCCCTTCGGGGCCTGTTCTGATTGCGACGGGCTGGGGGTTGAGCTGTTCTTTGACGAACGGCTGGTGGTGCCGGATCAAAGCCTCAAGGTCTATGACGGCGCGCTGGCCCCCTGGCGCAAGGGCAAGTCGCCCTATTTCCTGCAAACCATCGAAGCCATTGCAAAACATTACGAATTTGACGCCCAGACCAAGTGGAAAGATCTGGATGCCCATGTCAAACAGGTGTTCCTGTACGGATCGGGCGATGACGAAATCCCCTTCCGCTATGACGAGGGCGGGCGCGTCTATTCGGTAACCCGCACCTTCGAAGGCGTCATTCCCAACATGGAACGCCGCTATCGCGAGACCGACAGCAACTGGGTACGCGAAGAGTTCGAGCGCTATCAGAACAACCGCCCCTGCGGCACCTGCCACGGCTACCGGCTGCGGGCCGAGGCGCTGGCGGTCAAGATCGGCCCTGCCGACAAGCCCGACGAGCTGTTGCACGCGGGACAGGTTGTGGAAATGTCGATCCGCGAGGCGTTTGCCTGGTGCGAAACCGTGCCTGCCAATCTGACCAATCAGAAAAACGAAATTGCCCGCGCCATCCTCAAGGAAATCCGCGAGCGGCTTGGGTTCCTGAACAACGTCGGGCTGGAATACCTGACGCTGAGCCGCAACAGCGGCACGTTGTCGGGCGGCGAAAGCCAGCGGATCCGGCTGGCCAGCCAGATCGGCAGCGGTCTGACCGGGGTTCTCTATGTGCTGGACGAGCCCTCCATCGGCCTGCACCAGCGCGACAACGACCGGCTGCTGGGCACGCTGAAGAACCTGCGCGATCAGGGCAACACGGTGATCGTCGTGGAACATGACGAGGAAGCCATCCGCGAGGCGGATTATGTGTTCGATATCGGCCCGGGGGCAGGGGTGCACGGCGGGCGCGTGGTCGCCCACGGCACGCCCGCCGACATTGCCGCCAACCCCGACAGCATCACCGGCCAGTATCTGACCGGTGCGCGCGAAATTGCCGTGCCTGCGACCCGTCGCAAGGGCAAGAAAAAGTCGGTGAAGGTGGTCAAGGCTTCGGGCAACAACCTGCAGGATGTTACCGTTGATTTTCCGCTGGGTCAGTTTGTCTGTGTCACCGGCGTGTCGGGTGGGGGCAAATCCACGCTGACCATCGAAACGCTGTTCAAAACCGCATCCATGCGGCTGAACGGCGCGCGTCAGACGCCTGCGCCCTGCGAGACGATCAAAGGGCTGGAGCATCTGGACAAGGTCATCGACATCGACCAGCGCCCCATCGGGCGCACGCCACGGTCGAACCCCGCGACCTATACCGGGGCTTTCACGCCGATCCGTGACTGGTTTGCGGGCCTGCCCGAGTCCAAGGCGCGTGGCTATAAACCGGGGCGCTTCAGTTTTAACGTCAAGGGCGGTCGTTGCGAGGCCTGTCAGGGCGATGGCGTCATCAAGATCGAGATGCACTTCCTGCCCGACGTCTACGTCGAATGCGAGACCTGCAAGGGCAAGCGGTACAACCGCGAAACGCTTGAGGTCACGTTCAAGGGCAAGTCGATTGCCGACGTGCTGGATATGACCGTGGAAGACGCGCAGACCTTCTTTCAGGCAGTGCCGTCAATCCGCGAAAAGATGGACGCGCTGATGCGTGTGGGGCTGGGCTATATCAAGGTCGGCCAGCAGGCGACGACGCTGTCCGGCGGCGAGGCGCAGCGGGTCAAACTGTCCAAGGAACTGGCGCGACGCTCGACGGGGCGCACGCTGTATATTCTGGACGAGCCAACCACCGGCCTGCATTTCGAAGACGTGCGCAAGCTGTTGGAAGTGCTGCATGAACTGGTGGATCAGGGCAATTCGGTCGTGGTGATCGAACACAACCTGGATGTTATAAAAACCGCCGACTATCTGATCGACATCGGCCCCGAAGGTGGTGATGGCGGCGGGCAGGTGGTGGCCACGGGTACGCCCGAACAGGTGGCCGAAGTCGCAGCCAGCCACACGGGCCGCTATCTGAAACCGATGCTACAGGGCCGCAAGGTCGCCGCCGAATAGGGCGGCGACCTGCGTCATCTACAGGACGGCACGGGCGATGCGGATCAGTTGCAGCGTTTCAAATGCGTCATCGTCCAGTGACAGAACCTCGCCGTTGACCACCGAATAGTTATAGCCTCGCTGCGGGCTGGGCAGGCCGTACAGGCGCTGCATTTCGGCCTGTGTCAGCGCGGCGGTCGGGGCCGGACGCACGCCGGTGGCCAGATCAACAACGCGCGACAAGTTGTTGACTTTCAACAATGTGTCATATTCTTCGGTGTCCAGAAGAACTGGCATCCCGTCGATCAGCGCATAGCGTTTGCCGTAAGGTGCAGGTGCCAGATTGAACAGATTGGCAATCTGGGTCGAATTCAGCAGCAAGTCGTCATAGGGCTGAATGTCACGGTCTCGGTATACGCGGGTACGATCCCGCAGCAACCCGTCATAATAACCATCGTCGTGATCGATCCACTGGTCATAGGTGACACCCTGTTTCGCCAGTCCGGGCGGAACGCAGGGCGGGTCTTTCTTGGCCAGACCGGGCGGGCAGTTGAGATAACGCAGGCGGGTGTCGTCGGGAATTTCTGCATAGGCCGTGTCCAGCCCCAACAGCACAAGCGGCAACGCCCCCAGCAGCACGCGCAAATCGCGGTCTTTGGGGGCTTGAACGTTCAGAACCTCGCGCGCGATGCGGTCCAGATCGGTGCGGTCGCGGGACTTGCGGGCGTGTTTGTGGTCGTAGTCATGTTGCGCTTTGACCTTGTGATCCTTGTCCTTCTTGGCGCCTTTGTCGGCCTTGTGGTCCTTGTCTTTGCCGTGACCTTTCCCCTTGGCCTTTTTATGGTCTTTGTCTTTCCCATGGCCTTTGCCCGGGTTTTCCTTGTCATTCTTCACCCGCAAAACCGGACCCTTCGCGATCTGTACGCTGGGGATGGCGGTGGCGGCCTGAATGGGCAGGGCAAAGCCGCTGCTGGCAACAGCAAGTGAGGTGGCAAGTGCAAATATCTGTTTCATTTGACTTTTCTTCCATTTCTCAGGATTTCAAGATCCATGTGGTTTGCCACAGTGGCATCGCTGTCTTGGGCGTCACCCAGAAAACGCCCCAGATGGCGCATTGGTTCAATCTCGTCGAGAATAATCTTGGCGACGATCAGCAGCGGAACCGCCACGATCATGCCGATCACCGACCAGATATAGGCAAAAAAGGCGACAACCAGAAACAACACAGGTGCATTCAGGTGCATCCGGCGCGAAATCAGCAGGGGCGTGACAAGCTGCCCTTCGATGCTGGTACAGCCCATGTAGACCGCAAAGACCAGCAACGGTGTCCAAAGGGCTCCGAACTGCGCAGAGGCCACCAGCGCGGCGATACAGGCCCCGGCCAGACCGCCGAAATAGGGGATGAAGTTCAACGCAAAGGCCATGACGCCGATAGCGATATACTGGTTGACCCCCAGCGCAAACATCGCACCGCCAATGGCCAGACCCAACCCGGCGTTGATCAGCGTGATACCACCCAGATAGCGCCCCAAACGGCGCTCAATTGTGGCGACGATTTCCAATGCGCGGGTTTTATCGGCGGTGTGCGCGATGTTTTCGATGGCCCGCTGCAAGAAGAAATCACCCGAGCTGAGCAGGAAGAACAGCAACAGCACCGCAAACAGCAACTGGCTGACCAGCTGTGGCGCAAGGGTCAGGATGTGACGCGCCGAGGTGTCTTTGTCGACCACGGCCACCTCGACGGTTTCCTTCTCTGATCCATCGCTGTTTTCAATCATGTTATCAACCGCTTCAGCGGCTTCTGCCACGGCCCTGATGGTATCGCTCTGGGTTGCGCCGATGCGGTCTTGCAGGTTCTCGATCAGGTTCGGCACATCGCGCACCATCATGCTGACGGGCGACGAGAAATAGAACAGTGACAGGGCAATCAGGCTGATGATCAGCCCGGTGAACCCGATGGCGACCAGCCCGCTGGGCAGACCCAGACGTTCAAGCCCGCGCCGCGGACGGCTGAGCACGAAATAAGCCAGAATGGCGGCGGTCACAGGGATCAGGAAAGAGGCTGCGTGAACCAGCCCGTAGATCAGCAGGATCAAAAAGATTCCGATGATCGGCAAGGCCACGGATTTCTGGTTCATGATTGCGCTGCCCCCCCGGACGCTTGGTTAAGGGGACAACGCAGGATGTGGTCAAAGAGTTCCCTTTGCGGGTTCAGCCGCGCCCGCGCGCCGCAAAACGTGGCAGCATGGCGCTGAAATCACGGCCTTTGCCGCCTTCGTCCTCGACAAAGCTTTTGTACAGCGCCAGCGCCAGTTGCCCCATCGGGGTATCGGCATCGGCGGCTTCGGCCGCTTGCTGGCTCAGGCCCAGGTCTTTTAGCATCAGTTCGGCAGCAAAGCCGGGGGTATAGTCATTGTCGGCAGGCGATTGCGGCCCGACACCGGGGGCGGGGCAATAGGCGTTCATGCTCCACGAATAGCCCGACGAGGTGCTGACCACGTCGAACATCTTCTGCCGCTCCAGCCCCAGCTTGTCGGCCAGTGCAAAGGCCTCGCAGGTGGCGATCATGGTCGCGCCCAGGATCATGTTGTTGCAGATCTTGGCCGCCTGTCCCGCACCGGATGCACCGCAATGCACGGCCTTCTGGCCCATGATGTCGAACAGCGGTTCCGCCTTGGCAAAGGCTGCATCGCTGCCACCGGCCATGAAGGTCAGCGTGCCACCAGCCGCGCCGCCAATGCCGCCCGAAACCGGGGCGTCCACGGCCAGAAGCCCCGCTTTTTCAGCGTCCTGCGCCACGGCGCGGGCGCTGTCCACGTCCACGGTGGAACAGTCGATGAAACAGGCCCCCTTGGGCATCAGCGGGATGATTTGCGCGGCGACATCGCGCAGGATTGCACCGTTGGGCAACATGGTGATGACCACGTCCATACCTGCGGCGGCGCCGTCAATGCTGGTGGCAACAGCGGCCCCTTCGGCGGTGGTGCCTGCGACGTCAAAGCCGGTGACCGCATGGCCCGCTTTGGCCAGATTGGCCGCCATCGGCGCGCCCATGTTGCCAAGGCCGATAAATCCGATCTTCATGTCTGTGTTCCTCCCAATTTCAATGCCATGTCACCCAGCGGGCGCAGCATCTTGCTGACCGCGCTCGGCGGTACGTCGGTGTCTGCATATTGCCAGTTCGGGCTGCGGTCCTTGTCGATGATCGCAGCGCGGATGCCTTCCAGGAAATCGCCATGCTCCATTGCGCGGGCGGTAAAGCGGTATTCCAGATCCAGCGCCTTTTCGATGGTCAGCGACGGGCCGCGCAGACGGTGCAGCGCTTCGATGGTACAGGCCATCGACAGCGGGCTGTTGCGGCCCAGTGATTTCAGGGCTGCGCGGGCAAAATCGCTGTCCCCGGCGTTGAGCGACCGCAGGATGTCGCCCAGACCCTCGCCGCCAAAGTGGCGGTTGATGTCGTCCATTTGCGTTTGCAGGGGGCCGGTTTCGGGCGTTTCTGCCGCCTGTTCCAGCAGGGTGATGTCGCCGGTGGATTCAAGCTGTGCAATCAGGTCTGTCCACTTTAGCTGTGCAATGTAACTGTCAGCAAAACCTGAGAAAATCGCATCCGATGGCCCCATGCGCGACGCCGTGGTGCCCAGATATTCACCCAGCCGCCCCGGTGCCAGCGCCAGCATCAGCGTGCCGCCCACGTCGGGGATCAGGCCGATGCCGACCTCGGGCATGGCGATCTGGGTGCTTTCGCCCACGATCCGGTGCGAGCCGTGACAGCCGATGCCCACGCCGCCACCCATCACAAACCCTTGCAGAAAGCTGACCACAGGTTTGGGATAGGCGAAAATCTTGGCGTTCAGGCGGTATTCATCGGCCCAGAATTTCTGGCCATAGGCGAAATCACCCTTGCGCCCCGTGGCGTAAAGATCGGCAATATCACCGCCCGAACAGAACGCGCGGTCGCCCTCGGCGTCGATCACCACCAGCTGCACCGCATCGTCATCACGCCAGCGGTCCAGCGCGTCTTCGATGGCCAGACACATGTCATAGGTCATCGCGTTCAACGCCCTGGGGCGGGTCAGGGTGATGCGGCCGGCAAGGCCGGTGATGCGGATGGAAATATCGCTCATCGGTTTTTCAGCATGTCACGGGCCACGATCACGCGCATGATCTCGTTGGTGCCTTCAAGGATCTGGTGAACCCGCAGATCGCGCACCAGTTTTTCGATGCCGTAGTCAGCCAGATAGCCATAACCGCCATGCAGTTGCAGACATTGGTCGACCACTTTCGATCCGGTTTCGGTCACGAATTTTTTGGCCATGGCGCAAAACTTGGTGGCGTCTGGCGCGCCCTGATCCAGTTTCCACGCGGCTTGCCGCAGGAAGACGCGGGCGGCTTGCAGCTCGATTTCCATATCCGCCAGCCGCCATTGCAGCCCCTGGAACTGGTCGATGCTCTGGCCGAATGCCTTGCGCTCACCCATGTAGTTCAGCGTGGCGGTCAGGGCGGTTTGCGCAGCCCCCAGTGAACAGGCAGAAATGTTCAGGCGCCCGCCGTCCAGCCCCATCATCGCGTATTTGAAACCTTTGCCTTCTTCGCCCACCAGATTGTCGGCAGAGATTTTGCAATCGTCGAACTGCACCTGCGATGTGGGTTGCGAGCGCCAGCCCATCTTGTCCTCAAGCGCGCCAAAGCTCAGCCCTGCAGTGCCGTTTTCGACATAGACCGTGCTGACGCCAGCGGCGCCCGCATCGCCCGTGCGCACCATGCAGACATAGGCATCGGAATAGCCGCCGCCCGAGATGAACGCCTTGGAACCGTTCAGCGTATAGCCTTCGTTGGTGCGTTCGGCGCGGGTTTTCAGCGCCACAGCGTCCGAGCCGGAGCCGGGTTCGGTCAGGCAATAGCTGAGCACGGTGTTCATCGTCAGCACATCGGGCAGCACGCGGGCCTTCATTTCGTCGCTGGCAAAGCTGTCGATCATGCGCGCGCACATATTGTGGATGGACAGGAAGGCCGCAACAGACGGGCAGGCCATGCTAAGTGCCTCGAACACCAAAGTGGCATCCAGACGGCCCAGACCGGCCCCGCCTGATTCCTCGGACACATACAGCCCGCCAAAGCCCAGTTCGCCCACTTGGGGCCACAGTTCCTTGGGGATGGTGCCCTGTGCTTCCCAGTCGCGGGCGTGGGGCGCGATGTTGTCCTGGCCAAAGGCATAGGCCATGTCGAAAATTGCGGATTGCTCTTCTGTCAGTGCGAAGTCCATCGCATCCTCCCTGATCGCCGAAATGAACGCTTGTTTAATAATCCAATGCCGCCCCTTTGGATGCAAGCCCTTTGTCGGGCTGGGCCGGCGGCCTGTGCGTCTGTCGCAGCGTTCCCCGACAGAGCAGGCTGTTGACGGCCCCGATGCCACTGGCACCGGAGCTAATCTTTGTTTTCGAACGGGTCTATTCCATCACGGGGATCGAGAATTCGCCGCCTTCCTTGATGCCCGAGGGCCAGCGCGCGGTCACGGTTTTGGTGCGTGTGTAGAATTTGAACGCATCCGGGCCGTGCTGGTTCAGGTCACCAAAGACCGATTTCTTCCAGCCGCCAAAGGTGTGATAGGCCAGCGGCACGGGGATCGGCACGTTGATACCGACCATGCCGATGTTGATCCGGTTGGCAAAGTCACGGGCAGCGTCGCCGTCACGGGTGAAGATCGCGGTGCCGTTGCCGTATTCGTGATCCATCGCCAGACCCAGCGCCTCTTCATAGTCCTGTGCGCGCACGCAGGTCAGCACGGGGCCAAAGATTTCCTGAGTGTAAATGTCCATGTCCTTGGTGGCATGGTCGAACAGGTGCGGGCCGACGAAATAGCCGTCTTCATAGCCTTGCAGTTTAAAGTCGCGGCCATCGACAACCAGTTTCGCGCCCTGGTCGATGCCGGTCTGCACCAGACGTTCGATGTTGGCCTTGGCCGCAGCGGTCACAACGGGGCCGTAATCCACGTCATTGCCTGCGGTATAGGGGCCGACCTTCAGCGCCTCGACGCGGGGGATCAGTTTTTCCATCAGGCGGTCGGCGGTTTCGTCGCCCACGGGCACGGCAACCGAGATGGCCATGCAGCGTTCGCCTGCCGCACCGTAACCGGCACCGATCAGCGCGTCGGCGGCCTGATCCATGTCGGCGTCAGGCATGATGATCATGTGGTTCTTCGCGCCGCCAAAGCATTGCACGCGTTTGCCGTTGGCGCAGCCGGTGGCATAGATGTATTCGGCAATCGGGGTCGAGCCGACAAAGCCCACCGACTGGATCACGTCGTGGTGCAGGATCGCGTCAACCGCTTCCTTGTCGCCGTTCACCACCTGAAGGATACCTTTGGGCAGGCCCGCTTCTTCCAGCAGTTCGGCCAGCATCAAGGGCACGGACGGATCACGCTCGGAGGGTTTGAGGATAAACGCGTTGCCGCAGGCGATGGCGGGCGCGAACATCCACATCGGTATCATGGCGGGGAAGTTGAAGGGGGTGATGCCCGCCGTCACACCCAGCGCCTGACGCATGGAATACATGTCGATGCCGGGGCCCGCGCTGTCGGTGTATTCACCTTTCAGCAGTTGCGGCGCGCCGATGCAGTATTCGACGACTTCCAGACCGCGCTGCACGTCACCGGCGGCGTCGGGCAGGGTCTTGCCGTGCTCGCGGCTCAGCGCTTCGGCCAGCTTGTCCATGTCGCGGTTCAGCAGGTCGACGAATTTCATCAGCACACGGGCGCGGCGCTGCGGGTTGGTCGCGGCCCATTTCGGTTGGGCGGCGGCGGCGTATTCAACGGCCTTGTTCAGCTCTTCGGCGCTGGCCAGCGGCACGCGGCCCTGAACTTCGCCGGTCGAGGGGTTCATGACGTCGGCAAAGCGGCCCGAGGTGCCTTTGACGTGTTCGCCGTTCAGATAGTGGGTCATCTCTTGCATGGGGGATCCTCCCGTTGGTGTTCCGTTGGGCGCACTGTAGGCTTGCAAAAACATAGGGAAAAGACGCATCTTTCCAAAACAGTATTGCATTTTTGCAAAATGAATCACCGCCAAGAGGATTGCTATGGAAGCCCACTGGGACGATTTGCGCCTGTTTCTGGCCATCGCACGCGAGGCGAGCCTGACAGCTGCGGGCAAAACACTGCGGTTGGACCCGGCCACGCTGGGCCGCCGCATGGTGCGGCTTGAGGCATCGCTGGGCGCGACATTGTTCGTGAAATCCCCCCAAGGTTACGCGCTGACCGAGGCAGGCGTGACCCTGCTGGACAAGGCCGAGGCGGCCGAGGCCGCGATGCGCGCAGCGACCTCGACCCTGTCGGGGGCACAGTCCGACCGGCTGACCGGGCAGGTGCGCATCGGGGCACCGGACGGCTGTGCCAACTATCTGATGCCGCAGGTTTGCGCCGATCTGGCCGACCGCCACCCCGATCTGGACATTCAGGTTGTGGCCCTGCCGCGTGTGTTCAACCTGTCAAGGCGCGAGGCCGATCTGGCCATCGGCGTCAGCGCACCCACCGCCGGACGTCTGACGGTGCAGAAAATCACCGATTACCGCCTGCATCTGGCCGCCGCTGACAGCTATCTGGCGCAGCACCCGCAGATCAGCACCACCGCCGATCTGCAAGGCCACCGTATTGTCGGCTATATCCCGGATATGATCTTTGACCGCGAGCTGGATTATCTGGCCGACATCGGCCTGCCGCGCACGGCGCTGGCGTCCAATTCGGTGTCGGTTCAGCTGAACCTGCTGCGGGCCGGCGGCGGGGTGGGAATCGTGCATGATTTCGCGCTGCCGGCCGCCCCCGGCCTGCGCCGGATTTTGACAGACCACATCAGCCTGACCCGTGCTTTTTACCTGATCCGCCATGCGGACGACCGCAACAATGCACGGCTGACCCGCTTTGCGGACGATCTGGTGGCAGGGCTGCGGGTGGAACTCGCACGGCTTGAGGCGCACGCTTGACACGAAAAGGGTTTGCGAGGACGATTGAATTATCAACCGCGTAACTTGCACATGAGGTTTTACATGCTTGTCCAAAATATCCTGCAATCGAAATCCAGTGACGCGGTTATCACGGTCAAACCCGGAACCAGTATTTCGGATGCAGCGAAATTACTGGCGCAATACAAGTTCGGCAGCGTGGTCGTGTCGAAAGACGGTACAACCGCCGACGGCATCCTGTCGGAACGTGACATCGTGCGTGAACTGGCGACGCGCGGGGCGGCCTGTCTGGCCGATCCGGTCGAGGCATATATGACAAGCAAACTGGTGACCTGCACCCGTCAGGACAGTGCCGACAGCGTCTTGCAAAGCATGTCCGAGGGGCGTTTTCGTCACATGCCGGTGGTGGAAGACGGCAAGTTGATTGGCCTGATCACCCAAGGTGACGTGGTCAAGGCGCGCCTGATGGAAGTGTCGATGGAAAAAGACGCGTTGCAAGGGATGATCATGGGGCATTGATGCCGCTTCGTCATCGGGAAATGACGCCGCGTCTTCGTGCTTGCATTCTTGTGTCCCAAGTGGTTGCTTGCCGCGAAATAATATTACCCTGACCACGGAGCACGCCCATGCGCGTTGGCCTTTACCCCGGCACATTCGACCCCATCACATTGGGACATATCGACATTATCCGCCGTGCGGCGTCGCTGGTCGACAGGCTGGTGATCGGCGTTGCGATCAATCGGGACAAGGGTCCGCTGTTCCGGCTGGAAGAGCGGGTCGCCATGATCGAGGCGGAATGTGCCAAACTGTCAGCGCAGACACAGACCGAAATTGTCGTGCATCCGTTTGAGAACCTGCTGATCACCTGTGCCGCCGATGTCGGTGCCCAGATGATCATTCGTGGTCTGCGGGCCGTTGCTGATTTCGAGTATGAATATCAGATGGTTGGCATGAATCGTCAGCTGAATGACGAGATCGAGACCGTGTTCCTGATGGCCGAAGCGCAGCATCAGGCGATTGCGTCGAAGCTGGTCAAGGAAATCGCGCGGCTGGACGGGGATGTCAGCAAGTTTGTGACACCGCAGGTCAATGCGGCGCTGATCACGAAGTTTTCAGGCTGACGCGGGAACTTGCCAGCCAGCGCAACGTTGGGTGGCATGTCACATGCATCGCACATCGTCCGTATCACCCTTTTGACGCTTCTGGCGTCTCCCTTGGTCGCTCAAACGACCACCACAACCACGCTTGACCCTGCGCCAACTGTTCCGCCCGCGGCGCAGGGTCAGACGGACCCTGCACCGATCATTCCGCCTGCGCCTCTGGCGCCCGCTGATCCGGTGCCGCAAGCGCGGGGCGTACCAAACAGCGGGATCATCCCGATGGCCGAATCCGCGCTGGACGAAGACGCGGGTGCAGAGTCGGGCCTGCCCAGCGTGTCCGATCTGTCCCGCGCCCTGTCCGAGAAGGAAAACAGGGAAAACGGTGTTATCGACGAAAACACTGTTCAAAACCCCATCGAACAAGTGCCGATCATCGGCCTTCCCGCACCGCAAAGTCCTGCGGCGCAAACCCCAATTCTGCCAGCCCAGCCTGTAACAGCCGCCACCGTCAACGCGGCCAGCTATCCCGGCGTCGGCGGGTTGCCCAAGGGGCGCAGCCCGGTCACGGTGAAGCTTCAGGTGTTGCTGGACCGCGCAGGCGTGTCGGTGTCGATCATTGACGGGGTCAATGGCGGTATGACCGAAAGCGCCCTGCGCGCCTACGAGGCCCGCATGGGGCTGCCGACGGATGGTATTCTGGATCGCGAGGTCTGGGACCTGCTGGGCGGCAACAACATCGACGTTTTTGTCAAACAATACACGATCACCCAGGCCGATACCCAAGGGCTGTCAGCCCCGTTGCCGCGTGACTATGGCGCATTGGCCAAGCTGGACCGCATGGGCTATACCAGTGTCCCTGAAAAACTGGCCGAGCGCTTTCACATGAGCGAGAATTTCCTGAAAACGATGAACCCCGGCGCCGGTTTCTATGCCGGTGAAACCATCGTGGTAACCGAACCGGGGCCAAAGGTGGTGGGGCAGGTGGCGCGCATCATTATCGACAAGTCGGACCGCCGGTTGATGGCGCTGGATGCGACAGGGCAAGAGATTGCTGACTATCCGGTGGCCATTGGCTCGACCAGTACACCCTCGCCGTCGGGCAGCATGACGGTCGAGGCCGTGGCGCTGGAACCGACCTATCATTATAATCCCAGCGTCAACTTCAAGCAGGGCAACAATGACAAACCGCTGACCCTGCCGCCGGGGCCGAACGGCCCTGTGGGGCTGGTGTGGATTGACCTGTCGAAACCCACCTACGGGATCCATGGCACGCCGGACCCTGCCAGCCTGTTCACCGCCCATTCACATGGCTGCGTGCGTATGGCCAACTGGGATGCGCAGGAGCTGGCGTCGCTGGTGAGCAAAGGCGTGACAGTCGAGTTTCGCGAATGATCCGTGGCTGGACCGTGGTGCTGGCGCTGTCTGCGGGCATGGCTTGGGGGCAGGGCGCGCCGGATGTGTCGCTGATACCGCCTCGCAAACCCGTTACCGAGGTCGAGGGCGCGACCGAGGTGTCCAGAACGCCGCCCGAGACTCCAGCGCCTCATGAAACGGAGGCAGTCGTAACGCAGACACCTCAGCCTCTGGCCCCGCCGGTCTGGCAAACCCTGCAAGAAACGGACGCGGCGTTCGTGTCGTGCCTCGGGGCGCTGAACGCTTTGGGGGCTGTCTATGCGCTGACTGATGCGCAAACCGGAGCAGACCGCGATTGTGGCATCGCCCTTCCGGTGCGTCTGTCGCAGCCCGTGGCGGGTGTCGACATGGCCGACCCCGCGCTGATGCGTTGTGAAACCGCCGTGGCTCTGGGCACTTGGCTGCGCGACTTTGTGCAACCTGCCGCGGCCACCCTGGACCGCGGTCCTGTGGTTACGCTGAGCAAGGGCAGTGGCTATCAGTGCCGTCGGCGCAACAATCAGTCCGATGGTCAACTGTCCGAGCACGCCTATGGCAATGCCATCGACATCACGGGTTTCGGTTTCAAGGACGGATCGCAGATCAAGGTGACACCCCGCGAGCGGGAAGGCTCGCGCGAGGAAAGCTTTCAGGACGCCGTGCGGGCGACGGCGTGCCTGTATTTCTCGACCGTTCTGGGGCCGGGCTCCGACGACGCGCACAACGACCATCTGCATCTGGACGTGATCGCCCGAGACGGCGGCTTTCGCCTTTGCCAGTGATTACTTCGCGTTGGCCATTGCCAGCGCGGTGTCCAGCATCCGGTTGGAAAAGCCCCATTCGTTGTCGTACCACGACAGGATGCGCACCAGCGTGCCGTTCTGCACATGGGTCTGGTCCAGTGCCACGGTTGAACTGGCGGGCGTGTGGTTGAAATCCACAGACACCAGCGGGCGCGCTTCGACCTGCAACACGCCGCCCGAGGCCTGGGCCGCTTTGGTCAACGCCGCGTTGACCGCAGCGATATCGGTTTCTTTCGACACTTCGACAGTCAGATCCACGCAGGACACGTTGGGCGTGGGCACCCTCAGCGAGGTGCCAAAGATCAGCCCGTCCAGTTCCGGCATCACCAGACCGATGGCCTTGGCCGCACCGGTCGAGGTGGGCACCATCGACAGCGCCGCCGCACGGCCCCGCGCCAGATCGCTGTTGGCGCGGTCGTGGGTGGGCTGGCCACCGGTATAGGCGTGGATCGTGGTCATGGTGCCGCGCAGAATGCCGAATTCTTCGTGCAACGCCTTGCACAGCGGCGCCAGACAGTTGGTGGTGCAGGATGCATTCGACACGATCCTGTCCGCAGCGGTCAGAATGTCGTGGTTGACGCCATAGACGATGGTTTTCATCTCGCCCTTGCCGGGGGCGGAAATCAGCACCTTGCCGCTGCCGTTTTTCAGATGAACGCCTGCGGTTTCATCGGTCTTGAAAATGCCGGTGCATTCCAGCGCAATGTCGACATCGCCCCAGTCCAGCTTGGCCGGATCACGTTCGGCGCTTATACGGATGGGGCCTGCGCCCACGTCCATCGTGTTGCCCGACAGGGTGACAGTGCCGTTATAGCGGCCATGGACGCTGTCGAATTCGAACAGATGCGCATTGGTGGCAGGCGGGGCCAGATCGTTGATCGCAACGACTTGCAGATCGTCCCCTCCGCGTTCCATCAGCGCGCGCAGCACATTGCGCCCGATGCGCCCAAAGCCGTTGATTGCAATTTTTGTCGGCATCCTGTGATCCCCCGTGTCCAAGTTAGCGCTAACATAGAAGGCAAGCCTGCGTTGTCAACAGCACATCAAGTTCACCTGATGTATCGCACAAAAAGCCGGCAAAAGGCAGCGGATCAGCGCCAGAAGGCCAACCATTCGATCAGGTCGAACAGTTCTTTGCCCAGAAACAACAGGTTTTCGCTGTCGTTGGCGAACATGTCATAGCCGATCCAGGCGAACAGGATGGCAGCCAGTATCAGCGACAGGGTGTTGGTCATCGGGGGCTATACTCGAAACAAAAAGGGGCAGGGCTGTTGTGACAGCCCCGCCCCGATCCCGCAAGTGGCGGAGATTTTTACGACAAACGGCCCATGGCCACGGCCACATCGGCCATCCGGCACGAGAACGCCCATTCGTTGTCATACCATGCCAGCACCCGCACCAGATTGCCGCCGGTAACCTTGGTCTGGTCGGGGGCAAAGATCGACGAATGTTCGGTGTGGTTGAAATCGACCGAGACTTTCTGTTCGTCGTCATAGGCCAGCACACGGCTCATCGGACCTTCGGATGCGGCCTTCATCGCGGCGTTCACTTCTTCGGCGGTCACATCGCGGCCTGCGATAAAGGTCAGGTCCACGGCCGAGACGTTCGGCGTGGGCACGCGCATGGCGGTGCCGTCCAGTTTGCCCGCCAGTTTCGGCAGCACCTCACCCAGCGCCTTGGCGGCACCGGTCGAGGTGGGGATGATGCTCATCGCGGCAGCGCGGGCGCGGTACAGATCGCTGTGGCGCTTGTCCAGTGTCGGCTGGTCGCCGGTATAGCTGTGGATGGTGGTCATCAGGCCGCTTTCGATGCCGAACGCATCGTCCAGCGCCTTGGCCAGCGGGGCCAGACAGTTGGTGGTGCACGACCCGTTGCTGACCATGCGGTCGATCTTGGTCAGTTCCTTGTCGTTGACGCCGTAGACCACGGTGCGGTCGACGTTCTTGCCGGGGGCCGACAGCAGAACCTTGCCCGCACCACGCTCAAGGTGTTTTTTCGCCTTGTGGCCGTCGTTGAACATGCCGGTGCATTCCAGCACAACGTCGCAGCCGTCCCAGTCCAGTGCGTCCATGTCATAGGTCGACATGACGTCGATCGGGCCACGGCCCAGATCCAATGTGTTCTCGCCGATCTCGACCATTCCGGGGAATGCGCCGTGTACCGAGTCGTATTTGATCAGGTGTGCGGCGCTTTTCAGCGGGCCAGTGGCGTTCAGTTTGACGACCTGAATGTCATTGCGTCCGCTTGCGGCGATGTGGGACAGGGTGCAGCGGCCGATGCGGCCAAACCCGTTGATGCCAACTCTGATGGTCATGTTCTGCGTCCTTTTGTGGGATGTTGGGCGCTGTATAGCGGCAGGCCGAATGCGGGGAAACACCTGAAAACAAGCCGTTAGCGATAAACCTGTGGCCCATTTGCTGCGTTTGCACGATTGTTTTTCCCGTGGCGGGTGTTAGCTCTGTATCCAGACACTTTGAAAGGAACGACATGAGCGGACTATTGGCCCTATTGGATGACGTGGCTGCGATTGCCAAAGTGGCCGCTGCATCGGTCGACGACGTGATCGGACAGGCCGCCAAGGCCAGTGCCAAAGCGGCGGGTGCGGTGATTGACGATGCCGCCGTGACACCGAAATATCTGACCGGCTTTGCCGCCGAGCGCGAATTGCCGATTATCTGGAAGATTGCCAAAGGATCGTTGCGCAACAAGCTGGTGTTCCTGTTGCCTGCGGGCCTGGCATTGAACCAGTTTGCGCCATGGGCGATCACGCCACTGCTGATGCTGGGCGGATGTTATCTGTGCTTCGAGGGGGCCGAGAAAATTGCCCATGCCTTGGGTGTCGGCGGGCACGGGCATACGGACCACCCCAAAGCGCAAGAAGTTCCCGATGATCCGGCCCATCTGGAAGAGGAAAAGGCCAAGGGGGCGATCAAGACCGATTTCATCCTGTCTGCCGAAATCATGACAATCGCACTGGCCGCGATCCCCCAAAGTACATTCTGGATGGAGGCCGCGACGCTGGCCGGTGCAGCGATCATCATCACATTGGTGGTTTACGGTTCGGTCGGGCTGATCGTGAAAGCCGATGATGTCGGGCTGGTCATGGCAAATCGCGCCCGGCTGGGCCTGACCCGTTCCTTGGGACGCGGGATCGTGCAGGCTATGCCTTGGGTGCTCAAGACGCTGCTGGTGGTCGGCACGGCGGCGATGCTGTGGGTGGGGGGCAATATCATCATCCACGGGCTCGAGGTTCTGGGCTATGACACGTTGGGGCACTTTACCCACGACTGGGCGGCGGCTGCCGCGCAAACGGTCAGCGAGACATGGCACGGGGCGGTTGAATGGGCGGCAAAGGCGGCGATGGACGGCGTGTTCGGGCTGGGCCTTGGGCTGGTGCTGATCCCCATTGGCGAAAAGGTGATTACACCGTTGTGGCGGGCGGTGTTTCATCGCAACAAGGCGGCTTGAGAGAGGCGTCGGGAGCATTTTATGACCGCAATTGGCTTCAGTCCCCCTGATCCTGTGCAGTGCGTCGCGACAATGCTGTTGTCTGACGTTGGCACCGTCGCCACCTGGGGCGACCCGATCGCCCGTCATATAGGTGTTGCAAGGCAATGCCCCGGCGACGCGGCGCGCGCCATCGCCAAGTTCCTGTTGAACGGGCGATGACCGCCGCGGTGCCGGCAGAATCGCAACGCGCGATTGGGGTCGCGGGGGCGCTGATTGCCGCGACGCTGTGGGGCACGACCGGCACGGCGGCCACCTTTGCGCCCGATGTGCCTGCGGTGGCCATCGGGGCGGCGGCAATGGGGATTGGCGGGCTGTTGCAGGCGCTGATTGCCATTGGCGGCATTCGCGCGGGCCTGCCCTTGTTTGCGCGGCATTGGCGCGTCTTGTTGGTGGGCGGTCTGTCGGTAGCGATCTATCCGCTGGCGTTCTATGCGTCGATGCGGCTGGCGGGGGTGACCATCGGCACGGTGATTTCCATCGGCTCGGCCCCGGCGATTTCGGCGCTGATCGAGAACCGTCTTGACGGCAGCCGTCTGACAACGCGTTGGGCCACCGGGGCGGCGCTGGGGGTGCTGGGGATGGGGCTGCTTGCCATTGCTGAGGGCGGGCCTGCGCAGACCACACCCGATGTGCCGCTTGGCGTGGTGCTGGGGCTGGTCGCGGGGGCAAGCTATGCGCTGTATTCCTGGTGCGCCCGGCGTCTGATGCAGCACGGGGTGCGCAACAGGGCAGCCATGGGGGCGACCTTTGGGCTTGGGGGGGCGCTGCTGATGCCGGTGCTGTTGCTGACAGGGGCGCCGTTTCTGGACAGCGCGACCAATCTGGCGGTGGGCGTCTATATGGCGCTTGTGCCGATGTTTCTGGGCTATGTGGCCTTTGGCGCGGCCCTGTCGCGGATTGCCAGCAGCCAGGCGACCACCATTTCGCTGTTCGAGCCTGTGGTGGCGGCCTTGCTGGCGATTGTGATCGTTGGTGAAAGGTTGCCACCGCTGGGCTGGCTGGGGGGCTGTCTGATCACCGCCTGCCTGTTCTGGACCGAAATGCCGCTGCCGCAGCGTTGGCGCAGGGTGTGATGTGTGGCCTCGGCCGGAGCTGAACTCGCACTCGCGCACCAAAGCCCGGAACAAGGCACGCAGTGCCGCCGGGCAGCGCCCAACCGCCCCCCGGTTGGGCGCTTCTTCACAGTATCGCGTTGCTTTATCTCCACGCCAAAGATGAGAAATTAAGTTGCCCACACCCATGTTGTGATGCCCACCCGCGGTCGGGCGCTGCCCTTAATGTCGAGATTACATATCCCGAAACGCGAAACGGGCCGGTCAGGGTGTTCCCGACCGGCCCGTTCATTTCTTTAACCTAACTTAGGGTCGCGACCTTCAGCTCAAAGAAGAGCTTTGGCCTTTGCCACGACGTTGTCAGCCGTAATCCCGAATTTATCGAACAGCTCTTCCGCAGGGGCCGATGCGCCAAAACGGTCCATGCCGACGAAATCGGCCTTGCCCGCACGACCCCGCTCGCCCAGCAACCACTGGTCCCAGCCCTGACGCACAGCCGCCTCGATGCCGATGCGCACGGCGCTGCCTGCGGGCAGGACGCGGCGGCGATAGGCTTCGTCCTGCTCGGCAAACAACTCCATGCAGGGCATGGAGACCACGCGGGTGCCGATCCCTTCGGCTTCCAGAACGTCGCGTGCCTTCAGCGCCACTTCGACCTCGGAACCGGTGGCAATCAGGATCACCTGACGTTTGCCGGTCGCTTCGGACAGAACATAGGCGCCCTGTGCGGTCAGGTTCTTGTTCTTGTGCTCGGTGCGCACGGTCGGCAGGCCCTGACGGGTCAGCGACAGAACCGACGGTGTGGTTTTCGACGTCAGCGCGATTTCCCAGGCTTCGGCTGTCTCGATGGTGTCGGCGGGGCGGAACACATAGGTGTTGGGCGTCGCGCGCGAAATCGCCAGATGCTCGACCGGCTGGTGGGTCGGGCCGTCTTCGCCCAGACCGATGCTGTCGTGGGTCATCACATAGACCGTCGGCACCTGCATCAACGCCGACAGGCGCATGGCGGGGCGGGCATAGTCGGTGAAACACATGAATGTGCCGCCATAGGGGCGCATGCCGCCGTGCAACACCATGCCGTTCATGGCCGAGGCCATGCCATGCTCGCGGATGCCCCAATAGACATAGCGGCCCTTGCGGTTGTCCACGTCGAACACACCCAGATCACCGGTCTTGGTGTTGTTCGAACCGGTCAGGTCGGCGCTGCCGCCAACGGTTTCGGGCATGATCGGGTTGATGACTTCCAGCACCTTTTCGCTGCTGGCACGGGTGGCGAGCTTGGGGGCGCTTTCCGACATCTGTTTTTTGAACGCCTTGATCGTGGCGCTCAGCTTTTTAGGAGCCTCCAACGCATAGGCGCGCTCGAACTGGGCGCGTTTGGCGTTGCTGATGGTTTCCATGCGCGCCTGCCAATCGGCGTGCTCGGCGGCACCGCGTTTGCCGATGGCTTCCCATGCCGCTTTGACATCGGCGGGGATTTCGAACGGGCCGGTGGTCCAGCCATAGGCGGCCTTGGCCGCCTGCAACTGCGCGGGGTCTGTCAGCGCGCCGTGACCTTTCGAGGTGTCTTGCGCCGCGTGGCCCAGGGCGATGTGCGTTTTGCACGCAATCATCGTGGGCTTGCTGCCCTTCTTGGCCTGCGTCAGGGCGGCGTCGATTTCGTCGGGGTTGTGGCCGTCGATCTCGATCACCTGCCAGCCGGCCGATTTGAAACGCGCCACCTGATCGGTGCGGTCGCTCAGTTCCACAGTGCCGTCGATGGTGATGTTGTTGTTGTCCCACATCACGATCAGCTTGCCCAGCTTGTGACGGCCCGCAAGGGTGATCGCCTCTTGGCTGACGCCTTCCATCAGGCAGCCGTCGCCCGCGATGACATAGGTATAGTGATCGACAACCTTGCGCCCGTATTGCGCGCGCTGCATTTCCTCGGCCATGGCGAAACCGACCGAATTGGCAATGCCCTGACCCAGCGGGCCGGTGGTTGTCTCAATCGCATCGGCCAGGAAGTTCTCGGGGTGGCCCGCGGTGCGTGCGCCCATCTGGCGGAAGTTCTTGATTTCTTCCAGCGGGAACTGTGCGTCGCCCACAAGGTGCAGCAGCGAATACAGCAGCATTGATCCGTGACCTGCCGACAGGATGAACCGGTCGCGGTCGGGCCAGTTGGGGGCAGAGGCATCAAATTTCAGGTGTTTTTCAAACAACACGGTGGCAACATCGGCCATGCCCATCGGCATGCCCGAGTGGCCGGAGTTGGCAGCAGCGACCGCGTCCAGTGTCAGCGCACGGATGGCGGTGGCTTTGGACCAGTGGTCGGGGTTGGCATTGGCAAGTTCTTTGAGATCCA
This sequence comes from Pseudosulfitobacter sp. DSM 107133, assembly GCF_022788695.1. Taxonomy (NCBI): domain Bacteria; kingdom Pseudomonadati; phylum Pseudomonadota; class Alphaproteobacteria; order Rhodobacterales; family Roseobacteraceae; genus Pseudosulfitobacter; species Pseudosulfitobacter sp. DSM 107133. Next base: position 1,640,885 of record NZ_CP085154.1, read on the forward strand.
CAGTGGCAGTCCTTTGGCTGGAAATACGCGAGCTTGGTCCGCTCCATATCAGCCCAAGGGCAGGGGTCAAGCGCCGCAGGCCTGTAAGGGCGCTGCCAACATCAAAAGCCGCCTGCAAGTGTTTGATCGCAAAGAGGGCGCAATTTGATGTCTGTTTCGCTAGACTTTGCCTATTCAGGCTGCCCCAAGCGATTCGGCGGTGGCCAAAGCGTGAAAAACGATAGAGAAACGTTAGAAGCAGAACGCAAACAGGGACGACGGATGAGCGATATTATCGAGTTGCAGCGCCGGATCATGGCCGCGATGGACCGTGTGGCCAGCGGGCTGGGGGAATTGTCTGGTACTGGCGGGGGCGATGCGCAAACTCAACAGGCGCTGGACGAGGAAAAGGTCGTAAATGCCCAGCTGACGGAGCGTATCCGCGTCCTCAGCCAGCGCCATGAAAGTGATATGGCCAAGCTGCGCGATGCGACCGAAGACACGCAGGCAAAACTGGCGCGGCTTGATACCGACCTGCAACGGTTGCGCAAGGCCAACACACAGCTGTCTCAGTCCAATCAGGCGCTGCGCGATGCCAATGCCGCCGGCGTGGCCGAACCCCATCTGATCAACAAGGCGATGATGGCCGAGCTTGAGGCGCTGCGCGCAGCCCATGCTGCCGATCTGTCCGAAGCCAATACGATCATCGCGGCGATGACGCCGTTGCTGGAAGACGCGCCGGTTGAGGCTTTGAGCGACGAGGACGTGACAGCCACAGAAACGGCCCCAGAAACGGCCAGTGACGCCACAGTCAAAGAAGGAGATGTCTGATGCCCGAAGTGATCATTTCCATCGGTGGCCGTGATTTCGAAGTTGCTTGTCAGGAAGGTGAAGACACCTATCTGCAAGCCGCCGCCAGAATGCTGGACGAAGAGGCCAAGATCTTGTCGGCTCAGGTCGGCCGGATGCCCGAGGCGCGGATGTTGTTGATGGCGGGGCTGATGCTGGCCGACAAGACCGCAAGCATCGAGGACCGTGTGGCCGAGATTCAGGCAAAGCTGGAGGAACGCGAGGCCGAACTGGAAGGGCTGCGCAATCAGGTGATCGAGCCCGAGCGGATCGAGATTCCGGTGGTGCCGCAGTCGGTGACCGATACGCTGGCCGAACTGGCCGCACGGGCAGAATCGCTGGCCGAAGAGGTGCAGGAGCGGCTGGACGGGACCTATGAGGGGTAAATTACCTTTTATTCAGTGGTTTGTCCGCAATACCTCATCCGTTCGCTAAAGCGTGCCAAAGCCCGGAAGCAAGACACGCAGCGCCCGACCACCCGGACGGTCGCTGCCCTATGTTGCAAGGTCGTTCCGGGCTTTTTCAGACCTTCCTCACTTACCGAGAATGCAAGGCCTGCAGGCGTTTAGGGTCTGGACCCTAACATGCATTATTGAACTGAACCGAACCGATAGGCATAAACGTTGTTCAGATAGCCTTCGCCCTCGATACAAAAATGCGTCTCTCCGACTTTCTCAAAGCCTTGGGACAGGTAGAATGCGATGGCCGGATCATTTTCAGCATTGGTTGTCAGCCAGACAGATCCGGCATTGCAAGCGCGGCAATGGTCCAGCGCCGCATTCAAAAGACGCTTTCCGATCCCTTTGCCATGATGGCGCGGTTGCACATAGAATGTCGCAATCTCCATGTCCGAACACCCCTCTACGGGCGCCACGCTTGATGAGGCGATACATATAAATCCGTCGATCCCCTCTGCATTGTCGGAAACAAGGATGAACCGGTCAGGATCGTCGATCAGCGCCGCGATCTTCGCGGCGGTAAACTGTTCCAGAACGTAATCTGCGAAAAACGCGTTCACACCGCGTTTCAGATAGGTGCCAATCCAGACCTCGATCGAGATTGCTGCGATACTGGATGCATCTGATATGTCGGGCGCGCGCAAAGCCATCTGTCCAGAAAGGCCAAATTCGCGCGGATGTTCAAGGTCGATCTGCCGGTGACGCTTGCCCTCCAAAACGCAAAAGGGCCGGCGCAAGGCCAGCCCCTTCAACGTCGGTCTGAAACCGCCTCAGCCGTTGGCTTCGCGGATTTTTTCGGCAGCGTCCTTGTCATAGGCGACGCCGTTTTCTTCAAACAATGTGTCCAGCTCGCCCGACAGGGTCATTTCGGTGATGATGTCGCAACCGCCGACGAATTCGCCCTTGACGTAAAGCTGGGGGATCGTCGGCCAGTCGGAATAGTCCTTGATACCCTGACGGATACCATCGTCGGCCAGCACGTTCACATCGGCAAAATCGACGCCCATATAGTTCAGCACCCCCGCCACACGGCTGGAAAAGCCGCATTGTGGCATGGATTTGGTGCCCTTCATGAACAGCACGACGTCGTTGCTGGTCACGGTTTCTTTGATCTTGGTTGTTGCATCGGTCATTTGCGTTTGTTCCTTGGGACAAAGGTTTTTGCATATTCCTGCGGGTCGCGCGGCACCTTGAAGGTATAGGAGTGTCCGCCGCCGGCCCCGCCGGAGTGATAATTGGCCTCGATCTCGTGATAGCCCGTGCCGGGATCAGAGCCGCGTTCGCTGTCTTTATGGTGCCGGATCGATTGGGCCGCCCTGAGCACCGCAAACAGCAGCACCGCGCCGCTGATAATGATGATCAGGGTGAAATCCATGGCGGGCTACTCCGGCGCTTTGGTGGTCAGGGCCAGTGCGTGCAATTCGCCCTGGTTGCCGTCCATCTTGCCCTTGAGCGCGGCATAGACGGCGCGTTGCTGCTGCACGCGGTTCTGGCCTTTGAAAGACGCATCAATCACCTCGGCGGCATAGTGGTTGCCGTCCCCCGCAAGGTCGGTGATCGTGATCTTGGCGTCAGGAAAGGACGACCGGATCAGGTCTTCGATATCCTTGGCTTGCATGGCCATTTGCGGCTCTCCAGTCTGGTCTTGGTGTTCCCCCTAGATTTAGGGGCCATAGCGGCGCGGCGCAAGCGACTAAGCTTGCGGGCGGCCCGCGTGCTGCTTAGCTTGTGGTGAAACAGGACGTGCGGGCAAAGGGTTTGCGGCGGACGTCGGGGAGAACGTAGATGGATATCTTTGAAAACGCACCGGAACTGGCGCTGGAATGGCACCGCGCGGGGCGCGGGGCGGCGCTGGCCACGGTGGTTGACACATGGGGCAGCGCGCCGCGTCGCACGGGCGCCATGTTGGTGGTGTCGGGCGACGGCGAAATGATGGGTTCGGTCTCGGGCGGCTGCGTCGAGGGCGCTGTGGTGATGGAGTCGCAGGACGCGCTGGCCGATGGCAAACCGCGCCTGCTGGAATATGGGGTCAGTGACGGCGATGCCTTTGCCGTGGGGCTGGCCTGTGGCGGCAATATCCGCATTCTGGTGGAACCCGTGGGAGCGGCGCTGGATGAAAGCGTGTTGGAACAGATCGTGGTCGCGCGGGCGGCGCGGCGTCAGGTGGCCTATGTGGTCAACACCGACGACTGGTCGCGCGCGGTGGTTGGCGAGGGTTACGAGAGCCGCTTTGCTATGGACCGCTCTGGGGTCGAGGAGGATGGCAGCACCTTTGTGCACATCCACAACCCGCCTTTGCGCCTGATCGTGGTGGGGGCGGTGCATATCGCGCAGGCGCTGCTGCCGATGGCGCGGATTGCGGGATATGACCCGGTGGTGATTGACCCGCGTGGGGCCTTCGGGTCCGAGGCGCGCTTTCCCGGCGAAACGATCCTGGACGACTGGCCCGACGAGGCGCTGGACAGCATTGGGCTGGATGCGCGCACGGCGCTGGTGCTGCTGACCCATGATCCCAAGCTGGACGATCCGGCGTTGCACCGTGCGCTGAACTCCGAGGCGTTCTATATTGGCGCGCTGGGGTCCAAACGCACCCATGCGTCGCGTGTGGCCCGTTTGCAGGAGGCAGGCTTTGACGAGGCTGCCATCGCGCGGATCGAGGGGCCGGTGGGTCTGGACATCGGTGCGGCCAGCCCGCCCGAGATCGCCGTGTCGATCCTGGCCCAGATGGTGCAGGCGCTGAGGCGCGGCGCGTGATCTTTGGTGATGTGCCGCTGGATCAGGCCGAGGGGGCGATTCTGGCCCATTCGATGCCTGCGATCAGGGACGGTCAGCCGCACCGGATTGCCAAGGGCACGGTTCTGACTGCCGATCACCTGCGCGATCTGGCCGCCGCAGGGCGCGATCATGTGGTGGTGGCGCGACTGGACGCGGATGACATCGAGGAAAACGCCGCCGCATTGGACCTGGCGCAGGCGCTGGTGCCCGATCCTGATGCACAGGGCCTGCGGATATCGGGCGCGGGGGCGGGGCGCGTGAACCTCTATGCCACGACACCTGGCGTGGCGGTGATGGATGTGGCGGCGATCAATGCGCTGAATGCGGTACATCCGATGGTCACGCTGGCCACAGTTCCGCAATATCACCGCTGTGACGCGGGCGGCATGGTCGCGACGATCAAGATCATTGCCTACGGCGTGCCGCGCGCCGCATTGGCGCAGGCGGCCTCGGCGGGCGCTGCCGCCTTGCATATTGCGCCGCCGTGCTATGGCAGTGCCACTTTGATCGAAAGTCAGGTGGGCGGCAATGATCTGGGCGACAAGGGCCGCGCTGCGATGGCGGCGCGGCTGGACCGGCTGAATATGACCCTGACCGACCGGGTGATCTGCGACCACACGACCGATGCGCTGGCGCAGGAAATTGCGCAGGCGCCGGGCGATGTGGTGCTGGTGCTGACCGCTTCGGCCACCTCTGACCCTGACGATGTCGCACCGCAAGCATTGCGCGTGGCGGGGGGGCAGGTCGCGGCCTTTGGCATGCCGGTCGATCCGGGGAACCTTCTGTTTTTTGGCGATATCGCGGGAAAGCCGGTGATCGGATTGCCGGGCTGCGCACGCTCGCCTGCGCTGAACGGAGCCGATTGGGTGCTGGAGCGTCTGGTCTGCGGGCTGGCGCTGGATCAGGGCGATATCTCGGCCATGGGGGTGGGCGGTCTGTTGAAAGAGATACCGACCCGTCCGCGCCCCCGTGTCACACCCAGGATCTGAGGCGCATTCTGAGCCGGTTGACGCTGATGTGACGCCACAGTCTGGAACTTAGCAGTTTTCAAACCACAGGTTGCGTGCTTAACTTCACCCAATGGAGTGCCAAACAGGGAGAACATCATGACACAGGTTTCAATGACCGTGAACGGCAAAGCCGCGTCCGGTGACGTCGAGGGGCGCACTTTGCTGGCGCAATTCCTGCGCGACGCGCAGGGGCTGACCGGCACCCACGTCGGCTGTGACACCAGCCAGTGTGGTGCCTGTGTTGTGCATGTGGACGGCAAGGCTGTAAAAGCCTGCACCATGCTGGCGCTGGAGGCTGACGGGGCCGAGGTCAGCACCATCGAAGGTCAGGCCAATGCGGACGGATCGCTGAATGTGATCCAGCAGGCGTTTCAGGACCACCACGGCCTGCAGTGCGGTTTCTGCACGCCGGGCATGGTGATGAGTGCGGCGGCGCTGTTGAAAGACAACCCCAAGCCCACCGAGACCGAAGTGCGCGACTATCTGGAGGGAAATATCTGCCGCTGCACGGGATATCACAACATTGTCAAAGCGATCCTCGCGGCATCCGGTCAGGATGTCAGCGCCATCGCCGCAGAATAGACTGTCGAATAATCTGATTTCAATTGGGGGCCAGCCCCCAAACCCCCGGGATACTTGAAGCCAAAAGAAACAGGGGGCGCGGGAGACGGTCGCATTTAGGGAGGAATGACCATGCCAAAAGACGGAGGCATCGGCGCCAGCTCAAAACGGCGCGAGGACGTCCGGTTTCTGACCGGTGAAGGCAATTATACCGACGATATCAACCTGCGCGGACAGGCCTATGTGTTTTTCCTGCGCTCGGATATCGCCCACGGGACCATCAACAAGATCGACATATCGGCGGCTGAGGGGATGCCGGGTGTTGTGAAGGTTTTCACATCGAAAGATTTCGAAGGCGTGGGCGGAATGCCCTGCGGCTGGCAGGTGACCGACAAGCACGGCGATCCGATGCAGGAACCGGGGCACCCGATTTTGGCGACAGGCAAGGTGCGCCATGTGGGCGAACCGATCGCCGCCGTGGTGGCCGAGACGCTGGAACAGGCGCGCGATGCGGCCGAGGCGATTGATCTGGATATTTCGGAACTGCCCGCTGTTGTGGACATGAAGGCCGCGCTGGCCGCCGATGCGCCCAAGGTGCATGACGAATTGCCCGGCAACCTGTGCTATGACTGGGGCTTTGTCGAGGAGAACAAGGCAGCGGTCGAGGAGGCGTTCCAGAAGGCGGCCCATGTCACCACGCTGGAGCTGCGCAACAACCGCCTGGTGGCCAACCCGATGGAGCCGCGCGTGGCGGTGGGGGATTTTGCCCGCGGCACCGGCGATCACACGCTGTATACCACCAGCCAGAACCCGCATGTGATCCGTCTGCTGATGGGGGCATTTGTTCTGGGCATTCCCGAGCACAAGCTGCGGGTGGTGGCACCGGATGTGGGCGGCGGCTTTGGCACCAAGATCTTCCATTATCAGGAAGAGGCCTTCGTGACCTTCGCGGCCAAGGCGTGCAACCGCCCGGTCAAATGGACCTCCAGCCGGTCCGAGGCGTTCATGTCGGACGCACACGGGCGCGACCATGTGACCACGATCCAGCTGGCGCTGGATGCGGACAACAACTTTACCGCGCTGCGCACGGACACACATGCCAATATGGGCGCCTATCTGAGCACCTTTGCGCCGTCGGTGCCCACATGGTTGCACGGCACGCTGATGGCCGGGAACTACAAGACCCCGCTGATCTATGTGAACGTCAAGGCGGTGTTCACCAACACCGTGCCCGTTGACGCCTATCGCGGTGCCGGACGGCCCGAGGCGACATTCCAGCTGGAGCGGGTCATCGACAAGGCGGCGATCGAGCTGGGGGTGGATGCGATTGAACTGCGCCGCCAGAACTTTATCACCGAATTCCCCTATGCCACGCCTGTGGCGGTGGAATATGACACCGGCGATTATGTGGCGACCATGGACAAGCTGGCCGAGATTGCCGACCTGTCCGGCTTTGAAGCGCGCCGCAAGGAGAGTGAAGCGCGCGGCAAGCTGCGCGGTTTGGGTGTGAACTGCTATATCGAGGCCTGCGGCATCGCGCCGAGCAACCTTGTCGGGCAGCTGGGCGCGCGGGCCGGTCTGTTCGAAAGTGCGACGGTGCGGGTCAATGCCACCGGCGGGCTGGTCGTGATGACCGGCAGCCACAGCCACGGGCAGGGGCACGAGACGGCCTTTCCTCAGGTGATTGCATCGATGATCGGCATTGACGAAAGCATGATCGAGATCGTGCACGGCGATACCGCCAACACGCCGATGGGGATGGGCACTTACGGCTCGCGCTCTATCGCGGTGGGCGGTTCTGCGATGGTGCGGGCGACCGAAAAGATCATTGCCAAGGCAAAAAAGATCGCCAGCCACCTGCTGGAAGCCTCGGAAAGCGATATCGAGTTGAAGGACGGCGCGTTCAGCGTGGCCGGCACCGACAAATCGGTCGCCTGGGGGGATGTGACGCTGGCCGCCTATGTGCCGCATAACTATCCGCTGGAGGACATCGAACCTGGGCTGGAAGAGACAGCGTTTTACGATCCCTCCAACTTTACCTACCCATCGGGGGCCTATGCCTGCGAAGTTGAAGTGGACCGCGACACCGGTCAGGTGACCATCGAACGGTTTGCTGCCGCCGATGATTTCGGCAATATCATCAACCCGATGATCGTGTCGGGGCAGGTGCATGGTGGCATCGGGCAGGGGATCGGGCAGGCGTTGCTGGAGAACTGTGCCTATGACGAGAATGGCCAGTTGTTGAGCGCGTCCTATATGGACTACGCGATGCCACGGGCCAGCGATGTGCCGTTCTATGACGTGGACCATTCGTGCCAGACGCCCTGCACACACAATCCCTTGGGAGTGAAGGGCTGCGGCGAGGCGGGCGCCATCGGATCGCCGCCAGCGGTGGTTGGTGCTGTGGTCAATGCGCTGCGTTCGGCGGGGATGGATGTGACGCACATTGATATGCCCCTGTCGCCGTCGCGCGTTTGGGCCGCGATGCAATAGGCAGAGAAGGTGTTCGGGGGCGCTGCCCCCGGACCCCCGGGATATTTTGGGCCAAAAGAGACGGCAGGGCCGGTTCATTGGCCGCATGGAAAGGACGCAAGGATGTATAACTTTGATTTTGTGAAACCGGCGACGGTGGACGAGGCTGTGAAAGCCCTGGGCGAGGAGGACGCGCAGGCGCTGGGGGGCGGGCAGACGCTGATTCCGACGCTGAAACAGCGGTTGGCGAGTCCGTCGAAGCTGGTCAGTCTGACTGGCATTGCCGACATGAAGGGCGTGTCGAAAAGCGGCGATACTGTTGTGATCGGTGGCGGCACCACGCACCGCATGGTGGCCGAAGAGGCGGCGGGCGCCTATCCGGGGCTGGCGGCGCTGGCCGGTGGGATCGGAGACCCTGCGGTGCGCAACCGGGGCACAATTGGTGGATCGCTTGCCAACAACGACCCCTCGGCCTGCTATCCGGCCGGCGCGCTGGGATCGGGCGCGACGATTGTGACCAACAGCCGCGAGATCGCAGCGGACGACTATTTTCAGGGGATGTTCACAACCGCGCTGGAAGAGGGCGAGATCATCACCGAAGTGCGCTTTCCCATTCCGCAGAAATCGGCCTATGCCAAGTTGCCCCAACCCGCGTCGCGGTTTCCGCTGGTGGCGGTGTTTGTAGCGCAATTCAGCGATGGCGTGCGTGTTGCGGTAACGGGTGCGTCGAACAATGGTGTGTTCCGCTGGACCGAAGCCGAAGCCGCATTGTCCGCGAATTTCGCGGTCTCGGCTTTGGACGGGCTGGCGTTGTCTGACGAGGACATGATCGGCGATCTGCACGGAACGGGCGCCTATCGTGCCCACCTGGTGGGCGTTATGGCAAAACGGGCGGTGGCGGCTGCAAGCTGACACGACAATCGGTTGCGATGAGCGGGCCTTCGCCGATGGCGGAGGCCCTATTTGTATGAAAAGCCGTGATTTTTCGGGCTGATATTGAATAACAACAGTCCCCCTGACCACCTTTCCTTGGAACGCGACACTGTGGCTGTGCGTTGATGCCGCAGAGCGTTGAATGTTTTCGAACGCATAAGGGAAGGTCAGAGCAATGACATCTATTTTGAAACGAACGACGGCGATGGTTCTGTGCACCGCCTTGGTGATGCCCGCGCCGATTCTCGCGCAGACGACAGCGCAGGGAGAGATGCAAGAGAGTGGCACTCTGAAGCTGGATGAGAACGGTTTGGCCATTGGGGCCGATGCCGAAGCAGATGCGGCCGATATGATAGACGAAGCTGACGACGCGGCGACGAAAGAGCTTAAGAAAGCGCGCAAGGCAGCGCGCAAGGCCAAGCGCGAGGCCGAGAAGGCGGCCGAAGCAACGGCTGACGCTGATGAAAAGGCTGCCGCCGATGCAGAGGCAGAAGCCGCTGTGACTGCCGAAGCAGAAGCCAAGGCTGCGGCAGATGCGCAGGCCGAGGCTGACGCGAAGGCAGCGTCTGAAGCGGCTGACAAGGCCGCTGTTCAAGAGGCCCAGGCCGCACAGGAAGAGAAAGCGGCTGCGGCTGCTGCCGAAGCCCAGGCCGCCGCAGATGCAGAGGCAGCGGCCAAAGCAGCTGAACAGGCCACCGCAGATGCTGAAGCCGCCGCCAAGGCCGCCGCAGACCAGGCGACCGCAGATGCAGAGGCAAAAGCCGCCGCAGATCAGGCGACCGCAGATGAAGAGGCAAAAGCCGCAGATGACGCTGCGAAAGCGGCTGAAGCCGAGGCGGCTGCCGCGAAGGCGGCCCTCGACGCGCAGGCCAAGGCCGATGCCGAACAGGCCACCGCAGACGATACGGCGAAAGCTGCTGCCGAGGCGGCGACATCGGATGCCGCCACCGAAACTGCCGCAGATGCAGCAACGCAGGATGACCCCGCAAAAGCAGAGGCAGAGGCAGCAGCCAAGGCCGCCGCAGATGCAGAATTGCAGGCTGAAGCAGACGGCACCTTGAGCGAAGAGGAAAAAGCCCGCATCGCGGAACGCGAGCAGCGCCGTGAAGAACGCCGTGCTGAACGTCAGGCCGAGCGTCAGGCCGCCCGCCAGGAAGCAAGTGCTGCGCAGGAGAATGCCGAGGCGCAGGATGTGCAGACCGAAACCGTCACCGAAGATACGTCGCGGTCAAGCGATGAAGATTTTGACACCAAAGCCAATGCCGAAGCCAAGATTGAAGAGGGCAGCAGCGGGCTGAGCAAGTTTGAAAAAGCCTTGCTTTTGGGTCTGGGTGCCGTGGTGGTCGGCAAGGTTCTCAGCAACGGTGACGAAGTTGTATCGAACTCGGGCGACCGTGTGGTTGTGCGCCGTGATGGCGACTTGCGCGTGCTGAAAAGCGACAATGAACTGCTGCGCCAACCGGGATCGGACGTGCGCACCGAAAGCTTTAACGACGGCTCGACACGCACCACAGTGACCCGTCAGGACGGAAGTGAAGTTGTCACTATTTCGTCTGCGGACGGGACGGTCGTGGAACGCTTCTTGCGCCGGACCGATGGCAGCGAGATCACGTTGATTGACGACACGCGCGATGTAGAACCGGTTTCGGTCACGTTCCTGGAAAATCAGGGGACGCGGACAACCAGTGCTGCCGATGCCACCGACGTGGCAGCCTTGCGCGCGGCCTTGTCGCAAGGGCAGGGCAACACATCGGGTCGGACATTCTCGCTGAGCCAGGTGCGTGAAATCCGCGCCGTGCGCGAGCTGGTGCCGACGATCGAGCTGAACAGCGTGACCTTTGACACCGGTTCGGCGGCCATTCGCGCCTCGCAAGCCGAAGAGCTGGCAGATGTTGGCGGAGCCATCGTTGCGGCGATTGCCAAGGATCCCAGCGCCTTGTTCCTGATCGAAGGTCACACCGATGCCGTGGGCAACGACGCCTACAATCTGGCGCTGTCCGACCGGCGTGCCGAATCCGTGGCGCTGGCGCTGACCGAGTATTTCGACGTGCCGCCGGAAAACCTGGTGACCCAGGGCTATGGTGAAAGCGCGTTGAAGGTGCGCACACCCTTGGCCGAGCGCGCCAACCGCCGCGCTGCGGTGCGCAATGTGACGTCGCTGCTGCGGTAATCGAGGTATCAGACAATAAAAAAGGGCGCTGCCACCGTGCTGCGCCCTTTTGCATGGGGTGAAGGGAAGTATCAGCCCTTTGAGGCGACCGGCCCGATCAGCATGACCATCTGGCGGCCTTCTCAGAGTCCGGCATCGCCGGGCGCGTCAGAAGGCCGCTTTTCTTGCGGAGCCCGGTTGACCTTAGCCCTTTGAGGCGACCGGCCCGATCAGCATGACCATCTGGCGGCCTTCTCAGAGCCCGGCATCGCCGGGCGCGTCAGAAGGCCGCTTTTCTTGCAGAGCCCGGTTGACCTTAGCCCTTTGAGGCGACCGGTCCGATCAGCATGACCATCTGGCGGCCTTCTCAGAGCCCGGCATCGCCGGGCGCGTCAGAAGGCCGCTTTTGTTGCGGAGCCCGGTTTGCCTTAGCCCTTTGAAGCGACCGGTCCGATCAGCATGACCATCTGGCGGCCTTCCATCTTGGGAAAGTTCTCGATCTTGCCGACCTCTTTGGTGTCTTCGGCGACACGTTCCAGCAATTCACGGCCCAGGTTCTGGTGTGCCATCTCGCGGCCACGAAAGCGCAGGGTGATCTTCACCTTGTCGCCGTTTTCCAGAAATTTGAACACGTTGCGCATCTTGACCTGATAGTCGTTGGTGTCCGTGTTGGGGCGGAACTTGACCTCTTTGATCTCGATGATCTTTTGTTTCTTGCGGGCTTCGCTCTCGCGTTTCTGCTGTTCATATTTGAACTTGCCGAAATCCATGATCTTGCACACGGGCGGGACGGCATTGGGCGAAATCTCGACCAGATCCAGACCGGCCTCTTCGGCCATGGCCATCGCGCGCGCCGGTGTCACGACACCGACGTTTTCGCCTTCGGCGCCGATCAGGCGGATTTCGTTTGAACGGATTTTTTCGTTGATGCGCGGGCCGGTGTCACGTTGGGGCGGCGCGTTATGTGGTCTGCGAGCGATGATGTAGGTCCTTTGATCATTGCAATATTTTCAAGCTGTCAAGGTAGACGCAGCCCTGTCTTCATTCAAGGCGCAAAACGGCCAGTTTGGGCGGAAACGGTGGAATTTCCTCTTGCGCATGGCCTGAACAGTGCGCATCTGGAAGGCCAAGGAAGGGTGCGGCGTGCTGGCGCTGCCCGGAATGCTCAAAAGAGGACTTTGATATGAAAAATCTGTTGTGGATTATTGTGGCCGCTGTTGTTGCGATTGGCGGCTATTTGCTGTGGTCTGGACGTAGCATTCAGGAGGTGGCAAGCGAAGCCGCCGATGCGGTAAGCGCACCTGCCGCGCTGGACAGCGCATCGGACACGGTAGGGGCGGCGGCCGATGCGACCGAAGGGGCTGTAACCGAAGCGGTTGAAGCCGCAGGCGAAGCAGCCGCAGTGGCCGCCGACACGGCACAAGAGGCATCCGAAGCCATTGCCGATACGGCGTCCGAGGCCGCGACGGCAGCGGGCGAGGTTGTCAGCGAAACGGTTGATGCCGTGACAGGTGCCGCAGAAGAAACCGCCACTGTTGCATCCGAGGCGGCCAGTGATGTGGCCGAAGCGGCAGAGGATATGGTGTCGGAAACAGGCGAAGCGGTCGATGAAGTTGTGACCGAAACACCGGCTGCACCCGAGGCTGCGACCGAAACCGCACCTGAAGCTGCGTCGAATGACACCACAACCACCGTTGCTGAAGGCACCGAGGGTGCAAGCGAAACCGTTGATATGAGCACCGATACCGAAGTCACCGCCGAGACTGCTGCCACCACCGATGCGGGCGCGAGCACCGATGCAACTGCCAGCACCGAAGCAACTGCCTCTGCCTCTGCCGAAGCAGATGCCACTGGTGACGCCGTGTCGACAACCGATCTTCTGACGGTTGACGGCTTTGACTATGACAAGGTGAGCGACATGATCGAAGGGTCGGATATGAGTGCCGTGCAGAAAACATTGCTGACCACAGCTCTGGAAAAGGCCCGCAACAATCCCGAGACACTGAAAGCTGTTCTGAAACAGGTGCGTGACGCGATGGGCCTGTAAGGCCCGATCGCAGCTGTCACTGTTTTGAGAAAGGGGGGGCTCACTTGGCGCTAACTGAAATCAAAGATTTCAAGGCGTTAAGTGATGATTTCCACGATCCCCCCTAAGCAAAAGAAAACCGCGCCCGGATCAGATCGGGGCGCGGTTTTTTCATGTCCGTTGATCTGGTGCGGGATCAGACCCCGTCGCCCACAAAGGCTTTTTCGATCACATAGTGGCCGGGTTCGCTGTTGGCGCCTTCTTTCAGGCCAAAGCCTTCCATCAGCGCCTGGATATCCTTGTTGAACGCCAGCGAGCCGCAGACCATCGCGCGGTCGGTCTCGGGCGAGATCACGGGCACGCCCAGATCGGCAAAGACTGTGCCGTCTTCCAGCAGCGTGGTGATGCGGCCCATCTTGGGGCTCTCTTCGCGTGTGGTGGTGGGATAATAACGGATCTTGGCCAGATTCTCGGTGCCGATCAGCTCTTGCATCAGCTCGTCGGCTTTCAGGTCCTCGATCAGCTTGGCGCCATAGGTCAGTTCGGCCACATCGCGGCAGGTGTGGGTGATGATGACCTCGTCGTATTTCTCATATGTGTCGGGCTCGCGCAGCAGCGACGCAAAGGGCGCGAATCCGGTGCCGGTCGAGAAAAACCACAGGCGTTTGCCGGGCAGCAGCGCATCATGCACCAGCGTTCCGACAGGCTTGGGGCGCAGGATGATCTCGTCGCCCACCTGGATGTGTTGCAGTTTCGACGTCAACGGGCCGTCCGGCACCTTGATCGAATAGAATTCCAGCTCGTCATCCCACGCGGGCGAGGCGATGGAATAGGCGCGCAGAAGCGGTTTTTGCTTGCCGGTTTCGGGGTGCGGATCGCCCATCAGGCCGATCATCACAAATTCACCCGACCGGAACCGCAGCGACGCGGGGCGCGTGACGCGGAAGGAAAACAGACGGTCTGTCCAGTGGGTCACCGATGTGACGGTCTGGGCATCGGGCAAGGCGGGGGCCTTGACGGCGGCAGCTTGGTTCACGGGTGTTTGCTCGGTCATTTGTTCACATTCACGCAGACATCGGGGCTGCGCGCCTTCTTGATAACGGGGAGGGTGAATGGGCGAAAGGTGTCAGATGGCCGCGTTGGTCTGGCCGCGCAGGCGGGCCTGATAGTTGTGGGCCTGCCAGTCGGCGCGGAACAGCCATTGGTCTTCGGGCTGGCGGGCGGCCAGCGTCTGGCTGATTTCGACCTCGTCAAAGCCACAGCGGCGCGCCATTGCGTATTGGTCGGCGATCACATGGCCACGGGCGCGCAGACGGCCCGTATAGCCGCGCAGACGCAGCAACCGCGCGATGGTGAACCCGCGTCCGTCGTGCGAGGACGGAAAATCGACGCGCACCATTTTCAGGCTGGACGACAGGGGAATGTCGGCGGGGTTGACGTCGCTGGCCACGTCCAGCGCGGTCACGTCATTCGTGACCTCGCCAAATGCGGTATAGCCCTGTTCCCAGGTGTCGGGGCCAAAGCCCGTGTCGGTCACGATAATGCTCATTGTTGTGCTCCTGTGCGAACCATTTTGCCATCGACAAAGTGAATGCCGCATTCGTCCTTTTGTGAATTCCGCCACCGTCCGGCGCGGGGGTCTTCGCCTTCGGCCACGGGCGATGTGCACGGCGCACAGCCAATGGACGGATAGCCTTGCGCCACCAGCGGGTGACGGGGCAGGCGGTTTTCGGTCATGTATTCGCGCACGTCTTCCGGGGTCCAGCGGGCCAGCGGGTTGACCTTGATCCGTGCCCCTGTGGGGGCTTCCTCGACCTCGAAAAACTCAAGCTGGGCACGCTGGCCCGACTGGTAGCGCTTGCGTCCGGTGATCCAGCCGCCATGATCCGCCAGCGCATTTTGCAGAGGGCGGGTCTTGCGCAGGGCGCAGCAGGCATCGGTGTCGAACTGGTGCAGCGTGCCATCGGGGTCTTCGATGTGCAGTTCGTGGTCGTCGGCACGGATAATGCGCAAATCTTTCAGGTGCAGCCGTTCGGCCACCTCCTGTTGGTAGACCAGTGTTTCTGTGAACAGCATTTCGGTGTCGATGAACAACACCGGCACCGAGGAATCCACCATCGCCACGAGGTGCAACAGCGCCACTGATTCCGCACCAAAGCTGGAGACAAGGGCAAGGCCCTCGATCTCGTTCACCGCGGCGCGCAAAACATCGGTTGCGCCGTGATGGCGCAGCCGGTCGTTCAGCTCTGCCACCTGAAGGTGCAGGTCTGCGGAGACCGACCCTTCGGGGAGAGTTTCCTTGGCAAGATGAAGCATGGGTTTCACTTTTGCTTACTCGGCCGCGACGGCTTTGGATTCAGGGTAGAGGGCGGCCTTGAAGGGTGCCATGCCAAGGCGGCGATAGGTTTGCAGGAATGTCTCGGATTTCTCCGTGCGATGTTCCAGATAGGCGTCGACCAGACGTTCGATGGCCGGCACGATGGCATCGGCAGAGAAACCGGGGCCTGCGCGCTCGCCAATGGCGGCGGTTTGTGTGTGATCGCCGCCCAGCGTGATCTGGTAGTTTTCAACGCCCGCACGGTCCAGACCCAGAATGCCGATGTGACCGACATGGTGGTGGCCACAGGCGTTGATGCAGCCCGAGATCTTGATCTTCAGCTCGCCGATGTCGTGTTCCAGCTTGAGGTCGTCAAAGCGGGTGGCGATTTCCTGTGCGATCGGGATCGAGCGGGCCGTGGCCAGCGCGCAATAGTCCATGCCGGGGCAGGCGATGATGTCCGAAATCAGGTTGATGTTGGCCGTGGCCAGCCCGTGTTCCTTTAGCTTCGCGTGGATCGCGGGCAGGTCGGCGCGGTGCACATGCGGCAGGATCACGTTCTGCTCGTGGCTGATGCGCAATTCGTCATGGCCATACTGGCGGGCCAGATCGGCCATCACGCGCATCTGCTCGGCTGTGGCATCGCCCGGCGTGGCCCCGTGTGCCTTGAGCGAGATCGACACGATGGAATAGCCTTCGGCGCGGTGCGCGGTCAGGTTGGTGTCGGCCCAGGCGCGGAACACTGGATCGTCGTTACAGGCCTGATTGAACGGAGCCACGGATTTCTGCACGAAATCAGGGGCTTCGAACTGGGCCTTGATGCTGGCGAAATGGTCCTGATCGACGCCGGTGAACAGCGGTTTGACCAGCGCGAAACGTTCTTCGACCAGACGGCGGATTTCTTCAAGGCCGACCTCGTGCACGGTGATCTTGATGCGCGCCTTGTACTTGTTGTCGCGGCGGCCGATCTGGTTCCAGACGCTGACGACGCTTTCCAGATAGGGCAGCAGGTCTTCTTCGGGCAGGAAGTCGTGGATCACCTTGCCGATCATCGGCGTGCGGCCCAGACCGCCGCCGACCAGAACTTCGTAGCCGATCACGCCGTCACGCTCGACAATGCGCAGGCCGATGTCATGGGCGCGGATCACGGCGCGGTCGTTTTCGGCACCGGTCACGGCAACCTTGAACTTGCGCGGCATCGACTGGAATTCGGGGTGGTCGGTGGACCACTGGCGCACCAGCTCGGCCACGGGACGCGGGTCGGCAACCTCGTCGGCGGCGGCACCGGCAAAGTGGTCGGCGGTCACGTTGCGGATGGTGTTGCCCGAGGTCTGGATCGCGTGCATCTGCACCTCGCCCAAGGCGTCCAGCATATCCGGCACGTCGCGCAGTTCGGGCCAGTTGTACTGGATGTTCTGGCGCGTGGTGAAGTGGCCATAGCCCTTGTCCCAGGTCTCGGCCAGATAGGCGAGCTGGTCCATCTGGCGGCTGCTGAGCGTGCCATAGGGGATCGCGACGCGCAGCATATAGGCGTGCAATTGCAGGTACAGCCCGTTCATCAGGCGCAGCGGCTTGAATTCATCCTCGGTCAGGCTGCCGTCGATACGGCGTTCAACCTGCGCGCGGAACTGGCGGTTGCGCTCGGCGACGAAGGCGGCGTCGAAATCGGTATAGGTATACATCAGTTCAGCTCCGTTTGCTTGCCGTGGGCATAGTTCGATGGGCCTTTGGCGCGGAAATCTTCGCGAAAGTGGGCCGGGGCGGGCGCACCGTTGGCGGTGTCTACATCAGCCAGATAGGCGCCCACAACCGCGCCCGTCTGCTGGGCGGCCTCGATCAGGCGCAGGTCTGCGTGGGCTTCGTCTGTCAGCACTTCGGCGTCGGCCAGTTGGCGGCTCCAGCCGTCGCGGGTTTGATAGATCACATCGCCCACCAGCAGGTGGTTGGCGGTGACGACTTTGGGCGTAAACGGTTTGGGCATTACAGGGCCTCTTGCAGAATTTGAGCAATGGGTTGGGCTGCGGCCGCGCGCGGGGCGAGGCCATAGAACATCAGGGCGGGGCCGGTCATGTCGGCATCTGTCAGGGTTTGCGGCAGGTCGGCCAGCGTGGTGCCGACGATCCGCTGTTCGGGGCGCGAGGCGTTTTCGATCACCGTCACCGGTGTCGCGCGGTCGGCGCCGTGCATCATCAGGCGGCCCTGAATGAAACGCGCCGATTTCTTGCCCATATAGATCGCGGCAACCTCGCCGGGGCGGGCAAGTGCGGCCCAGTCGTGGTCGGCAAAACCTTTCATGTCGTGACCCGTCAGGAAACGCACCGAGGAGTTGCGGTTGCGTTTGGTCAGGCTTTGCCCGATGGCGGCGACAGCCGCCGAGGCGGATGTGATGCCCGGCACGATGTGCCAGCTGATCCCGGCCTCGGACACCGCGTCGATTTCTTCGTCCAGACGGCCAAAAACGGTGGCATCGCCCGATTTCAGGCGCACGACCTGCGCGCCGGTGCGGGCATGTTCGACGATCAGTGCGTTGATGTCCTCTTGGGACATCGAGGGGCCAAAGCCCTCTTTGCCGGCGTCCACCATCACCGCCTCGCGGCGGGCCAGTTCCAGGATTTCGGGGCTGATAAGACGGTCGTGGATCACCACGTCGGCCTCGTCCAGCGCGCGGCGGGCTTTCAGCGTCAGCAGTTCGGGATCACCGGGGCCTGCACCGACAAAGGCGACGTGACCCTCGCGGGCGGTGCGGGCCAGATGGCTGTCCAGCAGGTCATCAAGGGCAGGGCGCACGGCGTCCTCTCCCGATGCCATCGCACGGGGGCCGGAGGTGAAGTAATAGTCGCGCCAGAAATCGCGGCGCGCACGGCCAAAGGGCAGGGCGTCGGCGGCTCCGCGAAAGGCTTTGCCGATGCGGGCCAGCGTGCCCAGCGTGGTGGGCAGGCGTTCCTCAAGGTCGGCCTTGATCGCGCGGGCCAGCACGGGCGCAGCCCCTTCGGTGCCGATGGCCACGGTGACGGGATCGCGGTCGACGATGGCGGGGGTGATGAATTCGCTGTCGTGCAGGTTGTCGACGATGTTGACCAGCGCGCCGTCGGCCTTGGCGATGGCGGCGGTGCGGGCATCCTCGGCCTCGTCCTCGTCGGCGGCATAGAACAGCGCGGCACCGGCGGTGTCACCGGCTTGCAGGGCGCGCGGCACCAGCGTCAGTTTGCCCTGTGTCGCCCATGTTGCGATCTGCGCGTCGGCCTCGGGTGCAAACACGGTGATCGCGGCCTGCGACTTCATCAGCAGGCGCAGCTTGGCCAATGCAGCCTCGCCACCGCCCGACAGGACGATGCTGCGGCCTGCGGTGGCCAGAAAGATCGGAAAATGGTTCATGGCGCTGCGATCCCGTGTTTCGTTGACTTGCCCTGATATATAGGAAATATTCCCCCTATTGCGCTATATGCCCGCGCAGATAAGGACATACGTTCCATGCCGCAGCGCAGGTGGGACGCCCGTACCAAGATGAGAGGAAAGCGCGAATGACTGTTCGCATCGACGACACAGACCGGAAGATTTTGGCAGAACTTCAGCGCGATGCCAGCCAGTCGCTGGACGATATTGCCAAGGCTGTGGGCAGTTCCAAGACCCCTGTCTGGAACCGGATTCGCAAATTGCGCGATGGCGGGGTGATCGGCCAGCACACGGTTTTCCTCGACGCCGAGGCGCTGGGGTTCGAGGCCTGTTTCTTCGTGTTGATCCGCACCTCGGAACATGATGCCGACTGGCAGGCCAAATTCCTGAAGGCGCTGAAAGATCACCCAGAAGTGCAGGAAGCGCACCGGCTGGCAGGCGACATCGACTATATTCTGAAAGTGCGGGTGAAGAACGCGCGCGCCTATGATGTGTTCTATCAGGCGCTGATTTCCGAGGTGAAAGTGCACAACGTGACGGCATTGCTGTCGATGGAAGAGATCAAATCGACCACGATGCTTCCGCTATAGGCGCACCATCAGCCGCTCCAGCTTGTGGAAATGATAGCTGTCGGCATAACGCGGCGCTTCGGCCTCGTGCAGGTCGGGGCAGGCGGTGAACAGTGCGCTCAGGGCGACCTGCATTTCCAGCCGCGCCAGCGGGGCGCCCACGCAAAAGTGCATCCCGCCGCCAAAGGCCACATGGGCCGTTGGCTTGCGGTCGGGGTCGAACCGTTCGGGGGCCGCATAGACCGCCGGATCGCGCCCCGCTGCCCCCAGCATCAGCGCCACCTGATCGCCGGGATACAGCGTTTGGTCGCCCACCTGCACCTGTTCATAGGCATAGCGCGTGAACATATGCAGCGGCGGGTCGTAACGCAGGACTTCCTCGACCACTTGCGGGGTGATTGCGGGCACGGTGTTTTGCAGCAGGCAGTGTACGGCGTTGCCCAGTGAATGCACCGTCGCCTCGTGGCCGGCGTTGAGCAGCAGCACACAAGTGCCGATCAGGCTTTCTGTGCTCAGCTTCTGGCCGTCTTCCTCGGCGGCGATCAACTGGGTAATCAGATCGTCGCGCGGATCGTTGCGGCGGGCGTCGATATAGCCGCGCAGGAAATCGGAAAATTCGCGGGCGGCGGTGTTGGCCGCATCCTCGATCGCGCGGTCGCGGCCCGCTTGGTACATCGCCACCATTGCACCGGACCAGCGCAGCAGGTCGGGGCCCATATCCTCGGGCACACCCAGCAGGCGGGCGATGACGCGCACCGGTACTTCGGTGCAATAGGCGGGGATCAGGTCGAAACCGGCATCACGGGGGAATTGGGCGATCAGGTCGGCGCAAATCTCTTCGATGTCACCTTGTAGCCCCGCAATCCGGCGCGAGGTAAAGGCCCGCAGCACCAGCCCGCGCAGTTCCGTATGGCGGGGCGGTTCGTGTTCCAGCATCGAATGTTGTTCGACCGCGTAGAAATCCCTCAGGTGATCGGGCACCGGCATCCGCAGATCGTCGGGAATTTCGCGCCCCAGCCGCTTGTCGCGCAACAGCGCGTGCACCGTGGCGTGGTCAAAGGCGGCCAGCATCCCGTAGTCGGACCAGTACAGCACCGGCCCCGTGGCACGGGCCATGTCGTAAAAAGCATAGGGATCCTGCAAAAAGGCGGGATCAAGCGGGGATTGGTCAAGTGTTATCATGGGGGCAAATGATAGCGTGGCTCTGGTCTTTGCAAGGTTGACGTTGGTAAACATGTGGTCATGAATAGAGATATCCGCAAACGCAATCTGATCGTTATGGGCTTTGTCGCGGCTGTGGCAATGGCATCTCTTGGGGTGTGGCGGTACGGCTATGTGCAGGCGCTGGAGCGGTTGCAGCGACAAGGCTTCTCGGATCTGGCGCTGGCCTCGGACCGGCTGACGGCACAATTGCACCGTTATCGTGAACTTGCGGTGTTCATGGCCGAACATCCCGCTGTCACCGCCGTGCTGGAGGGGGGCGGCGCCGCACCTGCCGCAACTTTGTTTCTGGACGTGGCCGACAAGACCTCGGCGCTGGACGTGATGCTTGTGGATTTCTCGGGGCGGGTGCGTGCGGCGGCGAATGGCACGGAAGGGGTCAATCTGGGCGACACCCCCTATGTGCGCCGCGCGATGCAAGGCGCATTGGGCACCGGTCACGGGATGGGCACACCGTTGCAGGGCCGCGCCTATTATTATGCTGCGCCAATCTTTGGCAAAACTTCGGGGCGGGTGATCGGGGCGGTGATCGTGGCCGCGGACGTGAACCTGCTGGAAGCAGACTGGCGCGGGTCGCAGCCGGCGGTGTTTCTGACTGACCAGCAGGGCGAGGTGTTCCTGTCGAACCGCTCCGAGCTGCTGTTGTGGCGGCAGGAGGCGCAAGGGCTGTTGACGACGCCAGGGGCCAGGACACCGCCATTCCGTCTTTCCGGCATCGCGGGCCATGAAATCTGGCACCAGAACTGGGATCCCTACCTGCCCCGCAAAGGGCTTTATATCGAGCGCCGCTTGCCGGTGATCGGGTTTCAGGGCAGTGCGTTGATTGATGTTGCACCGGCGCAGCGCATCGCCGTGTTGCAGGCCGCGGCCCTTGCGGCCTTGTGTCTGGCCTTTGGCGCATTGCTGTTGGTGGCCACCGAGCGGCGGCGCACCCTGGCGCAGGCCAATGCGCTGCTGGAAGCGCGGGTGGCCGAGCGTACTGCGGCCCTTGTCGGCACCAACGCCCAATTGCGGCGCGAGGCGGCCGAGCGCGAAGAGGCGCAGGCCGCACTGGCCCGCGCGCAGGCCGATCTGGTGCAGGCGGGCAAGCTGAGTGCGCTTGGCCAGTTGAGCGCCGGCATCAGCCACGAATTGAACCAGCCGTTGATGGCGATCGGGTCCTTTGCTGAAAACGGACTGACCTTCATGGACAAGCAGCGCCCCGACCGCGCCCGTGAAAACCTGTCGCGGATCAGTGACATGGCCAAACGCATGGCGCGGATCATCAGCAATCTGCGGGCCTTTGCACGGCAGGAAAGCTCGCCTTCGGTGCAGGTGGATGTCTGCGCGGTGCTGCGCAGCGCGGTCGAGATTACCGGCCCACGCCTGCGCGAGGCGGCTGTAAACCTCACGCTTGACACCCCCGGCACGCCGGTCTGGGTACGCGGCGGCGATGTGCGGCTGGGGCAGGTGTTCGTGAACCTGATTACCAATGCGGTGGATGCCATGGAAGGCGGCCCCGAACGGGCGCTGCATATTACGGTGCAGGGGGGCGGGCAGCCGTCGGTGACCGTTTCCGACACGGGGCCGGGCATTGACGTGCCGGATCAGGTGTTCGATCCCTTCTATACCACGAAAAGCCAGGGCGGCGCCGAGGGCATGGGGCTGGGCCTGTCGATTTCCTATGGCATCGTGCAAAGCTTTGGCGGAGAAATACGCGGCAGGAACACCGATGTCGGCGCGGCCTTTACGGTGCAACTGGTGCCATGGGACGAAAGCGAGGCGGCATGAGCAAGCGGGTTCTGGTGGTGGATGACGACGCCGCTGTGCGCGACGCGGTGGTGCAAACGCTGGAACTGGCAGATCTTGATCCGCTGGCAGCCAGCTCTTTCGTGGCGGCCAAGGATCACATCACCCCCGATTTCGACGGGGTGATCCTCAGCGATATGCGGATGCCGGGGCGCGACGGGTTTCATCTGTTGCAATACGCCCACGCCCAGGACGCAGATCTGCCGGTGATTCTGCTGACCGGGCAGGGGGATATTCCCACAGCTGTGGATGCGATGGCCAAGGGGGCCTTTGGCTTTCTGGAAAAACCCTGTGCGCCGGCCGATCTGCTGGCCACTGTGGAACGCGGCCTGAAAACCCGCGCTTTGGTGCTGGAAAACCGGCGTCTGCGCGCCTTGGTGCACAGCGGCGATGCCGCCGAGCGGATGTTGTTCGGTCAGTCCGAGCTGGCAAAATCTCTGCGCGCACGGGTGCGCCAGCTTGCCGCCGTGGAAGCGCAGGTTCTGGTGCAGGGCGCGCCGGGCACGGGCGTGTCAAAAGTGGCCGAAGCGGTGCATCTGTGCTCGCCCCGCGCGAAGGCGCCTTTTGTGAAACGGGCCAGTGCCGGACTGGGGGCCGAAGCCTTGATGCAGGCGGTGACCGAGGCGCAGGCGGGCAGCCTGTTCATCGACGAAATCAGCCAGATGCCCCCCGACACGCAGATGACCCTTCTTACGGCTCTTGAGGGCGGGCTGCCGTGCCGTCTGATCGCAGGCAGCACCCGCGATTTGCAGGCGGCGGTGGACAGTGGCGTGCTGAATGCCGATCTGTATTACGGGATCGAAATGATGCCGGTGCGCATTCCGGCCCTGTCCGAACGCCCCGAGGATATTCCGGTGCTGTTCCGTCACTATGTGGAGCAGGCTGCCGAGCAATCGGGGCTCAGCGTGCCGGAAATCGGTTCGGACCAGCTTGCCGCGTTGATGGCCCAAGACTGGCCGGGCAATGCGCGCTCGCTCATGAGTGCCGCGATGCGCTTTGTCCTGGGGATGCCCGAAGATGTGACCGAAGCCGCCGAACTGGGGCTGAACGAACAGCTTGCGCGGGTGGAACGGGCATTGCTGATTGCGGCCCTTGGGCGACAGAACGGCCATGCCAGCGCCGCGGCAACGGCGCTGAAACTGCCGCGCAAGACGTTCTATGACAAGCTGGCCCGCTACGGGATTCGGGCGGACGACTACCGCAGATAGCCGTGTGCGGATTTCCGCACATTGCCCGCTTTGCAGTGTGCGGAAATCCGCACGGTGTTGGTGTGGGGTCGCGTGGCGCGACTTCAAGTGCGTCTTGTAACTTGTTTAAAAGAAATCACTATCTCATGAATTTCAGGGATGCGCGCAGCAATGTTGCAACGCGTCCCAAGGCTGCTGTTCAATCAATCGTGACGCGGCGCTTGGGAAAGGGTCGTGCAGTCTTGCAAAATCCAACTCTGGGAGGAGTATCATGAAGTTTTTTACCGCCGCAGCCGTGGCCCTGAGCCTGACCGTCTCTGCTGGTGCCGTACAGGCCGCCTGTGACGATGGCGAAATTGTCATCAAGTTCAGCCACGTTACCAACACCGACAAACACCCCAAGGGCATCGCTGCCTCGCTGCTGATGGAGCGGGTCAACGAAGAGATGGACGGCAAGGCCTGCATCGAGGTCTATCCGAACTCCACGCTCTACACCGACGAGCAGGTGATCGAGGCGATGCTGCGCGGCGACGTGCAACTGGCCGCACCTTCGCTGTCGCTGTTTGAATCGATCACCAAAGCCTATCGCCTGTTCGACCTGCCGTTCATGTTCAAGAACATTGACGCCGTCGACGCCTTTCAGGCTTCTGAGACCGGCCAGGCGATGCTTGACTCGATGCAGCGCCGCGGCCTGCAGGGTCTGGGCTTCTGGCACAATGGCATGAAGCAGATTTCGGCCAACCGTCCCCTGATCGAACCATCGGATGCCAAGGGCCTGAAGTTCCGCGTGCAGCCCTCTGACGTGTTGGTCGCACAGATGAACGCGCTGGATGCCTCGCCTCAGCCGATGGCCTTTGCCGAAGTCTATGGCGCATTGCAGACGGGCGTTGTCGATGGACAGGAAAACACCTGGTCCAACATCTACGGGCAGAAGTTCTTTGAGGTGCAGGACGGCATCACCGAGACCAACCACGGTATCATCGACTATCTGGTCGTGGCGCCGGTTGACTGGCTGGACAGCCTGGACGCCGACGTGCGGGACCAGTTCCTGACCATCCTCAACGAAGTCACGGTTACCCGCAACGCCGAGTCTTCGCGGGTAAACCAGGAAGCCAAGCAAGCGGTCCTGGATGCCGGTGGCACCGTACGCGAGCTGACAGCCGAACAGCGTCAGGACTGGGTCGACGTGATGAAGCCCGTCTGGGAGCAGTTCGAAGAAGAAGTGGGGGCCGATAACATCGCCGCCGCACAGGAAATCAACGCAGCCAACTGAGCTGTCTTGATCACGGACGGATCGGCACAACCGGTCCGTCCATTTCACATCTGGGAGGTGGACGCCATGATTGGCAAATACAAGCCTAAAGGGCCGGTTGGCCAATTCGTGAACAGTCTGGAAGAGACAGTGATTGCCGCCTTGCTGGGCGTGATGACGATGCTGACCTTCTTCAATGTAATTCTGCGCTATGTGTTCAACAGCTCGTTGATCTGGAGCCAGGAAGTCGTTCTGGTGCTTTTCGCCTGGCTGGTGCTTTTTGGCGTGTCTTACGCCTTTAAAGTGACAGCGCATCTTGGGGTTGATGCGATCACCAGCCTGCTGACGCCCGGTCGGCGCAAGGTTGTGGGGCTGATTTCAGGTGGCATCTGCATTGCCTACGCGGTGCTGCTTTGCAAGGGTGCCTGGGACCAATGGGCCCCGTTCGCCGATCTGCCCCCCACAACAGGCAGCTGGTTACCCACAGGGTTCGACACCCAGGCGCGCGGCCGGTCGTTCTTTGAAACCGACCAGATCCCGATGCCGGAATGGCTGCGCTTCCTGGAAGACTGGATCAACTACGGCGAGCGCTATTCCAAGATGCCCCGCATGATCCCCTATCTGATCCTGCCGATTTCGGCAGCGCTGATCCTGTTCCGGGTCTGTCAGGCCACCCTGCGCATCTGGAACAACCAATCCGAAAGCCTGATCGTCAGCCATGAAGCCGAAGACGCCGTTGAGGAAGTCGCAGCCATGAACCGCGGAGAATAACTGATGGAAGTCCTGCTCTTATTTGTCATGATCATCGGCCTGCTGTTTCTGGGCGTGCCGATCGGCGTTGCCCTTGGTATCAGCTCGATCATCTTCCAACTTGTGTTTTCGGATACCTCTCTGGCATCGGTGGCGCAATCGCTTTACCTTGCCATGGCCGGACACTACACGCTGCTGGCCATCCCGTTCTTTGTTCTGGCCTCCAGCTTCATGTCCACGGGTGGCGTGGCCAAGCGGATCATCCGTTTTGCCATCGCCTGCGTCGGCCATCTTCAGGGCGGTCTTGCGATTGCGGGGGTTCTGGCCTGCATGATGTTCGCAGCGCTGTCGGGGTCATCCCCTGCGACCGTGGTTGCCATCGGGTCTATTGTGATCGCAGCGATGCGTCAGGTCGGCTATACCAAGGAATTCGCCGCCGGCGTCATTTGCAACGCGGGCACATTGGGCATCCTGATCCCGCCCAGCATCGTGATGGTGGTCTATGCGTCTGCAACGGACGTGTCGGTGGGGCGGATGTTCCTGGCCGGCGTCATCCCGGGCATTCTTGCGGGCACGATGCTGATGATCACCATCTATATCTTCGCGCGCATCAAGAACATGCCAAGCGGCGAGTGGAAGGGCTGGGGCGAAATCTGGGATTCATTCCGTGACGCCTTTTGGGGCCTGCTGCTGATCGTCATCATCATGGGCGGCATCTATGGTCACCCGTGGATCCGGTTCGACGGGGGGAGTTTGCTGTATTGGAAGGGAGGGGCCTTTACCCCGACCGAAGCTGCCGCTGTTGCTGCCGTCTATGCCTTTTTTGTCGCGTCGTTCATCTATCGTGACATGGGGCCGTTGTCGGCAAACGAGAGCGGGGGAAAACCCATCGCGTTCTTCCGCAAGCCGCTTTCCATCGTGACGGCATTCTTCCACCGCGACACACGGGCGACCCTGTACGATGGCGGCAAGCTGACCATCACGCTGATGTTCATCATCGCCAACGCGCTGCTGCTCAAACACGTTCTGACCGACGAGCAGATCCCGCAACAGATCGCCGGTGCGATGCTGGATGCAGGGTTGAACTGGGTTGTCTTCCTGATTGTGGTCAACGTGATCCTGCTGATCGGCGGGCAGTTCATGGAGCCTTCGGGGTTGATCGTGATCGTGGCGCCGCTGGTGTTCCCGATTGCCATCGAGCTGGGCATTGATCCGATCCATCTGGGTATCATCATGGTGGTGAACATGGAAATCGGGATGATCACGCCGCCGGTGGGTCTGAACCTGTTCGTCACCTCGGGCGTGGCAGGGATGCCGATGATGAACGTGGTCCGCGCAGCCCTGCCGTTCCTGGCCGTGCTCTTCGTGTTCCTGATCATGGTGACCTATATCCCGGCAATCTCGACATGGCTGCCGACGATGATGATGGGGCCGGAGATCATAACGAATTAGGGCCGTCGTTTCGGTTCTGAAAAGGAAAGGCCGCATCCCGAGGGTGCGGCCTTTTCTTTTATTACGATGTGTTGGTGGACGCGGCAGGCGCGGTCCTGTGCTGTGCCTTGGATTAGCTTGCAACCAGCGCCTGAATGATCGGCGTGAAATCCTGCGCCTTCAAACTGGCACCGCCCACCAGCGCCCCGTCGACATTGCCGCACTGGAAAATCTCGGCCGCATTCCCCGGCTTGACCGAACCGCCATACAGCAGGCGGATCGCATTGCCGACCTCGTCACCCAGCCGCTGGATCAGCCGTGCGCGGATGAAATCATGCACTTCGTCGATCTGCGCCGTGGTCGCGACAGCGCCCGTGCCGATGGCCCAGACGGGTTCATAGGCCACCACCAGATTGTCACCGGTGCTGCCACTGGGGACCGAGCCCGACAACTGCCCGGCGATAATGTCCAGCGTGTTGTCGGCGGCGCGGTCCCCGGCGCTTTCACCGATGCACAGGATTGCGATCAACCCTGCATCCCAGGCGGCCTTGGTCTTTCCGCGCACGTCGCTGTTGCTTTCGTGGTAGGCGTCGCGGCGCTCTGAATGGCCGACGATCACATGGGTAGCACCCGCGTCGGCAATCATCGGGGCGGCAATGTCACCCGTAAACGCGCCCGCCGTTTCGCTGTGGCAATCCTGCGCGCCGATGGTGACCGCACTGGCGCGGGCAATTTCGCTGGCGCGGAACAGCAAGGGGGCAGGCGGGCAGATGACGATGTCGGTGTCGGAATTGTCCGCATGGGCTGTCGCCAGATCCGAGATCACACTCAGCGCTGCACTGCTGCCGTTCATCTTCCAGTTGCCTGCTGCCATTTTGCGCCGCATCGTTTTCCCGCCTGTTTGTGGATTGCTTTGACCCTGATTTAGCATTGCGGCGGCGGGCGGGCAATGTAGGCTTTGGCGGCATGGGGCAACCCGTGCAGGGCATTGCAAGATGAGGCACAAGAGATGATTCCCAGACTGGATGCGGCGAAAATCGCGGCACGCGATGCCGACACCATCGCCGCACTGGCGCAGGCTGCGCGCGATACCGGCTTTGCCACGGTCTACAACACCGCGCTGACCGGCACGCGTGTGTGCGAGGTGATCGAAACCTATCGCGCGTTCTTTCATCTGCCCGAGGCGCGAAAGCGTGACGTGGACATGGCCCGTACAGGGGCCAACCGGGGCTGGGGCGGGGCCGGATCTGAACAGGTCGACCCCGATGCGAACCCCGATTACAAACAGTTTTTCGACGCGGGCTTTACCCTGCCCGAGGGCGATCCGCTGGCGGCGCTGCCGGTCTATGCACCCAACCGCTGGCCCGCCCGGCCTGCGCAATTTCACGACGTGATCGCCAGCTATTACAGCGATGCCTGCGGCGTCGCGATGACCATATTGCGCGGCATTGCCGAGGCGATTGACGCTCCGCGCGATTACTTTGATGCCGCCTTTGACAAGCCGATGGCGCTGTTGCGGGGCAACTTTTACCCGCAGCGCCCTGCCTGGGCCGGCGAACGCGATTTCGGCATTGCCACGCACACCGATTACGGCTGTCTGACCCTGCTGGCCACCGACGGCACACCGGGGCTTGAGGTGCGCAAGCGTGGCGGCGGATGGATCGCGGTGCAGGCGCCGCCGGGCGAATTCATTATCAACTTTGGCGAGATGATGGAGATGTGGACCAAGGGTCGCGTGCAAGCCACACCGCACCGCGTGGTGGGGACGGATGCCGAGCGTATCTCGGTGCCGCTGTTCTTCAATCCGGCCTATGACACCAATGTGGCGCCCATCGGGTCAGGCGATGTGATCCGCGCGGGGGATCATATGGGAAAGCGGTTTTCGGAAACCTATGTGCATTTGCAAGAGAAGAAAGTGACCTGACCACAAAGGGCCGGTAGTGCCGCGCACCTCGATTCCGGGCCGGGTTTAACCAGATCCTCGCAAAGACCTTACAGACAGGCTATGGCCTGTCGCGCCAGCGCCACCGCCTCATCAGGATCATCCAGCGCACTGTCGGGCAGTTCCCAATAGGGCATCGCGGCGGCTTTCTGGCCGGGGCGCTGATAGGTCCAGCGCACCATGCCCATGTCATCAAACCGCGCCTGCATGTCGCCCGCGCCTTTCAACATCAGGCGGCCATCGGACATCAGCAGCGCAAAGATCTGCCCGTCGATGTAAAACCCCATGCCGCCGAACATGCGCCGCGTCGTCACCGGACCCACATCGCGCAACAGGTCCAGCGCCATTTCGACCGCTTCGCCGGAAACAGCCACCTAGCCTTTGACCAGATGTTCGGCCATTTCAGCCGGATCAGCGAACTTGATCGATTCGCCGCAGCCGCAGGCTTCGGTCACATTGGGGTTGTTGAACTTGAAGCCCGATTCCAGCAGCGAGGTCTCATAGTCGATCTCGGTGCCGAACAGGAACATCTGCGCCATCGGCGCAATCAGCACCCGTGCGCCGTCCTGTTCGACGGCTTCGTCGTTGGGATCCTGTTCGTCCACATATTCCATGGTGTATTCCATGCCTGCGCAGCCGCCTTTCTTGACGCCGATGCGCAACCCCTTGTGACCGTCAGCAGCCATAAGCTTGGCTATCTGGGTGGCCGCACGGGGGGTGATGGTGACGGCCTGCTTGCCGGGGATGGAAAACATAAACAGAACTCCTTTGGGCACAATGTAGGGGTGTCGTGCCGCAATCTCAAGCTATCGCAGTGTCGCGGCAAGGCTTTGTGCGGCAAAGCCCCATGCCAGCGCCCAACCAAAGGACGCCAGAGTGCCGATAATCACATATTCGCCGGCCTTTTGATCGCGCGAGGCGGTTTCGAACCGCAGGATGGATTTGGCCGCGATCAGAAACCCGATGCCGGTGGGCTCTCCGATCATCACCATCAGATAGATCAGCGCGCGTTCCATCAGCCCGATGATGCGGCCCGCGTTGTCCAGCCCTTCGATCCCTGCGGCGGCACGCCAGGGGGACATCAACAGCCCCACGGCAGGACCGCCCATCAGCGTGGCGGCAATCACACCGCACAGCATGACCGCGATGGGTGTGAGGGTAGGTGCATAGGCGGCCCAAAGGCCGTTCGCATAGGCCCCTGGCATCCACAAAAGCATGGCAAGGATCACCAACGCATGGGCCGCTTGCGTGCCCAGATAGGACCACAGGTGCGCAGGCAACCGTTTCGCGGCCAAGGCCACAGCCGTGTGACCCAAGGCAGCGGCCGCCGCCACATGCGCAGCACCGCCCAGCGCCCCCCAGCCCAGCGCAAAGACCACTGCGATGCGCAGGGCCAGCGGCGCGCGGGCAGGCAGCAGGTGAAAGGCCAGCAACCACGCCAGCATCAGGGCCAGGGCTGTCTCGGTCATTGCGTAGAAAAGCAGCCGTTTTTGGCTGCTATTGCTATATGCAGCCGAATTTGACTGCTTTTGGGGAAATCAGCCATGTTCCAGCATCTCGCAAACTTCCATCAACGCACGGATGCCTGCGGCCTCTTGCAGGCTGTGAACGGTCTGGCGGCTGACGTCAAAGTGCGCGGCCAGCGTGTCCTGGGTCGGCGTGGGCAGGGCAAGCGATGCCAGCGCAATCTGCGCCTGCCGCGCGGTCCAGCGGCTGCTGATGTGATCGGCAAGGGGCAGGGCGGTTTGCAGTGCCACGGGGGCGGTGTCCGTCGCCAGCCGGGCGGTGCGGGCCATATCGTCCAGCGCCCGGCCCGAGGCGACAAAGGCGGGGCCGTCGGCGTCTGATAAATCCGCGCCCGTGACGGTTCCGTCACCCGTGGCCAGGCCGATGCGGGTGTCGTGCCCCTTGCCCGTCATCCGCACGCCTGCACGAAATACCAGCGCTGCACGCAAGGCAAAGGGCGCGGCACAGATCGCTTGCCAACTGTCGCCACGCGCGCGGGTCAGACGGGGGGCCACGTCCTGCCATTCCGCCACAGCCGCCGCAGCGGCGTCCAGCCCGTCAAAGACCTGCGCCAGCCCGCCCTCGGGCAGGGCGGATGATTTCACAATGTCTCCGGTCAGAACGGCCAGTTGCGGCATGGGGCTTCCTCTTTGACGTCCAGTTGTGCGGGCAAATCCACGGCCTTGCAACTGTCGGACGCGCGCAGGTGCGAAAAAGTGGCTTAGGGTCCAGACCCTAGGTCACATACCCATAAAAGGGATTCACAGACTTTAGAAAACGTGATTCACTTTCCGGCAAATGTGGAGGTGAGAATGGCACGTTTTGATTTGACAGATTTTGAATGGTCGGTGATCCAGCCGTTGCTGCCGACGAAGGTGCGCGGCAAGCCGCGTGTGGATGACCGGCGGGTTTTGAACGGCATCTTCTGGCGCTTGCGGACTGGTGCGCCCTGGGCAGACATTCCTGCCCGATACGGGCCGCATACGACCTGTGTGAACCGCTTCAACCGCTGGCGGCGTGCGGGCCACTGGGCGCGTATTCTTGAAGCAATATCAGAGGCATATGAGGGTGAGGTGCAAATGATTGACAGCTCCTCCATCCGGGTACACCAACAGGGCGCAAATGGCCCTAAAAAAGGGGGCGATCCGATTGCCTGGGTCGCTCAAGGGGCGGGCTGACAACGAAAATCCACGCTTTGGTGGACGCGCTTGGCCGCCCGATCCGGCTCATGCTGACGGCTGGGCAGGCCTATGATGGACACGCGGCAGAGCAGATGCTGGATCGACTGAAAGAAGGCTGCAGCGTGCTGGCGGATCGCGCCTATGACAGCAACGCGATCCGTGATTTGATCGCCAAACAGAAGGCGCAAGCCGTGATCCCTTCGATGCCGCAACGCAATCCTGTCATCGCGCATGATCGCGAGCGTTACAAAGCACGCAACGCAGTGGAGCGTTTCTTCAACAAACTCAAAAACTTCCGCGCGGTAGCAACAAGATATGACAAACGCGATGATAATTTCCTCGCATCCATACAACTCGCGTCAATCAGGATCTGGTTGCGAACTTATGAGTCGGTGACCTAGGACGTGAAGACGGCGGCAGGAGCAACAGGGCGCAAGCAGGCAGGGTCAAAGACAACGATGTGGGTCACCTCGGGGCACGCATATAGCATCACAGAGGCCCCGGCGATGCGGGCAGATCGTCGGGCAGGATGCGCCAGATGGGCAGGTTGTCGGGCAAATACATTTGCAAAGCCTTTACCGCCATTTTGCAAACCAACTGAAAACTACTTTGCAAAGTCATTCAAACTGCTTTGCAAACGCATGATCCGCCAAGTTCACCCCACGCTTTGCAGCCCCAACAAAAATGCCGCCCCCGAAGGGACGGCCCGATCACCGCATAGGGTTGGGGGTACTCAGAGACCCATGCAGTTCGCGTAATAGGTCACGGTCGCGGGCCAGTCCGAGAACACGCCTTCGACGCCAATGTCTTGCGCGATCACGTCCAGCGCCACCAGATAGTCGCTGTCGTCCTTGACCACATCACCGACCGACTGGAAGTACCAGCCGCCACCGGAGGCCAGCGGGCCCGAGCGTTCCAGTGTCCATGCAATCAGCTTCAGACCCGCCTCTTTGGCGGCCAGCGCATAGGCCGACGCGGCAATCGCGCCGTTGTCGTCGGTCAGCAGCATGTTCAGCGAGGGTGCCAGATATTGCACGCCTTGCTCTTTCAGCGCAGCGAAATCTTCGTTCCATGTGGCTTTGTCCTGCTCGTCAAAGCCGTCGGACCATTCCACCAGATACACGGCTTGCTTGCCAAATTCGGGTTCGTTGTTCACCCAGTACAGCACGTCATCCAGATTGAACGACTGTGCCCAGACATCCGACGCAGGAATGCCGGCGGCCTTGTATTCGTCGATCATCTTTTGCGCATAGTCTTCCTGGCTGAAACCGTCATGCGGCATCTCGACCGAGGGGCTTTTCAGTTCGGGGGTGAACTTGGCACCAAGCGACTTGATCAGTTCGATTGATTCCGCGTGGGTCAGAACGCTGGCCTTGTCGGTGTACAGCGTGGTGCGGAAGCCTGCGACGCCGCCCTGATAGGCCTCGGCCGTGGTGGCGGCTTTGTCGGCGCTGTCCATTTTCGGCGTCAGCGTGCGGAACTGCTCCAGCGTCAGCTCGGAGGTGCGGCATTCGGCGCTGGCGGGGGTGTCGCCCGCGGCGGGGGTAAACGGTGTCGCACAGGTGTCGGCCAGATCGCTGACCAGAATGTTGGTGGTTGTGTGCAGGTCGTTCTGCGCGTGGCGGCAGACCAGTTCGTGATCCTTGGTAAAGGTCACGTCACATTCCACGATGCCTGCACCCTGACGGGCACCTGCGATATAGGACTGATCGGTATGTTCGGGGAACTGCAACGCCGCACCGCGGTGACCGATGGAAAAGGCGGTGGCGGCAGGTGTCTGGCCCATGCAGCTGGCCAGTTTTTCCTTCAGCGGACCCTCGGGCAGCTTGTCGACCAGATAGGCAGGACGGGCACCGTAGGACACTGCTGTTTGGCTGTGACCGTCGGCAAAGGCCATGACAGGCAGGGCAGCAAGGGTGGCTGCGATCAGGGAGATACGCATGAAATGCTCCAATTATCAGATTGTTATCGTGTGGCCGTATGGAGCGGGAATGTAACGGATCTGTGATTGATTTGCGAAGGTCGTGTGAAATCAAAGTACTACCTAGGCGGGAATCCGCCTCTGGGGCGGCGTTACCCCACTCTGTGTTGACTTTGCGACACATGTCAGTTGCCAAGCAAAACCGACTTTTGCGTCACATCGCTGACCCAAAGCGCGGCACTACGTCCGAAGGACGGGGCAGGGGCTAAGCAGTCAATCGTGAAAAATGCGTCGAACGGCGGGATTGAGCCCAACCTGAAAATTCGAATTTCTTGCCGCGTGCGCTCGCAGCGTGAAATCCGATGCAAGAGCGAGAAATCCGATGCTGCTGCGCGGCGAGAGAACCAGCCATTTTTTAGATCGCAGCACTCACCTATGTTCGCTGCAAGGTTCTTGACGCCTCAAATTGCGACAAGAACACTTCACCAGTTAACTCGGCCAAAAAATGTGCCCGTTTCAAGCGGTCCATCACGGGACCTTTGACTTCGGACAAATGCAACTTCACGCCCATTTCATGCAGCCTCGCATTGATGGTTTCAAGAGATTCCAGCGCGCTGAGGTCGATGTCATTGATTGCTGAACACTGCAGGATGACGTGGCGGATGTTTTTGTCACCTGCCACCCGATTGTGAATCTTGTCTTCCAGATAGCGCGCATTGGCGAAATACAGACTCTCATCAACGCGCAAGGAAACGATGCTTGGGTCGGTGATCACGTCATGACGCAGTATATTGCGGTAGTGTTCTGTGCCCGGCACCTGCCCAACTTCAGCAATGTGCGGTTTTGATGACTTGTAGAGATGCAGCAGGATTGACAAGCCGACACCAGCCGAAACGCCAGCTTCGACGCCTATCGCAAGGGTGATGATCATTGTCGCGAAAACGGCTGAGAAATCAGCTTTGGAATAGTCCCAACTCCGCTTCAGGATTGAAAAATCCACCAAGCTCAAAACTGCGACGATGATGGTTGCGGCCAAGGTGGCTTTGGGCAGGAAATAGATCAACGGGGTCAGGGCCAGGGCGGCGATCGCCAAACCGACAGCAGTGAAGGCCCCTGCGGCGGGGGTTTCGGCCCCTGCATCGAAGTTGACGACAGATCTCGAAAATCCGCCGGTCACGGGGAAACCGCCCGTCAGCGCGGCCCCGATATTGGCGGCCCCCAGCCCGATCAACTCCTGGTCAGGATCGATGCGCTGGCGTTTCTTGGCGGCGAGGGTCTGGGCGACAGAAATTGACTCCACAAAACCGATGATCGAGATCAGAAACGCAGGAAGCAGAAGCTGTCCAAGCAGTTCAGGCGAGAACGAAGGGAGTGTCAGCGGCGGCAGGCTTTGGGGCACTTCGCCAACGATCTTGACGCCTTTGGCAGAAAGACCAAAGGCCCACACCGCAGCAGTCGTAGCGACCACAACTGCCACGGGACCGGTTTTCACAAGAACACCCGTGAGCCCATCCGAGAGACCAAACCGCTTGAGCAGAGGTCTCAATCCCTTACGCACCCAAAACAGGAATCCGGTCGCAAGGATGCCGATGATGGCTGTGATCCAGTTCGTCTCGGCAATATGCTCCGTGATGGAAATGACCAGCTCCAGCAGATTGTTGCCTTCGGCATCAATCCCGAGGACGTGCTTGAGTTGGCTGGCCGCGATGATGATGCCCGACGCGGTGATAAAGCCCGCAATGACGGGGTGAGACAGAAAATTCGCGACAAAGCCAAGGCGGAACAGCCCCATGGCCAGCAGGATAACGCCTGAAAGTGCCGCAAGCGACAGGGCGGCAACGGCATAGCCCATCGTGCCCTGTTCAACGATATTGCTCAGCGCCGCGGCGGTCATCAGGGAAACCACCGCAACGGGGCCTACCGCCAAAGCGCGGCTGGTGCCAAATACCGCATAGAGCATGATCGGCGCGATTGAGGCGTAAAGTCCCGCTTCGGGCGGCAGCCCCGCCAACAAGGCATAGGCCAGCGATTGTGGGATCAGCATGATTGTCACGATCAACGCGGCAACAACGTCGCTGGATAGGGCAGAACGGTTATAGGCCCGTCCCCACGTCAGAATGGGCAAATAGCGCGTCATATCGGTTTTCATTGTGTTCTCTGGGGATTTGAGTGACCCCCGCAAAAGATGTGCGGGGGCTGTTATCGCTGTCTATTTGACCGTTACTTTTTCGGGCGTTGCCATCCACTCACGCCCCTTGAGCATGCCTTGCCAATAAATCGGGGGCAGCAGTTTTTCTTTCAGAAACCATGCCGCGCGGGAGGGTTTGGTGCCGTCGATGATGGCTTTCGGGAAGCTGGGCAACATCGTTCCGCCATAGCCGAACTCTGCCAGAACGATCTTGCCGCGCTCGACCGTCAGCGGGCAGGAGCCGTAGCCGTTGTATTGTGCCACGGGCGATCCGCCGCGCATGTCGGCCACTATGTTTTCGGCGACAACGGGCGCCTGAATGCGGGCGGCGGCCATCGTCTTGGCATTGGGCGCGTTCATCACGTCACCCAGGGACCACACATTGTCGTATGTTTTGTGGCGCAAGGTGGCCTGATCCACATCGACCCAACCTGCTGCATCCGCAAGCGGAGACACGCGAATGAAATCGGGGGCGGTCTGCGGCGGGCAGACGTGCATCATGTCGAATTCCATCTCGATCCGCTCGACCGGTGTGTCGGGCTTGGCGACGTCGAACCATGCCTTTTTGGCGTGACCATCCACAGCAACCAGATTGTGGAAAAAGTTGAGATGGGCGTCGTATTTCCTGACGTATTCCATCAGGGCGGGGACGTATTCCTTTACGCCGAACAGCACGCCGCCTGCATTGTTGAACTGGATGTCGATATTCTTGAGGACGCCACGCCGAAACCACGCATCACCCGACAGATACATCGCCTTTTGCGGCGCGCCGGCGCATTTGATCGGCATGGGGGGCTGGGTAAATATTGCACGGCCTTGTTTCATGCCCTCGACAAGCTTCCAAGTGTAGGGCGCAAGGTCATAACGGTAGTTCGATGTCACCCCATTCTGGCCAAGCGTGTCGACAAGACCTTCGATCTTGTTCCAGTCCAGCTTGATCCCGGGACATACGACGAGACGCTTGTATTTCACCACCCGGCAGCCATCCAGGATCACTGCATTGTTCTGGGGCTCGAATGCCGCAACGGCCGACTTGATCCAATGCACGCCTTTGGGGATCAGCGAGCCCATTGTGCGCGACGTCTGCTCGGCTTCAAAAATGCCACCACCGACCATCGTCCAGCCGGGCTGGTAATAGTGGATGTCCGCGGGATCAATGATTGCGATTTCAAGTTCCGGTTTGCGGGCTTTCAGGCTTGCAGCTGCGGCAATACCACCAGCGCCCGCCCCCACGATCACGATCTCATAGCTCGCGTCGCCGGTATCGGTGGGGGTTTTGCCCCCGTTGACGATCCGCCGGACGACGCCCCCCATGTCATACCCTGCGGCTTTGGTTGCAGCGAGGATGTCAGCAAGGCTACGCTGGTCGGCTTGCCCAAGCGACCACAGGGTTGCGGATCGGGTGCCCGTTCGGCAATAGGCCAGCACCGGGCCGGGCAACTGGGCCAGCGCTTTGTCGAAGGCAACGGCATCTTCATCGGTGACCTTGCCTGACACGATTGGCAGATAGGCCGCCTCGAGCCCGGCTGTTTGCGCGGCTTTCGAGATTTCCTCGAATGTCGGCTGGTCAGCCCCTTCGCCGTCAGGGCGGTTGCAGATGATGGTGCGAAATCCTGCGTTCCTGATGGCTTGCATATCTTCGGGCAAGATCTGTTTGCTCACGGATAGCTCGGCAGTCAGTGATTTGATGTCCATGGTTCTCTCCGTGATCAGATGGCGTTGATCGGCACTTTAAGCATCGGGTTGCCGTCCTGGTCGGTTGGGACCTCTCCGGCACGCATGTTGACCTGCAAAGACGGGATGATCAGTTTTGGCATGGCAAGCTGGGCGTCGCGTTCCGTGCGGAATTTGATGAAGTCTTCGCGTGTTTTGTTGCCGCCGACGTGGATGTTGTTGGCTTTTTGCTCTGCCACCGTTGTTTCCCATTCAATCGCGCGTCCGTTGGGGCCGTAGTCGTGACACATGAACAGACGCATAGTGTCGGGCAGCGACAGAACCTTCTGGATGCTGTCATAAAGGACGCCCGCGTCCCCGCCGGGGAAATCCGCGCGCGCAGAGCCGCCGTCTGGCATGAACAGCGTATCGCCCGCGAAGGCGGCGTTTCCTATAACGTGGACCATACATGCGGGTGTGTGACCGGGCGTATACATAGCAAAGGCGTTCATGGTCCCGATCGTGTAGGTGTCACCGTCTTTGAACAGCGCATCAAACTGCGATCCGTCGCGCTGGAACTCTGTCCCTTCGTTGAACACTTTGCCGAACGTCTCTTGGACGACCATGATTTTGTCGCCGACACCAATCTTTCCACCCAGCTTTTGCTGAAGGTAGGGCGCCGCGCTCAGATGATCGGCATGGACATGTGTTTCAATGATCCAGTCAAGTGTCAGCCCGCGG
This sequence comes from Pseudosulfitobacter sp. DSM 107133, assembly GCF_022788695.1. NCBI lineage: Bacteria > Pseudomonadati > Pseudomonadota > Alphaproteobacteria > Rhodobacterales > Roseobacteraceae > Pseudosulfitobacter > Pseudosulfitobacter sp. DSM 107133. The sequence continues at coordinate 1,679,137 of NZ_CP085154.1, forward strand.
TCCCGGATTTCTGCAATCAGGACGTCCGCCGCGTCATATGTGATCCGACCTGCGGCATAGTCGATGTCCATGACGCTATCGATGATGGCGCAATGATCGCTGTTCGGGTCTTTGACGATATAGGTGATGGTGTTTGTGGCCTCGTCAAAATGGGCGGACACCTCGGGTTTGACGGACATATCGACAGGGTAGGTCATGTGTTTTCCTCCAGTTGATCAGGCTTGGGCTTGCGCCCGGTTGGTGAGTTTCGCCTGCAGCAGTTTGGCTGCGATGATCCCGCCGAGCAGTGCAGCGACAAAGACAAGAACGTCGGTTCGACCTGTGCCCAAAGCGGGCAGCGCACCACCTGGACAAAAACCGGCGATCCCCCAGCCGACACCAAAAACCGCAGACCCACCGATCAAGGGCAGATCCAGATCGCGGCGGGTCGGCAATTGAAAACGTGCCGACAGGAACGGGGCAGAACGCTTCAAGATGTAGCGATAGCCAATAAAGGTCACGACAAGGGCTCCGCCCATGACGAAGGCAAGGCTTGGATCCCAGGTGCCTGCAACATCGAAGAAGTTCAGAACTTTGGCAGGGTTGGCCATCCCGGAAATCGAAATCCCGACACCGAAGATGAGACCGATCAGGTAGGAGGTCAGAACGCGCATGGCTTATGCTCCCAATATGTGGCGGACCACAAAAACTGTGATGCCGGTTGTCAGCATGAAGGTGAGTGTTGCCGCGATAGAGCGTGGTGACAGCCGCGCCATTCCGCAGACCCCGTGACCCGAGGTGCATCCCGACCCGAAAGTGACGCCCACTCCAACGATGAAGCCACCGACGACGAGCATTGTCGTCGAGACCGGCACCTGCACTGCTGGAAGTTGTCCCGTGATGAGAAGCACTGCAATTGGGCCGCTGATCATGCCGCCCAACACGGCGGCGCGCCACGACCAGTCTGAAAGGTTTGCGGGTTGCATCAGCCCGGCCAGAATGCCCGTCGCCCCCATGACACGACCCAGTGTTGCCATGAGCAGAACTGAGGCAAGACCGATCAACGCCCCGCCACCAAGCGATTGAAACGGCGTAAAGACGGTATCGATCATACTTTACAGGTCCGGATGCCGAATATGCGGTAAAGCGGACAGAACTTCATGGCCGACGTCCCAACCATCACGAGACCCGCGATGACGGAAATGATCGTTGCTGTGCTGGACGTAAACATCGTCAGACCGCTTACAAACGGAGCGGCCAGCAGGATGATGCCAAGCAAAAGGCGGAAAACCCTGTCTGTTGTTCCAAGATTCGTTGTCATTTCATTGCCTCCTATAAAAGCTACATTCAATATAGCTCTTATCGGCGCAGTTCTTGGTGACATTGTCACCAACCTGGGTCAGCCTGCTATGAATTGTGATCGGCCAGTTTTTCCAGCCGCGCACGATCCAGCAAACTCACGCTGCCACGGGCCTGCTCGATCCAGCCGCGACGCTGGAATTCCTGAAGCTGGCGCGAGATCACTTCGCGCGCCGTCCCAAGTTCCACCGAGAGCTTTTGATGCGTTGTGATGATAGTATCCTGCCCATCCGACAGACTGAGCAATTTGTCGGCAAGCCGGACGTCCAGTCTCTGGAAGGCAACCTCGTCGATCATCAGGAACAGATCGGTGATGCGCTTGGAAAAAGCGGCAAACACGAAATCTCGAAACGATTTCGATTGGCTAACGAGTTGATCGAACACCTCACGCGGGATGGCAGCGGCCTGGATGGGGGTTTCCGAGATGCCTTCCGCCGAATAGTTCTCAAAGGCCAGAAGGCAGGCCGTTGTCAGAACGCAGCTTTCTCCGGCCTGAATCCGGTACAGCACAATTTCGTGCCCGGTGTCAGACACCTGTTGGACCCTGACCGTTCCATCCAGAAGAAACAGCATGTTCTCGGGCGAATTCCCGGGGCCAAAGATTGTAACCCCTTTTGGAACCTCAATGATGGCGCTCCGGGACAGCAGGACCTGTTTGATTGTTGGCTCCAGACGAGACAGACCGGGAAAACGCTCCACCCATTTCTGCGCATCGGTCATCGTGAAGTGGTCTCCGTTCGTGGTATTTCCAGCGGAGCGATCCGTTCCATCAGTTGGCCACGGTTTGACGCAATTTGCGCTATCGTAAGATCGTCCAAGACAGCCATGAAAGCTGCTGTAGCTTCCTGCATTTTCCGCGACAGGTTACAGATCCCCATCAGCGGACAGGTGTTTTTCTCGGGGTTAAAGCACTCGACGACGTCAAGGGGACCTTCCGTAATCCTTACCACATCGCCGACGATGATGTCTTCGGGTGGGCGCGCAAGACGAAAGCCACCCCCGCGCCCTCGAACGGTCTCAAGGTAGCCAGCCCGGCCCAGTTCATGCACGATTTTCATGATATGGGGGCGTGAAAGGTTATGGATCTTGGCCACATCGTCAACGCGGACAAGATCAGGCGATTTGAGCGCTGCAAGTTGCAGGGATCGCAGGGCGTAGTTGGTGTAACTGGTCAATTTCATGGTGCATCCTGTTGTCGCACCTTAAAGATATATTGAAAGTATTGCTTTTGTAAATGACCTGGGCTACCCACGCCATTAAAACCACTATTTTGAATATAGGATAATCATCATGAGCCTCAGAATCGGGGACACGGCCCCAGACGTCTCGGCAGAGACAGCGACTGGTCCCATCCAATTTCACGACTGGATTGGAACCGACTGGACGATCTTCTTCAGCCACCCGGCCAATGTTACCCCTGTGTGCACAACAGGGATGGGTCGCACCGCGCAATTGGCCGAACCGTTTGCATCCCGTGGCTGAAGTAGATCGTGATGGCGAGATCATCGCCCCCGATTTCGCTCCGCAGGGAAACTGACAGTTTTTAGCGGCGCTATGGATCAGTTTAGAGTGCCCGACAATCTAACGAGGAAGACACCATGTTTGACGGTATGACCGCAGAGACACTCGCCCGAATGCAATTTGCATTCACAGTGTCGTTTCACATCATCTTTCCCGCTTTCTCGATTGGAGTGGCCAGCTTTCTGGCCGTTCTGAACGGTCTATGGCTACAGACGCGGGACGATACCTATCTGACCCTGTTCAACTACTGGAAGAAAATCTTTGCAGTTGCCTTCGGCATGGGCGTCGTGTCGGGCATTGTGATGTCCTACCAGTTCGGCACCAACTGGTCGGTGTTTTCGGACAAAACCGGACCGGTTCTTGGACCGCTTATGGCGTATGAAGTGCTATCCGCGTTTTTTCTCGAGGCGGGGTTTCTCGGGATCATGTTGTTCGGGCGCGAACGGGTCGGTGACAAATTGCACATGTTCGCCACGGCGATGGTCGCCTTTGGCACGCTGATGTCCGCCACATGGATCCTGTCGGTCAATTCCTGGATGCAGACGCCTGCTGGGTACAGCATCAATGACCTTGGACAATTTGTTCCGGAAGACTGGTGGCAGATCGTCTTTAACCCGTCTTTCCCCTACCGATTGGTTCACATGGTTCTGGCCGCGTATCTGACAACGGCCCTTGTTGTGGGCGGTGTCGGAGGCCTGCACCTTTTGCGCAACCGCACAGATGCGCCCGCGCGTCGCATGTTTTCAATGGCGATGTGGATGCTGATCGTCGTGGCTCCGCTGCAAATCCTTGCGGGTGACTTACATGGGATCAACACGCTAGAGCACCAACCCGCCAAGGTCATGGCGATGGAGGGGCACTATGAAAGTCATCCCGATGGCGCGCCACTGATCCTGTTTGGCATCCCGAACCCTGGCGAAAAGCGGATCGACTACGCGTTGCAGATCCCCCAAGTATCAAGCCTTATCCTGAAACACGAATGGGGCGCATCGCTTGACGGGCTGGACACAATTCCGGACGAAAATGAGCCGCCTGTGTCGATTGTCTTCTGGAGTTTCCGTGTGATGGTCGGCCTTGGGTTTGCCATGCTGGGACTGGGCGCATGGGCCGCGTGGCGGCGCTATCGCGGGCGACTGTATGACACGCCAATGCTGCACCGCGCTGCCATGGTGATGGGACCAACGGGCTTTGTCGCCGTCTTGGCAGGCTGGATCACAACAGAAGTCGGACGCCAACCCTTCACGGTCTATGGCCTGCTGCGCACCGGCGACAGTCTGGCCCCTGTCGCGGCACCAGCTGTGGCTGCATCCCTGCTGGCGTTCATCTTGGTCTATTTCTTCGTCTTTGGCGCGGGCACGTTTTATCTGCTGCGCATGATGAACAAACCAGCCGGAACCGTACATCTTGGTCTCAAGGATGGCCCGATCCGGACAGCTGGGATTACGCCCATCATGCAGACCGACTCTGATGCAGTTCCAGGCGAATAAGGAGCACTACCATGTTTGAACTTTCCTTTATCTGGGCTGGAATCATTGCTTTCGCAGTCCTGACCTACGTGATCCTCGACGGGTTCGACCTTGGGGTCGGCATCCTTTTCCCTCTCGCCGATGGCGAGCGGGAAAAGGCGATGATGATGAACTCCGTCGCGCCCATCTGGGACGGAAATGAGACCTGGTTGGTGATGGGTGGTGGAGGGCTGTTTGCCGTTTTCCCGCTGGCCTACTCGGTCGTCATGCCGGCATTGTATATGCCGATCATCCTGATGTTGCTGGCCTTGATTTTTCGCGGCGTCGCCTTCGAATACCGTTGGCGCACCGAAAGATGGAAGCCAATTTGGGACATCGCTTTTTTCGGCGGCTCGATAGTTGCTGCGTTCATGCAAGGGATCGCATTGGGGGCATTGGTTCAGGGGATCGAAGTGGCGGACCGTGCCTATGCGGGCGGATGGTGGGATTGGTTGAGCCTGTTCTCTATCCTGACCGGGTTAGCCGTGGTTGTCGGCTATGCTTTGCTGGGCGCCACATGGATCATCCTGAAGACAGAAGGAAGCCTGCAGCGTCAGATGCAGAACCTCGCGTGGTGGCTCGGGGTAGGAACACTTGGCTTTATCGGTATCGTCAGCATCATGACCCCGTTTCAGGATCCGGAATACTTCAGCCGCTGGCTGAACCTGCCGGGCAGTATTTTTAGCGTGTTGATACCGGGTGCGGTTCTGGCCGCGGCTTGGGCGCTGTTCACAGGATTGAATGCAGGCAAAGATGGTCAACCATTTCTGGCTGCAATCAGCATCTTCGTGCTGTGTTTCATCGGCATCGGGATCAGCTTCTATCCCAATATTGTGCCACCCAGCCTTACAATTGCAGAGGCGGCAGCACCTGACAAAAGCTTGCGTTTTGCCTTGGTCGGCACTGTCGTTCTGGTACCAATGATCCTTGCCTACACGGCCTACGCCTATTGGGTCTTTCGTGGAAAAATTGATCCGGCTGAGGGGTATCATTGATGAATACTTCAACGTTTCACCAGATTGGTTGGTTTGTCGCGCTGTGGCTTATCAGCGTGCTTGCCCTCGGCATCGTTGCTTACGCGATACGCCTGGCAATCAACTCTTAAAACCCCCGCGCGGTATCGGTTTGAGATGCCGCGCCGTTTCCGGAACCAGGGTCCTGTCCCTAACATCGCATCAAGAGGAGACCCCAAATACGTATTTTCAGACTTCTGACTGCCTCTGCTCTTGCACTCGGTCTTGCGAGGACTGCCCAGGCAGAAGACCCGAACAAATTGATCACCATTCTAACAAGCCCGGAACCACAAACTCAGCTTATGGCAATGGTTCTGACCATGAACGCAATCAATGCGGGGGCTAACGCAGAGGTCCTTTTGTGTGGTCCAGCCGGGGACATCGCACTCCGTGATGCGCCTGCATCCGCGACTGCAGGCCAGCCACCAAGAGATGCAAGCCCGCAAGGCTTGATAAAAATGATGATGGCGCAAATGGGTCTCAAGGTGCAGGTCTGTGCGATCTATTTGCCAGCCAAGTCCGCGGACGCCTCTGTATTAATTGACGGTGTGACCGCAGCTGTGCCCGATGCGATGGGGGCCGCGATCGTCGCCCCCAATACATCGGTGATCAGCTTTTAAGGACCTATTCCGCCTTTGCATCCAACGGGTGCGGAGGCGCTTTATCCAGTATTGAAGCTTTCGATGAAGCCATTCTGCTGGGGCTTGCCCGGGTCGATTAATGCCAATCGACGTTGTTATCGCCAGCCCATTTTAAGATCGCGCGACTGGTTTTGTGGAGATTTGCTGCGAGTGCGAGCAATTGCTGCGTAAGCGATTGCGGCGCCTGCAAAAAAAGGCGGGATTGTCCACTCACCGGACCTTCGTGCGGATCGCGGCGACGGTCCGGCTGGGTCGGAAATGCTTGGCACAGCCTTCCGACAAGATTCAGAAAATCCGTAGCTCCGAGTCGCTTTCGCATGGCATTCGACAACACAGCGATTGGCCCGCCCCTCACGACAGAATTCGGGCGACCCGTGCCAGAAGACGCGGCCGTTGCAGGCATGCCTGACGAATTGCATCGGGCGCCCTTGCCCGATGGAACCTTCGGTTTCTGTGTATAGGGAAGAACGGGACGTCTGGATTGTGCAACAGCAGGCGCGAAGCTTGCCGATTTGATCCCGGAAACGCCGCCGGTTCTGATCCCCGAAGCGGGGCATCTGGTGCAAGAGGATGGCCCGAAAGCCATCGTTGCGGCGGTGGTGAAACATTACGCCCGCACCTGATCGCTCGTTTTGTCGCCAAGAAGATGCGGGCCGCGAATTCGGGATGTCTTTTGGCGAATGCCCAGGGTGATTTCCAGAAGCCGCGCGGCTTACATGAACCCCAGTTCAAGCCGCGCTTCGTCTGACATCATTTCCATGCCCCAGGGTGGCTCCCACGTCAGTTCGACGTCAACGGTTTTCACACCGGGCAGGGGTTCAACCGCATCAGCAACCCATCCGGGCATTTCGCCCGCAACGGGGCAACCGGGGGCGGTCAGCGACATGATGACCCGCACCGCACCATCGTCCGCGATGTCGATGGTGTAAATCAGACCCAGCTCATAGATGTTCACAGGAATTTCAGGGTCATAGACCGTGCGGCAGGCATCGACGACCGCGTCGTAAAGCGGGTGGTCGGTCGAGGACGGCGCAATCAATGGCGTCCCTTCAAGCATGTCTTTAGACTGGTCCATATGGCCTCACTCTGGTTCCTGACTGATTATATAGGGATAACGTGCCCAAGCGTCCAGAGGGTGCGGCGGCAAGTCATCCCCTGGGTGTTGTGGATAAGGTTGCTTTGACCGACAGGCCCGTAAATGAGACGCGCATGAAAGCCGACATAACTGGCGGTTTTGGTGACGGTCAGGGAGGCGCCCAGTGTGAGCGATGTGACATGATGTATGAAAGTCCGCAATCACGAGCGCGCCAAAAACCTGCAACAACTGTTCCGGGTTTTGAACGGGGTTCTTGGTGGCGCTAAACGGGGTGTTTTCGGTGTGTTCCAAAAACGAAGGGTTGTGGGACATGCAGCAAGGTCAGCTGTGCGGACGAAGCGGACGTCCACCAAAGCCCGGAATCAAGGTGCGTAGCACCGCCGGGCAGCGCCCTCAAACGCCAACCCCATCCACCAAAGCCCGGAATCGAGGCACGCAGTGCCGCCGGGCAGCGCCCGACCGCCCCATGGGCGGGCGCTTCTTCGCTGTATTGCGTTTCTTCATCCCCACGCCAAAGCATAGAAATTAAGGAGCATCCACCCATGTGGTGATGCCCACCCGCGGTCGGGCGTTGCCCTGTGTTGTGAGGTAACTCTGGGCTCCTTGCCGCCATTCACTGCGCTCCAATAACGACATGGTGTGATTGCGGCGGTCGCTCTCCGGTGGCGAACGAGGTCCGGTATGTTGGCCTCATGGATATTAGCCGTGAGGAGAACGACCTATGGAACATTATGCTGGTTTGGATGTGTCACTGAAAGAAATTTCGATCTGCGTTGTCGATCATGATGGCAAGACCGTCGCGCGCGGGACGTGCCCTGCGGACCCGGAAGGCGTTGCCGGTTGGTTTCGCAACCGTTTGTCGAACAATCACTACAAGCAGCCTTTTGCGCAAGCACACTTGGTCCAGTTCATCGGATCTTGGCGGCTGGCCTTATGAATGTTCGGTTCGGGTCAGCGCCTGGCGTATGAGGCAATATCATGCAACGCAGCCCCGTTGTACGGATTCAGACAACGCGCTGCACTGCGTCAAAACCGGATGCCATATCACCTCACCCCTTGCGCTTGCGCACCGGCTGCGGTTTCACCCGTGCCTCGATCATGTCGTAGAGCATACCGACGATGTCCTTGCCAGTGGCCTTCTCGATGCCCTCGAAACCGGGGGAGGAGTTCACCTCAAGCACCTTCGGCCCGTTTTCCGAGCGCAACAGGTCAACGCCCGCCTTGCCCAGCCCAAAGGCCCGCGCGGCGCGCAGGGCGGTATCGCGTTCTTCCTTGGTGATGCGCACGGTTTTGGCCGACCCGCCCCGGTGCAGGTTCGAACGGAAATCGCCCTCGGCTCCGGTGCGTTTCATGGATGCGACCACCTTGCCGTCAATCACCAGACAGCGGATGTCTTCGCCCGCCGCTTCCTTGACAAACTGTTGCACCAGAAAGTTGGCGCGCAGGCCGCGAAAGGCGTCGATGACGCTTTCGGCGGCCTTCTTGGTCTCGGCCAGGACCACGCCCTTGCCTTGGGTCGATTCCAGCAGTTTCACGATCAGCGGGGCCGCGCCCACCAGACCGATCAGATTGCCCGTGTCCTTGGGCGAAGCGGCAAAGGCGGTGGTCGGCATGCCGATACGCTTGCTGGCCAGCACCTGATGCGCGTGCAGCTTGTCGCGGCTGGCGGTGATGCCGGCGCTGCCGTTGACGCAATAGGTGCCGATGGTTTCGAACTGGCGGATCACGGCGGTGCCATAGGGCGTGATCGACGCGCCGATGCGCGGCACGATGGCATCATAGCGGGGCAGGCGCTTGCCGTCGTAATGCACCTCGGGTGCCATGGTGTTGATTGCCATATAACAACGGGTGGTGTCGATAACCTCGACCGTGTGGCCGCGTGCCTCGCCAACCTCGACCAGACGGCGGGTGGAATAATTGTCCTCGCGGCTCAGCACGGCGATGCGCAGGGCACGCTGGGGCGCGGCGCGGCGCACGGCGGCGGAATGGTAGACATCATAGCTGAGGTCAGGTTGCAGGCGTTTTTCCGTGGCGGTGATCGAAATGTGATCCTGCAAGGCCTGACGACCCAGCAACATGCGGCTGGTCATGCCGGAGCGGTCGGTCAGTGTAACCTCGATGGGCCACGACTGGCCTGCGACCTCCAGCGTGGTTTCGATCACATAGCGCAGTTCGGATTCGCCGTTGGACGAGGTCACCTCGCGGCGGTCCTTGATTTCGGCTGAACAGGTCACCTGCACCTGCGTCTGTCCTGCGACAGGGTAGACGTTGAAGCGCACCTTGGGTTTGGCAGCGGGGCCGAACACTTCGATGTCATGGGCATGCAGCGCCGAGGTGCGCGCGCCGGTGTCGATCTTGGCCTTGAGCGCGGGCAGACCCAGTTCGGGCAATCCGATCCATTCTTCCCAGCCGAAATGTAGACTGTCCATTGGGTACTCCTGTCAAAGGCGGGCGGCGCCAGTGTGGCGCGGCATGTATGTCAAAGGTGTAAAGAGGATGGCGATCAGCCCTTGGTCGCTTTGGGGGCGGCTTTGGAGGCCTCGATGGCCAGTCGGCCGGGATCCATGAAATGATCTATCATCACCGGCGTTGCAAGCGCATAGGCATCGCGCAGTGAAAGATCGCGGTGTTGTTGCAACGCGGCCTTGCCTGCCGCAATCGGGCCGGGGTTGCGGGTGGCCAGCGTGATGGCGAAGGCCAGCGTTTCAGCGGTCAGCGTTTCGGAAGCAATGACGCGGTTGAACAGCCCCGCGGCCATGGCCCAGTCGGCGCTTTTGGGTGTCCCGGACAGGGTCAGGTCCATCAGATGCTTGGGCCCGACGCTGCGCGACACGGCCACTGCGGGGGTCGTACAAAAGCCGCCGTTGGTCACACCGGGCAGGCAAACGGTGGCGCGCGGACTGGCAAAGGCCAGATCGCACGAGGCCACCAGTTGCAGCCCCGCCGCCGTGGCAATGCCGTCCACCATGGCGATGGTCGGCTTGGGGAAGGTGGCCAGCGCAATCATCATCCCGGCGCAGGCGTCGAACAATTCGGTCAGATAGGCATGGCCCTGATCCGCATCTGCGCGGTGGTGCGCGATTTCCTTGAGGTCGTGACCGGCGCAAAAGATATGGCCCGGCCCGCTCAGCAGCACAACGCGCGCCGACGGATCCGATGCCAGATCGTCCAAAAGGCCATGCAGCGCCTTGATCATGCCCAGCGACAGCGCATGGGCCACACCGCCCCCAAGGGTCAGCGTGGCCACGCCATCGGTCACATCGCAGGTGACAGGATCGGGGGACTGCATCTGGTTCATCGCGGCTCCTTTTGCGCTTTATGCCACGGCGCGGCATGGGTGCGCAACGTGATCAGGCGGGGCGCGGGCACCGGCTCTTGCGATACTGTCGCCAAATTGGCACGCGCTCGGAGCGCGCAGGTCGTCTGGATGGAAAGTTGTCTCTTGCAATCAGGGAGGAAATTCAAAACGGAGCCGCGCCAGAAGCGGTCGTTCTGGAAGGGCGCCGCGAAAGGCAGATTCGAGCTCCGTGAGTTACCGTGCAACACAGGGCAACGCCCGACCGCGGGTGGGCATCGCGACGTCAGTGGCCTCCACTTTATTTCTCGTCTTTGGCGTGGGGATGAAGAAACGCGATACAGTGAGAAAGCGCCCGCCCGTCACGCCAGAGGCGTGCCTACTGTAGATGGCGCACCTTTGGTGCGACGGGCGGTCGGGCGCTGCCCGGCGGTGCTACGCACCTTGATTCCGGGCTTTGGTGGATGGCAGCTTCGTCCGCACTGATGACATTCCGCCTAAGGAGCAGAGAAGGGCCGCTTTCGTTGCTGGTCACGGGTGCAGAGCCATTCGTCCCTGACGAATTGGGCAAAACGATTTGCTGACTTCCACAGATCAATCGTTGATATCGTGCATCACCCGCCGTGCGCCCGAGCTTTGGCGGCGGAATGCCAGTCGCAGCACGATCCACGCCAGCAACGAGAGTGCGGCAAAGGCCGCAAGCGACATGGCCACGGTCATCGACGAGGTGACCAGCCCCACCAGCGCGGCCATGGCCAGCGCCCCCAGTGCAAAGCCCAGAAAGATAAAACCGGGCAGCAGCACCTCGACCACGCCCAAGGCGATGGCAACGGCCAGCCAGACCCACCAGATTCCAACCAGACCCGCCATCAGCCGCGGCCTTTCAACAGTTTGAACGCATCCCCAAAGGCCTCAAGCGCGGCGGCTGGCACAACGATGGTCTGCTTGCCCGTACCGTTGCCCAGTGCGTTCAGCGCCTCGACCTGTTTCAACGCCACCTGATACTGTGCAGCCTCAATCCCGTGTTCGGAAATCGCCTTGGCCACGACCTCGGTTGCATAGGCTTCGGCGTCGGCCAGCACGCGGCGGGCCTTGGCCGACTGCTCCGACGCGTATAGCTCGGCGTCGGCCCCCAGTTCGACGGCGCGTTTCTTGCCCTCGGCCTCGGTTACCTGTGCGCGGCGGGCGCGTTCGGCGTTCAGCTGTTGCATCATCGCGGCACGGGTTGCGGCATCCAGATTCACGTCCAGAATTTCGGCGCGGGTCACTTCGATGCCCCAGTTGTCCACCGCATCCTCGACATTGGCCTTGATCGTGGTGATCAGCGACGAGCGGTTCGCCTGAACCTCGTCGAGGTCCATCTTGCCGATCTCGGCGCGCACAATGCCCGCCACGGTGGTCGAAATGGCCCCATCCACGTCACGGATGCGGTACACGGTCTTTTCCGGTTCGGTGATGCGGTAGAACACCGACGTATCCACCTGCACCAGCACGTTGTCGCGGGTGATCGCGTCCTGACTGGCGGTGGGCAACTGGCGTTCCAGAATCGAAATCTTGTGCGCCACATGGTCGATAAACGGCACGATCATATTGATCCCCGGCCCCAGAACCGCGCGCAGACGGCCAAAGCGTTGCACCACATGCTGTTCGGACTGCGGCACGATCTGGACCGATTTGAACACCAGAACCACCAGCAAAAGGGCGGCAAGGAGATAGACAACATTGTCCTGGGCGAGGGCGATCAGTTGGTCTTCGAGGGGCACTGGTGCAATCCATTCATGATATGATGATGAAATATCCGCCGCTGCCCTATGGATTGCAAGTTTAATCCATCCGGTCTAGGCCGCGCATCAAACACGCAAGAGGTGCCCCATGACAACCATCACCTTCCGCAAGGATGCCACCGACGGCAAGGCCCGCACCGGCGTTCTGTCGACACCGCGCGGCGACATCCGCACGCCCGCCTTTATGCCGGTGGGCACGGCGGCCACCGTCAAGGCAATGCTGCCCGAAAGCGTGGCGGCGACGGGGGCGGACATCCTGCTGGGCAACACCTATCACCTGATGTTGCGCCCCACAGCGGAACGCATTGACCGGCTGGGCGGGCTGCACAAGTTCATGAACTGGGACAAGCCGATCCTGACCGATTCAGGCGGTTTTCAGGTGATGAGCCTCGCGGCCCTGCGCAAGCTGACCGAAAAGGGCGTGACCTTCAAAAGCCATATCGACGGCTCGCGTCACGAGATCACGCCGGAACGGTCAATGGAGATTCAAAAGCTGCTGGGCTCGGACATCGTGATGTGTTTCGACGAGTGCCCCGCGCTGCCCGCCGACAAGGCGCGGATTGCCGAAAGCATGCGCCTGTCGATGCGGTGGGCACAGCGGTCGCGCGATGCCTTTGGTGACCGTCCGGGCCATGCGCTGTTTGGCATCCAGCAGGGCGGGCTTGAGGAAGACCTGCGCGCGGAAAGCGCCGAGGCGCTGACGCAGATCGGCTTTGACGGCTATGCCGTCGGCGGTCTGGCCGTGGGCGAGGGGCAGGAGGCCATGTTCGGCTGTCTGGACTTTGCGCCCGACCAGTTGCCGCAGGACAAGCCGCGTTACCTGATGGGCGTGGGCAAACCTGACGACATTGTCGGTGCCGTGGCCCGTGGCATCGACATGATGGATTGCGTGCTGCCGTCGCGCTCGGGGCGCACGGGGCAGGTGTTCACCCGCCACGGCGTGCTGAACATCAAGAACGCCCGCCATCAGGACGACCCGCGCCCGATTGACGACGCCTGCACATGTCCGGCCTGCACGAACTATTCGCGCGCCTATCTGCATCATGTGTTCCGCAGTCAGGAAATGATCAGCTCGATGCTGCTGACCTGGCACAATCTGCATTATTTCCAGCAGATCATGGGCGAAATGCGCGCAGCAATTGCCGCAGGCACCTTCGCAGGTTGGCAGGCGGCGTTTCATGCCGCCCGCGCCGATGGGGACATCGAACAATTGTGATCGCATTGCCAATCGGGGCCTACAAACGCCAATTTTGTACATTTTCAGCCTGAAAAAGTGCAAAAAGGGGGTAAAAATCTCGCGCAGTTTACAAGGTCCCATTGCACAGGCCCGCACGGCCCGTCATTGTGAAACCTTGAAACAGGCCGTGGTCAAACACAGTTACAAGACTGCAACAAGGAGACGACGAAGGTTGCCGAAACAGGGACCGGTCGTCTTGCTAGATAAGGAAAAGAGCATGCAAGAGCCCCTTAACGCTTCGTATCCGGTTTTGCCGCTGCGCGACATTGTGGTGTTTCCGCATATGATCGTGCCGCTGTTTGTCGGCCGCGACAAATCGGTGCGCGCCCTCGAAGAGGTGATGGCAGACGACAAGCAAATCCTGCTGTCCAGCCAGATTGACCCGTCCGAGGACGATCCCGAAGCCACTGGCATCTACAAGGCCGGCGTGCTGGCAAATGTGCTGCAACTGCTGAAACTGCCCGATGGCACCGTCAAGGTGCTGGTCGAAGGGCAGGCGCGGGTGCGCATCACCGAATATCTTGAAAACGACAACTTCTTTGAGGCACGCGCCGAGTATCTGACCGAGATGCCGGGCGATGTCACCACCACCGAGGCGCTGTTGCGCACCGTGGCGGATGAATTCGAACGCTATGCAAAAGTGCGCAAGAATGTCCCCGAAGAGGCGCTGACAGCGGTCAGCGACACCGTCGAGCCTGCCAAGCTGGCAGACCTTGTTGCGGGCCATCTGGGCATTGAAGTGAACCAGAAACAAGAGCTTCTGGAGACCCTCAGCATTTCCGAGCGGCTTGAGAAGGTCTATGGCCTGATGCAGGGCGAAATGTCCGTCCTTCAGGTCGAGAAAAAGATCAAGACCCGCGTGAAATCCCAGATGGAGCGGACCCAGCGCGAATATTATCTGAACGAACAGATGAAGGCGATCCAGCAAGAGCTGGGCGACGGCGAGGACGGCAAGAACGAGATTGCCGAACTGGAAGCCAAGATTGCCGAAACCAAGCTGAGCAAGGAAGCCCGTGAAAAGGCAGAAGGCGAGATCAAGAAGCTCAAGAACATGAGCCCGATGAGCGCCGAGGCCACCGTTGTGCGCAACTATCTTGACTGGATGCTGTCGATCCCGTGGGGCGTGAAATCGCGCGTCAAAAAGGACCTGGGCCGCGCCCAGAAGGTGCTGGATGACGATCACTATGGCCTTGAGAAGGTCAAGGAACGGATCGTCGAATATCTGGCCGTGCAACAGCGCAGCAAAAAGATGAAAGGCCCGATCATGTGCCTTGTCGGCCCTCCGGGCGTCGGCAAGACATCTTTGGGCAAATCCGTGGCCAAGGCGACGGGCCGCGAATTCATCCGCATCAGCCTTGGCGGTGTGCGCGATGAGTCCGAAATCCGTGGCCACCGTCGGACCTATATCGGCTCCATGCCCGGCAAGATCATCCAGGCGCTGAAAAAGGCGAAAACCACGAACCCGCTGATCTTGCTCGATGAAATTGACAAGATGGGGCAGGATTTCCGTGGTGACCCAGCGTCGGCCATGCTTGAGGTGCTGGACCCGGAACAAAACGGCACATTCGTCGATCACTATCTTGAGGTCGAATATGACCTGTCAAACGTGATGTTCCTGACCACGTCGAACAGCTACAACATGCCCGGACCGCTTCTGGACCGGATGGAGATCATCCCGCTGGCCGGCTACACCGAGGACGAAAAGCGCGAGATCGCCAAGCATCACCTGCTGGCCAAGCAGATCAAGAACCACGGCCTGAAAAAGTCCGAGTTCGAGCTGACCGACGAAGGGTTGACCGACATCATCCGCTATTACACGCGCGAAGCGGGCGTGCGGAATCTGGAACGCGAAATTGCCAAGGTGGCGCGTAAATCGCTGACCAAGATCGTCAAGAAAGAGGTCGAAACCGTTTCGGTGACGTCCGAAAACCTTGACGAATTCCTGGGCGTGCGCAAACACCGCTATGGTCTGGCCGAGCTTGAGGACCAGATCGGTGTTGTCACCGGGCTGGCCTATACCTCGGTCGGCGGCGAACTGTTGCAGATCGAAGCCTTGCGCCTGCCGGGCAAGGGCCGGATGAAGACCACAGGCAAACTGGGCGACGTGATGAAAGAAAGCATCGACGCGGCATCCAGCTATGTGCGGTCGATCAGTCCGAAAATCGGGGTGAAGCCGACCAAGTTCGACAAGATCGACATCCATGTGCACGTCCCTGACGGCGCCACCCCCAAGGACGGCCCCTCGGCCGGTCTGGCAATGGTCACGTCGATTGTGTCGGTTCTGACCCAGATCCCCGTGCGCAAGGATATCGCGATGACGGGCGAGGTCAGCCTGCGCGGCAACGCCATGCCCATCGGCGGGTTGAAGGAAAAGCTGCTTGCAGCGCTGCGCGGTGGCATCAAAACGGTGCTGATTCCGCAGGAAAACGAAAAGGACATGGCCGAAATCCCTGACAACGTGAAGCAGGGCATGACGATCATTCCGGTCAGCCATGTGTCCGAGGTTCTGAAGCACGCGCTGGTGCGCGAGCCCGAGCCGATTGAATGGGACGAAGTCGCAGAAGAGGCCGCTGCCGCTGCGGCCGCTTCAAAAGACACGGGCACAGGCGCCACGGCGCACTGACCTGATGCCCAGAAACAATATGAGCGCCTCGCAGGAAACTGCGGGGCGTTTTTTGTTTCAGGTCACTCAACGCACAGACCAAGGGTCTGTGCGGCCGATTTCAGGGGCAAAACATGTCGAAAGAGTGCCTGATACGGTCCAGCGCCTCACAGTTTAGTGGAAATATATACGAAAGCTGCATAGACTTGTTCCAATCTTCACACGTGACCAAAGGCATAAGCATGGCAACGTCGAAAACCACCACGACCCCGAAAACCACCACGGCCACCAAAAGCGCCGCAGCCACCGCTGCCGCCGCGACCAAGGCCGCCACAGCGACCACGACAGCCCGCACCAGCAAGGCCGCCACAGCGCCCAAAGCCGTTGTCGACAACACATCCGGCGGCGCTGAACAGGTCGTGCCCGGACCGATGATGCGCAAAAAGGAATTGATCGACGCGGTTGTCGCGGCCTCGGGCGCCAAGAAGAAAGACGCCAAGCCGGTGGTCGAAGCGATGCTGAAAGTCATGGGCAACGCCCTGCGCGACGGTCGCGAGCTGAACCTGCATCCCTTTGGCAGCGTCAAGGTGCGCCGCGCCAAGGACATGGTCAAAGCCCGCGTCCTGACCACCAAGATCCGCCAGCGCAAACCCGAAGCCATCGCAGCGGCCAACGCGGCAGCCGAGGACACATCCGAATAGGTGCTGCGCTTTCTGGGCAGAAATGTTATGCGGCCTCTTGCAAGGGGGGCCGCAGTTTTGTATCTGCCCCCGCAGGGGTGATTAGCTCAGTGGTAGAGCGCTTCGTTCACATCGAAGATGTCAGGGGTTCAAATCCCTTATCACCCACCATTTTTCCACCAATATCCGACAGTGACAAATGCGCGGCTCAATAGCCTGTTCACCGCGCGTGTAATGCGCGGATTGTCCGTTCAAGCGTAAGCTCCAAGGATTTGGCTTGGTTCTGAAAAGATTAGGGCAGGGCGCGTGAACGCACCCCGCCCCTGATCTCTTTAAAGTTTAAACCGGTACAACCAGCTTCTGGTCATCTTCCGGCGCGTCCAGCAGCAGGTGGTTGTCGTCGAGCACAAGGATGTTCTCGGCCCCGATCACGTCGCTTTTGGTCTTGTAGCCGATCACGGCCTCGACGGGCATGTCCAGATTGCGCGCCAGCAGCATGATCTCTTCGGAACTGAAGTTGGTCAGCCCGCGTGCCACTTCGACGCCGCTTTCGTTGTACATGTGCAGCACATCGCCCTTGGTGAAATCGCCCTGGATCGAGATGATATCACCACGGCTGATCCCGCAATTGCCTGCCACAACTGCGTCCGCGACAGCGTTTGACACCACCAGCGTGCCCGAGACCTGCAAGCGGTTGCTCAGCCAGATTTTCAACGGCGACGCGGTTTCGCCGGTGACCAGACAACGGGTATAACGGCGCTCTTCTGCGAGCAGTGAGGTGATGGGGCGTTCGATAATGCCCTCGGCGATAATCGTCTCGACGCCGGCATTCTGGGCCATATTGGCGGCCAGCATCTTGGTCAGCATACCGCCGCTGCCCAGATCGCTGATGCCGGTGGTGGATTCCAGGTGCTCGGTCACATCTTCAAGCTCGGCGATGAATTTGGCGTCGGGGTCTGACGGGTCGCGGTCAAACAGGCCCTCGACGCTGGTCAGGATAATCAGCAGATCCGCTTGCACCATCTGCGCCACTTTGGCTGACAGACGGTCGTTATCACCCACGCGCAGGTCGCGGGTGGCGACCGAGTCGTTCTCGTTGATGATCGGCAGGATGTCGTTTTCGAACAACTTCATCATGGTGTTCTTGATGTTCAAAAACCGGCGGCGGTCTTCCATATCCTCGACCGTCACCAGCATCTGGGCCACGTCCAGTTCGTATTCGGACGCGACCTGACGATAGGCGTTCATCAACAGTGGCTGACCACAGGCGGCGGCCGCCTGCTTGTCCAGAATGCCCGCATCTTCGGGGCGTTTTCCCACCATGTTCAGCCCCAAAGCAACCGAGCCGGAGGAGGTCAGAATGATGTCTTTCCCGGCTTTTTGCAGTTGCGCCAGATCGCTCATCAATCCGTTCATAAAGGCGTAGCGCAGGGTCAGATTGTCTTCGTTTGCCAACAGGCTGGACCCGATCTTAACGACAATCTTTTTCTTCCTGGTCATGTGCTGCTCCTATATCTTTTTGTTTTTGCTCACATATGCGGCGTCAGTTTGCCATTCGTGGCGCTGACCTGTAGCACTGGAGCCTCTAATGATTCGCCGTTGTATAACATGTACCCCGTACGTGAATGCAAACGGGCTGGCGTAAGGTGCTGCAATGCGGCATCACATGCTGCCCTGCGGCGACGGAAAATAAAATCCGGACGATCTGGCATCCTCGAAACGCAGCCGCCTGTGTTTCGGAGCAAGACCTTTCGGACCAAGCGGAGACGAAAATGAACATACTTCTGATCGGATGTGGCAAGATGGGCGGCGCGATGTTGCGCCAATGGGTGAAGGATGGCGGCAATAGCTTTACGGTCGCCGATCCGGTCAAACCCGACCTGCCCGCAAGCGTGCGCCATGTGTCAAAAGCGACATCTTTGTCCGGAGCTGAGTTCGATGTGATCCTGATTGCGATCAAGCCGCAAATGATTGCCGAGGTGCTGCCCGACTATGCCTTTGCGCTCAAGCCGGATGGCTGCTTTGTCTCGATCGCGGCGGGCTGTAGCGTGGCGTCGATCTCGGCCATTGTGGGGGACCGTGCGATTGTGCGCGTGATGCCGAATTTGGCGGCGATGGTGGGTCTGGGGGTTTCAGGGCTTTTTGCCAACGCCCGGTGCAGTGCCGAGCAAACCGCCGACGTGACCGCCTGGATTGCCCAGACAGGCACCTGTGTGCCGGTTGACAGCGAGGACCGGATTGACCGGCTGACCGCAATCAGCGGCAGCGGGCCGGGCTATGTGTTTGAAATGCTGCGCAGCTATGTGGCTGCCGCGATGGATCTGGGCTTTGACGAAGCCACGTCGCGCGCACTGGTTTTCGACACCATCACCGGCACGGTAGAGGCCGCGCGCCAGTCAGACGAGACACTGGAAGATCTGCGCAATTCCGTCACCAGCAAGAACGGCACCACCCAGGCAGGTCTTGAGCAGCTGATGCGCGACGGGCAGTTGCACGCGCTGCTGAACGACACTGTTCATGCTGCATATGACCGCGCCGTTGCATTGAAGTAAGCCATTTTCAGGAGTGAGCGATATGAACACCACGAC
The DNA here is from genome assembly GCF_022788695.1 of Pseudosulfitobacter sp. DSM 107133. Classification (NCBI taxonomy): domain Bacteria; kingdom Pseudomonadati; phylum Pseudomonadota; class Alphaproteobacteria; order Rhodobacterales; family Roseobacteraceae; genus Pseudosulfitobacter; species Pseudosulfitobacter sp. DSM 107133. Next base: position 1,698,437 of record NZ_CP085154.1, read on the forward strand.
CCTCGAAAGAGCCGAAGGCAGCATTGAAACCATTGTCGCTGATCTGGGCGCGCGCGCCAAAGCGGCGGCGCAGGGGCTGGCCATGGCCTCCGCCGAACAGCGCAATCTGGCGCTGACCTGGGCCGCGGAAGCACTGCGCGCCAACATGAACGAACTGCTGCGTGCCAATGCGCAGGATGTGGCGGCGGTAAAGGACAGCGGCAAGGATGCTGCCTTTGTCGACCGTCTGACGTTGAACGCAGAGCGTGTGGCAGGCATGGCTGATGCCCTTGACGCCATTGCGGCACAGGATGACCCTCTGGGGCGCACCCTGGCCACCTTCGAGCGTCCCAACGGGTTGAAGATTGAACGTGTCAGCGTGCCGATTGGCGTGATTGCGATGATTTATGAATCGCGCCCCAATGTCGGATCGGACGCCGGTGCGCTGTGCATAAAGTCGGGCAATGCGGTGATCCTGCGCGGTGGCTCGGAAAGCCTGCGTTCGTCGCGGGTGATTGTGGACTGCATGGCGCAGGGTCTGCGCGCGGCTGGTCTGCCACAGGATGCGGTGCAGCTGGTCGACACCCGCGACCGCGCGGCGGTCAAGCTGCTGTTGCACAGCACGGAGACTGTCGATCTGGTGATCCCGCGCGGCGGGCGCGGGTTGGTGTCTCTGGTGCAGAAAGAGGCGCGGGTGCCGACGCTGCTGCATCTGGATGGCAACAACCACACCTATATTCACGCCAGCGCCGATATCGAAAAGGCGGTTGGCATCGTGCAGAACGCCAAGATGCGCCGCACAGGAATCTGCGGGGCGACGGAATGCGTGGTGATTGATGCCGCGATTGCGGACAGGGTGCTGCCGCAGTTGGCGCAGGCCTTGCACGATTGCGAACTGCGCGGCGATGCGGCGGCCTGCGGGATCGTGCCCGATATGATTGCGGCCAGGGATGAGGACTGGGACACCGAATATCTGAGCAACATCATGTCGGTGCGCATTGTCGATGGTCTGGAGCAAGGCATTGCCTTTGTGCAGGCCCATTCGTCGGGTCACACCGACGCTATCGTTGCCGAGGATGTCAGCGCCGCGCGCCGGTTCATGACGGCTGTGGATTCGGCTGTGGTGATGCACAACGCCTCGACCCAGTTTTCCGACGGGGGCGAATTTGGCATGGGCGCCGAGATTGGCATTGCCACGGGCAAGATGCACGCGCGTGGCCCCGTTGGGGCCGAGCAGCTGACCAGTTTCAAATATTTCGTGCACGGCGACGGGCAGAAACGGCCCTGATACTCTGGCTGGCCTGACGCCTCCCTGCGTCAGGCCAGCGCCTCGACCACGCGCAGGGCGGGGCGGGCTCGCACAGCGTCCTTGCGCACGCTGACAAAGATGATTGCGGTGTTGCGGATGCCGTTGTCTGCCAGCGCCTGAACCATGTCGGACACGCCACAGCGCAGGCTGCGCTGGTCGGGCATCTGCGCATTGGCGACGATTTCAATCGTGATGGCATCGCGCAACGGGTGGGTTTCCAGCATTGCCTGAATGCGCGGTGCCTCGCTGACCCCCATATAGACCGCGACCCGCACGCCGGGATGCAGCTGGCTGGGCCAGTCGGGGCGGTCGTCTGCGGTTTCGTTGCGCGCGGTGGTCAGCACCAGCGTGTCGATGGCCCCGCGTTCGGTCAGAAAGCTGCCGGTGCCTGCTGCCGCAGCGCTCGCAGCGGTCACACCGGGAACGATCTCGCAGGGAATTCCGGCTTCGGCCAGAGCCGCAGCCTCGTCCGCGCCGCGTGCGAACACGCCCGGATCACCACATTTCAGCCGCACCACGCGCTTGCCCTGACGGGCGGCGGCCACGATCACGCCGTTGATCTGGGCTTGGGTCATGCTGTGTGCGGCGGGTGCCTTGCCGACATAGACCCGCGTCGCGTCGCGGCGTGCCAGTTCCAGCACCTCGGGATCGACCAGACGGTCGTAAAAGATCACGTCAGCCTCTTGCAGACGCTGCACACCGCGCAGGGTGATCAGGTCCTTGGACCCCGGACCGGCCCCCACCAGAGCGACAGCGGCAGGCGCTGCGTCGGGCAGGGTGCCCGCCATGATCGTGTCCTTGATCATAGCCGCCGCCGCACGTTCGCCCCCGCGCGCATGGCGGAGGCGCACCGGACCGTCAAAAACCCAGCGCCACAGATCACGGCGCGCGCGCGGGGCCAGACGCTGCGCGGCCAGATCGCGCAAACGTCCCGCCACGGCGGCCAGATCGCCCAGGCGCGGTTCCAGCATCTGTTCCACGCGCGTTTTGATCTGGCGGGCCAGAACGGGGGCGGTGCCTTCGGTGCCGATGGCCACGACCACCGGATCGCGGTCGACAATCGACGGCGTGATTGCATCGCACAGGTCGGGGCGGTCGACCACGTTGACCAATGCGCCGGCGGCTTTTGCCAGCCTGTGCAGGCAGGCATCTGCCGCGCCACTGCCGGTGGCGATAAACACCAGCGCCGTGTCAGCAAACTGCGCCGCAGTGATCGGCCCCGCGTGCCACTCCACGCGGCCAGCGTGATGCAGGGCCTCCAGCTCGGGGTCAAGCCTGTCCGCCAGCAGGCAGATGCGGGCCTCGGTCTTCAGCATCAACCGGCATTTTTGCGCGGCCTGTTCACCACCGCCCGCAATCACCACGCGCCGGCCTTGCATGGTCAGGAACATCGGAAAGGTTTTCATGTCAGTATGCTTTCGCTGGTCAGTCGGGTGTCCCACAGGCGCGCGGCCAAGGCGTCGGCGGCGGCCACATCCGCAGCTGCGCCCAATGTCCACAGCGCCAGACCGGCGGTGCCAATCACCGTGGCCGTGGCAAAGTCGTCCCGGGCACGGTCGTGCCACAGGTCCATCATGTCGACGGCCTGATCGGGTTCGTGCAGCTTGCGTGTGTCGTCGACCAGCGCGGGGCAGGGCATCTGGATGTGGTGCCCGTCGCGCAGGCCAAAAACCTGCGTGGTCTTGCCGGGGTGGCGTTCAAATTCGCCGCCACCGCCCTTGATGATGGTCAGGTGTTGCTGGTTCAGACTGTGCGCCGCCGTGGCCTGAAGCCCGCGATAGCTGGGGTGGAACACGCCCTGCACCGAGGCGCTGGCCCGCGACGGGTTCCACATGCGCAGCACCGTGTTGATGCAGGAGCGCAGGCCAAAGACATCGCGCAGGCGCACCAGATGATAGGCCTCGGGGCACAGCTCTTCGAGCGGGGCATAGGTGATGGCACCGCTGCCGATGCCGCCGATGCCAAGCGGTTCCAGAAAATCGCGGACCGAGGCGCTGGTTTGCTGGTGGCTGTTCCAGCCGTGCAGCGACACGCTGTATCCGCATTGGGCCACCAGACGCGCGGCCAGCAGAAACAGCGGCGCGCCGCGGGTGCGCCCGGCTGCATAGCAGGGCCAGTCAAGATCGGCTTGTGGCATCTTCACATGCACAAAAGAGCGCAGCGCGGCGGTAAAGCCTGCGATTTCCTCGGCCGTTTCGCCGCGCAGGCGCAGCACCATCAGCAAGGCGCCCACCGCTTCGGCTTCGGCGGCCCCGTCCAAAATCACCTCCAGCGCGGCGCGTGCTTCGGAAAACTCCAGCGGGCGGGCACGGCCCGCGCCACGGGCAACGATCCGGACATAGGGGGACAGGGTCATTCGGCGGCCACTTTCTGCGAGATTTGCATCAGTATGGCAGCCAGTTCGGGCTTGCATGACCCGCAATTTGTGCCTGCGAGCGTTGCCGCGCCCAATGCGGGCACGCTGTCGTGGCCCGCGGCGGCCGCATCGCGCAGGGTGTTCAGCCCGACATTGAAACAGGCGCAGACGGTCGGGCCGGGGTCGGATTGTCCCGCGCCCGCGCGTCCTGCCAGTGCCAGCAACGCCGAGGTTTCGGTGCCGATCAGGCCCGCAACATGGCCACGCGACAGCGCCACCGGTGCGGGGCCTGCGAACAACAGGGCGGCCAATGTGCCGTTTTCCACAATCGCAGCGCGCGCGGTGCCGGTGCGCGCGTCCTGCATCACCGCCACCTCGCCGCCGGCGATGCCGGTCAGGGCGCGGATGCTTTCTGCCCAGTCGGTGACTGCGGAGTCCGAGGCAACCTCGGCCTGCCAGCCTGTCGCGGTGCGCGCGATGGCAGCGTAATCGGTTCTTGGCGTCAGGGGGCTGCAACTGGCAACAAAGCCGAACCACGCGGGCGCGCAGGCGGCCAGCGTCACCCTCCCGTGTTTCAGCGCAGGCTGCCCCGAGACCGGATCGACCGCGCCGTGCACGGTCGCATTGACCCAGCCGCCGGCGCTCAGCTGGCGGGTCCAGTGCATTGGTGCAAACAGCGTGCCGGGGGCCACATCCGGCGTCAGCCGTGCGCGCAGTGTGGCATGACCCGATGTACCCGACACCCGTACCAGTTGGGCGGCTGTCAGGCCAAGTTTGGCCGCGTCATCGGGGTGAATATCCAGATAGGGCTCGGCCAGATGGGCGCTAAGGCGCGGGGATTTTCCGGTGCGTGTCATCGTGTGCCACTGGTCGCGAATGCGGCCTGTGTTCAGGACAAAGCCGTCGCCGGCCTGCCGCGCGGGCGGGGTCAGTGCGACCATCCGCGCCTTGCCGTCTGCATGAAAGAACTGTCCGTCGGCAAAGAAACGTTTGCTGTTATGGGGCCACTGGCGGGGCAACATCTGCGCATAGTCCGCATCGGCCCAGCCGCTGAGGTCCAGATCGCGGCCAAAGTCGGCGGTGGCCTGGGACAGGGCGACATATTCCGCAAAGATGTCGGCAGGCCCGTCATAGGCAAAGGCATCGCCCCAGCCCATGCGCGCGGCTACGTCGCAGATAATCTGCCAGTCGGGGCGGGCCTGTCCGGGCGCAGGCAGAAACGCCCGTTGGCGCGAAATCCGGCGTTCCGAATTGGTGACGGTGCCGTCTTTTTCACCCCAGCCGGTTGCGGGCAGCAGCACATCGGCCAGATCGCCCGTATCGGTGCGCGCCATGATGTCGGTGACCGCGACAAAAGGCACATTGGCGATGGCGCGGGCCACATGGTCGGCATCGGGCAGGCTGACGGCGGGATTGGTTGAAATCACCCACAGTGCCTTGATCGTGCCGGCGGCGCAGGCGTCGAACAGATCCACCGCCTTGCGCCCTGCGGTGGTGCATATGGTGGGGCTGTTCCAGAACCCTTGCACGGCGGCGCGGTGGTCGGGGTTTTCGATGTCCAGATGGTTGGCCAGCATATTCGACAGCCCGCCCACCTCGCGCCCGCCCATGGCGTTGGGCTGGCCGGTGACCGAGAAGGGGCCGCAGCCGGGGGTGCCGATGCGCCCTGTGGCCAGATGGCAGTTGAGGATCGCGTTGACCTTGTCGGTGCCGCTGGTCGACTGGTTCACCCCTTGGGAAAACACGGTGACGACGCGGGGCGTTCCGGCCCAGAGGGCATAAAAATCATGCAGCTCGGCATCGCTCAGGCCGGTGTCGCGCGGATCGGATGCGCGCGCGGCGCTGACGGCGGCGTGGCAACCGGTGACGTGGTCCTGCACATAGGCCAGATCCAGCGCACCACCGTCTGCCAGATGCGCCAGCAGCCCGTTGAACAGGGCGACGTCGCCATCGGGGGTGATACGCAGGTGCGTGTCGGCCAGATCGCTGGTGGCCGTGCGGCGCGGGTCGATGTTGACCACCCGCATATCGGGGCGCGCCGCCTTGGCCGCCGCGATGCGCTGGTGCAGCACCGGATGGCACCACGCAAGGTTCGATCCCACCAGTACGATCAGATCGGCCTGTTCCAGATCCTCGTAATTTCCGGGCACCGTGTCGGTGCCAAAGGCGCGTTTGTGCCCTGCCACCGAGGACGCCATGCACAGCCGCGAATTGGTGTCGATATTGGCCGAACCGATGAAACCCTTCATCAGCTTGTTGGCGACATAGTAATCCTCGCTCAGCAATTGCCCCGAGACATAGAATGCCACGCTGTCGGGCCCATAGGAACGCAGCGCATGTTGGAATTCCCCCGCCACACGGTCCAGCGCGCTGTCCCAATCGGTTGGCTTGCCGTCGGCCATGGGCTGCAACAGACGCCCCTCAAGGTCGATGGTCTCGCCCAATGCCGCGCCTTTGGAACACAGCCGCCCGAAGTTTGACGGATGGTCCGGGTCGCCCTTGATGGTGCCGTCTGCGCCCGCCAGAACGCCGCAGCCGACGCCGCAATAGGGGCAGGCGGTGCGCGTCAGCGTCATGCCACGGCCCGTGTGCGCAGAAACGTGGCGTCCAGCAGAATGCGCCCGTCTTCGACGCGGGCAGGATAGGTGGTGACCTGACCCTGATCCGCGCCTTGCACCATGCCGGTTTCCAGCGAAATCACCCAGTTGTGCAGCGGGCAGGTCACTGCCTTGCCATGCACGATGCCCTCGGCCAATGGCCCCGCCTTGTGCGGGCAGGCGTTGTTCAGGGCAAAAACCTGATCCTCGGCGGTGCGGAACACGGCCACGCAGCCATGCGCGGTCTTGACCACCCGCGCGCCGCGCTGCGGGATGGCCGTCAGGGCGGCGATGTCGATCCAGTTGCTCATTCCGCAGCCTCCAGTGTCAGGTTTGCAAGGGGGTGATAGGTTTCGGCCTGCTCATCCACATGCGCGGCCCATGGGTCGGTGCGGTAGATGGTTTGCGACAGTTCGAACCGCGCAATCAGCGCGGCGCGTTCGTCCAGATCGTCGATGACCCGTTCACGCACCCAGTCGATGCCGACCTTGGCGATGAACTTGTAGGACCGATCAAGATAGCGCGCATGTTCGCGGTACAGCTGGACAAAGGCGATGGTGATGTCGATCGCCTCTTGTTCTGTCGTGGCCTTGGCCAGCGGTTCGATCTCTTTCAGATCCATGCCGGCGGCACCGCCAACCCCGATTTCATAGCCGGAGTCGACACAGACCACACCGACATCCTTGCAGGTTGCCTCGGCGCAGTTGCGCGGGCAGCCCGACACCGCCAGTTTGACCTTATGCGGTGTCCATGACCCCCACAGCGCCTTTTCCAGCTTGATGCCAAGCCCGGTGCTGTCCTGCGTGCCAAAGCGGCAGTGATCGGTGCCCACGCAGGTTTTCACCGTGCGCAGACCCTTGGAATAGGCATGGCCCGAGACCATGCCCGCACGGTTCAGGTCGGCCCAGATCGCGGGCAGATCCTCGCCGCGCACACCCAGCAGGTCGATGCGCTGGCCGCCGGTCACCTTGACCGTGGGCACGTTGTATTTGTCAGCCGCATCGGCAATGGCGCGCAGTTCGGCGGCGTTGGTGATGCCCCCCCACATGCGCGGCACCACCGAAAACGTGCCATCCTTCTGGATGTTGGCATGTTTGCGTTCGTTGATGAACCGGCTTTGCGGATCGTCGCGGTAGTCCAGCGGCCAGTCGGCCAGCAGGTAAAAGTTCAGCGCCGGACGGCAGATGTGGCAGCCACACGAGGTTTTCCAGCCGCATTCCTGCCAGACCGCCTCCATCGACTTCAGCTCCTGGCCCTTGATCATGCGGCGCACGTCTTCGTGGGTCAGGTCAGTGCAGGCGCAGATCGACTGCGCGGCGGGCATCTGGAACGCATCGCCCAGCGTGACCGACAGCACCTGTTCCACCAGCCCGGTGCAGGTGCCGCAAGAACCCGACGCCTTGGTCACCGCACGCACGGCTCCCAGATCGGTGGCACCGGCGGCGATGGCGTCCTCGATCTGACCTTTGCACACGCCGTTGCAGCCGCAAATTTCCGCATCACGCGGCAATGCTGCAACGGCTGAGAGAGGGTCCTCGGGGGCACCTCCCTGAAAGGCGGGGCCGAAGATCAGCGTTTCGCGCATGTCTGCGATGTCGGTGCCATCCTTGATCAGCCCAAAGAACCAGTTGCTGTCTGCCGTGTCGCCGTAAAACACCGCGCCTTTCAGCCGGTTGCCTTCCAGCACCAGCCGCTTGTAGACGCCGCGCGCCGGGTCGCGGAACACGATGTCGTCGCGCCCTTCGCCATCGGCAAAATCACCCGCACTGAACAGATCGCAGCCGGTGACCTTCAGTTTGGTCGACAACTCCTTGGGGACAAAGGCCGCGTCCTCGCCCAGCAGGCTGGCGGCCACGATTTTGGCCTGGTCGTACAGCGGGGCAACAAGGCCGAACAACTGGCCGTCGAATTCCACACATTCCCCCACCGCCAGAATATCGGGGTCCGATGTCTGCATCTGCGCATTCACCAGAATGCCACGGCCGGTGTCGATCTCGGCCATCTTGGCCACGGTCACCTCGGGGCGGATGCCCACGGCCATCACCACCAGATCGGCGGGTAGCACGGTGCCGTCGGCCAGTTCCACCGCCTCGACATGGTCGGTGCCGTGGATGGATTTGGTTGACGCCTCTGTCAGCACGGTGATGCCGCGCCGTTCCAGATCCTTGCGCAGCAGATAGCCCGCCGCCGGGTCCAGCTGGCGTTCCATCAGATGGCCCATCAGGTGCAGCACGGTCACATCCATGCCGCGCAAACGCAGGCCCGCCGCCGCCTCAAGCCCCAACAAACCGCCGCCGATCACCACAGCCTTGGCGTTCTGGGCGCAGGCCTCGATCATGGTTTCGGTGTCGTCCAGATCGCGATAGGCGCAGACGCCGGGCAGCTTGTGGCCCTCGACCGGAATGATGAACGGCGCCGATCCGGTGGCAATCAGCAGCTTGTCATAGGCGACATCGCCGTTTTCGCCACGCACCACCTTGGCGGCGCGGTCGATATGCACCACCCGTTCGCCAAAGCGGCAGGTGACGTTGTGCTGGGCATACCAGTCGTCGTCATGGGTAACGATCTCGGCATAGCTTTTTTCGCCCGACAGAACCGGTGACAGCATGATGCGGTTGTAGTTCCCGCGCGGCTCGGCGTTGAACAGGGTGACGCGGTACGCCCCCGGTTCGGTTTCAAACAGGTGCTCCAGCACACGGCCCGAGGCCATGCCGGCACCGATGACAACAAGATGTTTCATGGCAAATTCCTCAGCGATACCAGGCGACGACATGCGAAAGCGCGCCGCCGGTGTGAATGGGGTGGGCAACGATGCTGTTGTAATTGGCAGGCAGGCCCGCAACGCCGCTTTCGACAACCGGAACGCCGCCGCCCAGCACGCGCCCGATGTGGCCTTGCCACGGGGCAACGGTGCGCGGGGCGTCTTCGTCCCACAGCTTGCCGTCACGGGCGCAAATGCCGTCGATCAGGATTGCGCCGCCGGTCTTGCCGACCTTTGCGGCGCGCGCGTCCCAAATCTCGAAGCGCCGCGCGATGGGCGTGCCAAGCGCCGACAGCAGCGTCAGCACAAAGGTCTGGCCCCCCGGCACCGGCACCGGAATGCCAAGGCCCGTGGTCAACCCGGCCTTGCCCGCGCTGTCGGCGCGGATAAAGCGATAGCCCGAGCCCAGATCGCGCATCAGGATCGGCGTTTTCGACGACCAGACGCCGCCGGGCAGGCCCTGACCATAGGGGAAATGCGTGTGCTGCGAGACCCATTCAAACTGTTTGGCAGCCCCGTAATAGCCGTCATCCAGCATCAGCAAACCGTCGGATTCGCGCCAGACCTCGATGGCGCCCACGCGGCTGTCGTCATCGGCGCACAGAACGGTCAGAACTGCCATCAGCGTGTCGCCGTTAAAAACGGGGATCGCCACGGCGCTGGTCAGCCCTGCCGCCGACGCAGCGGCGGTGCGTTTGAAATACGACCCCTCAAATCCTTTCAGCACAACGGGGCGGCCATCGGCCCATGCCTTGCCGGGCAGACCTTCGCCACGCGCAAAACTTTCGGACCCCGAGGCGGCCTTGAACGCGTCAAGCGTGCCATAGTTGCCCCCCGCCAGAACCAGCCGGTCGCCTTCGGGCACCCAGACCTCTGTCACCTCGATAAAGGTGCGATCCGGGATCGGTGTGATCGTGTCCATCATGCGGCCTCCTGATCTTTGGCTGTGGCCGCGGCGTCCGCCACGGGGGCGGATTTCGGTTTTGCCCCGTGTTCGTATTCTTCCAGAAAGCTGAGAACCTGCGCGCGGTAGCGATAATAGTCAGGGTGTTCCAGCAGCGCCTTGCGGGTGCGCGGGCGGGGCAGGTCGACGTCGACAATGCGCCCGATGGTGGCCTGCGGTCCGTTGGTCATCATCACCACGCGGTCGGCCAGCAGGATGGCCTCGTCGACATCATGGGTCACGCAGATCGCGGTGACCTTTGTGCGGCTCCAGACCTCCATCAGCACCTCTTGCAGCTCCCAGCGGGTCAGGCTGTCGAGCATGCCGAAAGGTTCATCCAGCAGCAGCAGTTTTGGCGACAGGGCAAAGGCGCGGGCGATGCCGACGCGCTGTTTCATGCCGTTGGACATCGACGCCGCCCCCCGGTCCATCGCATCGGCCAGACCGACGCGTTCAAGGTAATATTCGACAACATCCTGCCGCTCGGCCTGCGAGGCGCGGGGGTAAACCTTGTCGACACCAATCGCCACGTTCTCTTTGGCAGTCAACCAGGGGAACAGGTTGGGCGATTGGAACACCACGGCGCGTTCGGGATCGGCCCCCATGACATGACGGCCATCCAGCTTGATCGCGCCCTTGGAAATCTCATTCAGACCCGCCGCCATGGTCAGAACCGTGGATTTGCCACAGCCCGAATGGCCGATCAGGCTGATAAACTCGCCCCGGTCGATCTTGAGATTGAAATCTTCCACCACGGTCAGCGGCCCCTTTGGGGTCGGGTACACTTTGTGCAGCTGCGAGAAATCCAGAAACCGGTCGTCAATCAGCCCTGTTTGGGCGTCGGTCACTGCCGCAGGCACGCCGTGGATCGGGGTGACATCGGGCAGGTGGCGGGTGTCTTCGACCTTGGCCTCGATGCCCACATCCATCAGGTATTTGGTAACCTCGGCGCGCAGGGCCTTGAAAGCGTCGTTGTGGTTCATTTCCATCCGGTCGCGCGGACGGGGCAGGGTCACGTCAAAGGCAGCGCCCAGGGTGCCGTCAGGGTTCAGCGGAATGATCCGGTCGGCCAGAACAATCGCCTCGTCCACGTCATTGGTAATCAGGATGCAGGTCTTGCGGTCGCGTTCCCAGATTTCAAGGATCTCGTCGGCCAGATTGGCCCGCGTCAGCGCATCCAGCGCCGACAGCGGTTCGTCCAGCAACAGCACCTCGGGGTCCATCGCCAGCGCGCGCGCCACCGACACCCGCTGGCGCATCCCGCCCGACAGTTCGGCAGGACGGCGGTGGGTGGCATGGCCAAGGCCCACCATCTGCACATAATGGTCGATCTTCTTCTGACGCTTGGCCTTGGACAGTTTGGGCGCAACCGCATCCACGGCCAACCCCACGTTGCCGCCCACGGTCAGCCAGGGCATCAGCGAATAGCTTTGAAACACCAGCCCGCGTTCCGGCCCCGGTCCGGTGATCGGCGCGCCCTTGAAACGCACCGCCCCCGCGTCGGGCATTTCCAGCCCTGCCATCAGGTTCATCAGCGTCGATTTGCCGGTGCCCGAAAAGCCCAGGATCGCCACAAACTCGCCTTCGCGCACATCCAGATTGATTTTTTTCAGCACCTCGGCACGGTGAACACCGATGCCGAAGCCTTTGGAGACGTTGTCAAATTCAATAATACCCATGTCGCTCACCGCTGCGCCGAAAAGGTGAACATCGACTGCAAGGCGAACATGACGCGATCCAGCAGGAAGCCGATGATGCCGATGGTGAAAACCGCCACCATGATCTTGGCCAGCGACTGCGAGGAGCCGTTCTGGAACTCGTCCCAGACGAATTTTCCAAGACCGGGGTTCTGCGCCAGCATCTCGGCGGCAATCAGGACCATCCAGCCGACACCCAGCGACAGCCGCAACCCGGTAAAGATCAGTGGCAGGGCCGAGGGCAGGACCAGTTTGGTGATCTTGGTCCAGGTGTTCATTTTCAGCACTTTCGAGACGCTGACCAGATCCTTGTCGATGCTGGCCACGCCCAGAGCGGTGTTGATCAGTGTTGGCCACAGCGAACACAGGGTCACGGTGATGGCCGACACCAGAAAGGATTTCGAAAACAGACCGTTATTGGTGGTATAGACCGCCGAAACGATCATTGTGACGATGGGCAGCCATGCCAGCGGCGATACGGGCTTGAAAATCTGGATCAGTGGGTTCAGCGCGGCATTGGCCGTGACCGACAGGCCCGCCATGATGCCCAGCGGAATCGCGATGGCCGAGGCGATCAGAAAGCCGAAAAACACCGTTTTGATCGAGGTGAAGATCTGCTGGTAATAGGTTGGCTGGCCTGTATAAATCCGCTCTTTCACATCTTCGGAGCGGCCCGCTTTGATCAGCTTGGCGTTGCGGGCGTCCTGGCGTTCGTAGAACGCGGCCTCTTTTTTCCATGTGCGCCGCGCGTCCTGATGCAGATCACCTGCCTCTTTCCAGACCTGCGCCGGTCCGGGGATCGCGCCCAGCGATGTCTGCACGGTCGGGGCCAGCGTGGCCCATGCGCCAAGGAACAGCGCGATGGCCAGCAGCGGCACGCCCAGAAGACGCCAGATGTCGCCCAGTTGTGCGCGCGGATTGTCTCCGGCGGCGGCTTTCAGCATGGGGGTGACCCAGGCCAGGCCCAGAACCTGAAACCACGCGTCTGCCTTGTTGATCCGTGTAAACAGCCGCGCGCGGCGGGCTTCGCTGTCCAGGGTCGATGGGTCGATTGCGGTCATGATGGGGGTCCGTCTTGTGTTTGTTTCAGGGAAAGGCCGTAGGGGGCTGCCCCGCGCCAGATGGCGGGGCAGCGCGCGCGTTCAGCCTTTGACTTCGTTGCCGACGACGGTCTGGTCGCCTTTCAGGCCGATGGGCAGGCTTTCGAGGTACGCATTGGGCGCCTTGCCGTCATAGCCGATGCCGTCGATCACATCGCCAGCAGGCGTGGGCGCCTTGAACCCGTCGCTGTCCCATGGGAAATCGGCCTCGTCTGCCAGACCTTCATCCACCAGCATGCGGGCGGCTTGCAGGTAGATTTCGGGCTTGTAGACGTCCTTGGCGGTGTCGATGAACCATGCGTCCGATTTCGGTTCGGCAATCTGGCCCCAGCGGCGCATCTGGGTCAGATACCAGATGGCGTCGGAATAGAACGGGTAGGTGGCGTTGTAGCGAAAGAACACGTTGAAATCGGGCACTTCGCGGGTGTCACCTTTTTCGTATTCAAAGGTGCCGGTCATCGAGTTCGCGATCACCTCTTCGTCGGCGCCCACATATTCCGAGCGCGACAGGATTTCGACCGCTTCTTCACGGTTCGCGTTGTCGTTGTCATCCAGCCAGATGGCCGCGCGGATCAGTGCCTTGGTCAGGGCGATGGTGGTGTTTGGGTTGGCTTCGGCAAATTCAGCCGAAATGCCAAAGACCTTTTCGGGGTTGTTCTTCCACAGTTCGTAATCGGTGATGACCGGCACGCCGATGCCCTTGAACACCGCCTGCTGGTTCCACGGCTCGCCCACGCTGTAGCCATAGATCGTGCCGGCCTCCATCGTGGCGGGCATTTGCGGCGGGGGTGTCACAGACAGCAGCACCTCGGCCCCGATCTGGCCCGAGGTGTCACCGGGCGAATAATAGCCCGGCAGCAAGCCACCGGCGGCCAGCCAGTAACGCAATTCATAATTGTGGGTCGACACAGGGAACACCATGCCCATGTTGAACGGCTTGCCCGCGTCGCGATAACTGTCGACCACCGGTTTCAGCGCGCTGGCGCTGATCGGGTGCTGGGGGCGGCCGTCGTCCATCAGCGCAACATTGGGCTTCATCTGTTCCCATATCTCGTTGGACACCGTGATGCCGTTGCCGTTCAGGTCCATCGAAAAGGGGGTGATGATATGCGCCTTGGTGCCATAGCCGATGGTCGCGGCCAGCGGTTGACCTGCCAGCATATGCGCGCCGTCCAGCTGCCCGCCGATCACACCGTCCAGCAGCACCTTCCAGTTGGCCTGTGCCTGAAGCGTGACAAACAGGCCCTCGTCTTCGAAATAGCCGTTTTCATAGGCCACGGCCAATGGCGCCATATCGGTCAGCTTGATAAAGCCGAAGGTCAGCTCGTCTTTTTCAAGGTCCAGCAGTTCGGCCATGACTGGGGTGGTGGCCAAGAGGGTCAGGCCGAAGGCCAAAGTTGTAAGGTTTTTCATTCCCGGTGTCCTTTTATAGGTGCGAAACGACAAAAGCCGCCCGATCCAAGCTGCACACGAAACGTTGTGCGCGGTGAATCGAGCGGCTTTGCTCTGAAATCTGGGGTCATCGCCATTGACGACCGAGGGGGCTTCGATGCCCGTGATTACAGGCTAAGGGTTGCTTCGGTGTGCGGTCAAAACAGAATGGCGGTTTGGGGGGTAAAAATTGCTGCGGCGCAGCGGATGCCTAAGAATTGAGCGGTTTTTCGGGGGGCGAGTCAAAGATTTGACCATCGAAAAATGCATCCGGTCCCAAAATCATATGTCCTCGGGTCGAAGAGACGGCAGTTTCATGGGACATCGCGCCTTCCAGTTTCTCGGAAGCACCGGGCAGGTCGACACCAATCGGCCCCAGCGCGGTGCGGTACATATCACTGCGAAAACTGCTGCGGGCGGCGTCCATCGCGGGGCCGGGGGCAACGCCGTGCAGGTCGGCAATTTGCGCTGCAATCCACGCCGCCTGCGAGCGCCACGGGAAATTGGCGGCCTGTTTGTGAAACAGCAGGAAATTGGGCGTTTCGACCGGCACGCGCCCCGATGCGGTGACGATTCTGCCGGTGATGGCCGGTTCGATCACCTGTTCGGGCAGGTTCAGGTGCTGGCTGCGGGTCAGGATCTCGATCGCCAATGGTTTGTTGTCTGCCTTGTCCAGCCAGCGGGTGGCATGATGCACCGCGCGCAGCAGGGCGTGGCAGGTTTCGGCGTGGGTCCAAGTAAAGTCATGACGCACCCCCAACACCTTTTCCGGCGCAAACTGCCAGATCGCAGAGCCGGGCAAGACCAGCGTTGCGCCGCCGCGCTGCACCGCGACCGAGCCCCACGGCTCGCCCACACAGAACAGATCCAGTTCGTTGTTCTGCAACGCCTCGGCCATGCGGGGCGGCGGCACCGAGATAATCTGGATGCTGTCGTCGGTAAATCCGGGGTGGCTGCGCAGCCAGTGGTTCAGCAGCAGCCGGTGCATCGAAAACGGAAACGGCACGCCAATGCGCAGCGGCCCGTTGGCGGCGGCAAACAGGGCGTTGGCGGCAAGGGCGGGGTTGGCGAAATCATCGGCCCAGCCAGCGGCGCGCATCCGGTTGGCAATGCTCTGCGAGGCGCCGATGACGGTGCCGTTGACCGACAGCACCATCAGCGCATCAATGCGCGCAGGCAGCCCGCCCAGTCCCAGCGTCATGCTGACCGGCATCGGTGACAGCATATGCGCCGCATCCAGATGGCGCAGCGCCAACATGTCGCGCAGCGCCGACCAGGACGGCTGTTCGATCAGATTAAGCCGCAGGCCTTCTTCGGCGGCAAACTTCAGCTCTTGGGCGATAATCAGCGGCGCACTGTCGACCAGCGGCAGATACCCGCAATTCACGTCCCGCACCTTCATCGCAACAGATCCGCCGAGGTGACCAGCGCCTGTGCCACGTCGATCACCTTGCGGCCCTGATCCATCGCGGTCTTGCGCAGCAGCGCATAGGCCGCGTCTTCGGGAATGCCACGCGCCTGCATCAACAGCCCCTTGGCGCGGTCGATGGTCTTGCGATCCACCAGCGCACGTTTGGCCGCGCTCAGCTCGGACTGCATCTTGCTCATCATGTTGAACCGCGCGATGGCGGTTTGCAGCACCGGCTTGATCCGGTTCTTTTGCAACCCGTCCACCACATAGGCGCTCAGCCCCGCGCTGATGGCCGCGTGGGTCAGGTCTTCGTCGGTCTGGTCGACAAACATGGCGACGGGGCGGGCGCGGGCATCGCTGGCGATGCTCAACTGCTCCAGCGCGTCGCGGTCGGGGCTGGCAATGTCGATCAGCACGATGTCCGGGTTGATCTGCGCAACCGTTTCGGTGATGCGCGCAGCATCTGCCACCACCGTTACATCGCCCCAACCGCCGGACCTGAGGGCATCCATAATGTCCTCGGCACGTTTGGGGTCGGCCTCGACAACCAGAATTTTCACCGCGTGATCCATGGCCCATGGCTATCCGATACTGCGCCGAGGGCGAGGGCATATGCACATTTTGCCCGCTCTCGCGTGGCATCTGCCTGTTTTTTGGGCGGATCGCCTGCCCAATCGCATCGTTGCGGTCTTGAGTCTGATCGCACCGGGCCTTAGCAAAACGGATATGAGCCACTATCCCGATCTTTTGATCCTGCGCCACGGCGAAACCGAATGGAACCTTGCGGGCCGTATGCAGGGCGCGCTGGACAGCCCGCTGACGGCCAAGGGCCGCGCACAGGCGGCACATCAGGGGGCGCTCCTGGCGGCCTTTGGTTGTGCGGGCTATCGCTGGTTCGCCTCACCGCAGGGGCGGGCCTGGGACACGGCGCAACTGGCCAATCTGGGGGGGGCCGGGATCACCGCCGATGCGCGACTGGCCGAGATCACCACCGGCGACTGGACCGGCCTGAGCTTTGACGCGATCCGCGCACAGGCGCCGCACCTGTTTGAACTGGACGAGACGCTGGGCTGGTACGACCATGCCCCCGGCGGCGAAGGGCTGGCTTCGGTCGCAGCCCGAACCCGCGCGTTTCTGGAGGGTCTGAACGGCCCCGCGGTGGTTGTCACGCACGGCATCACCAGCCGGATTCTGCGCTGTCACCTGCTGGATCAGCCCTGGGAAAGTTTCGACCAGCTTGAAGGCGGGCAGGGGGTGATTTACCACCTGAGCAAAAGACAGCAAAAAAGACTGTCATAAGGTCTTGAACGCCGCGCGCAAATTGCGCTAGAGAGCGGCACGGCGGGTCGTTAGCTCAGTTGGTAGAGCGCTTCGTTTACACCGAAGATGTCGGGAGTTCGAGCCTCTCACGACCCACCATTCCTCCCCGTTTCGTTTGGAATACAGGTTTCGTGCGACTGGCGGCCCGACCGACGCGCGCCATTGCGTGGCACGCTGGGTCGGGAGTTCGAGCCGAACCCTCACCCCCGCACTACCGACACCGACTGATACAGCATCTCGGCGGGCACCTGTGATTCCATGAATGCGATGTCATAGGCGTCGCGGCCCACGGCGATGACGGCGGTGCTTTCGGGGCTGCACATGCCCGTGGCGTCGACCAGATGCCAGGCGCCTTCCAGCCAGACTTCGGCCAGCGCGTGAAAATCGGGGGGCGTGATGTCGGGGCTATAGGCGGCCACCATGCGGGCAGGAATTTGCGCCGCGCGGGCCATTGTGCACATCAGGTGCGCGTAATCGCGACACACGCCGACGCGCCCTGCAAAGGTTTCCAGAACGCTGGTGTCAGCGTCTGAGCTGCCGGGGACATAGGTCAGTTCGCCCTCGATCCAGTCGCGGATCGCGGCGATTTTCTGGCCTCCGGCCAGATCACCAAAGCGGCTGTCGACAAAGTGGGTGAACTTGTCAGACTGGCAATACCGCGACGCGCGCAGATAGGGGATGACCGCCCCCGGAACAAGATGCAGCGGTGCGGCTTGCAGCAGGTGCAGAGGCCGGCTGCTTCGGGTGACGTCAACCTGCGCGCTATAGGTCAGGTTCATGTCATGGCTGCGCGCGCGGGCGATGATGCGCTGTCCCACGTCGGCATCCCCGGCAAAGCGGCTGACCTCGGTGTCATTGATGTTGATATGGGCGTTCACGATCTGCTGCCCGTCGTAATGCGCGGCCTCCAGGGCCAGCAAGACGGTGTTGGGCTGCATGAACCGGTACTGCATCGCGACTTTGATTTGGATAAGCATCCGGTGTCCTGTGGGCTGGCGGTGGCACCTTTGTCAGGTGATACGGCGGTAGATATCCTTGCTGCGGGAAACGCTCCGTTCCAAATGGCCTATCTGTTCTTGGATAAGGCTTCAATGTCGGCCTGTTCCAGACGACTCTGGCGCGACACGTCTGTAAGGTTGTGCATTTTTGAACATAAAGTTGATAAACTTGTAAGTTGTGTGCAAATTGATGCGGGTGCATTCTGGTACCAGCCACAACCTGAAAGGAATGACGCCATGAGCTGGAACCCCGCACTTGATCCCGAAATTCCCATCGGGGATGCCGTTGATGCCATCGAAACCGTTATCGTACCCCGTGCGCGCGACCTGGGCGGATTCGAGGTGCGCCGCGCCCTGCCAGCGCCCAAGCGGCAGATGGTGGGGCCGTTCATCTTTTTCGACCAGATGGGACCGGTCGAATTTCTGACCGGCAACGGCATTGACGTGCGCCCCCATCCGCACATCGGGCTGGCGACGGTCACCTACCTGTACAAAGGCAAGATTCACCACCGTGACAGTCTGGGCACCGACCAATGGATTGAACCCGGCGCGGTCAACTGGATGGTCGCGGGCCATGGAATCACCCATTCGGAACGCACCGACGGTGATGTGCGCGCAACCCCGCACAGCCTGCTGGGGCTGCAAACATGGGTGGCCCTGCCCGAAAAGGATGAAGAAGCGGGGGCAAGCTTTGAACACGCGGCCAAAGGGGATCTGCCCCTGCTGGAGGGTGAGGGGAAGCAGGTGCGCTTGATTCTGGGCACGGCCTATGGCGAGACGGCACCCGTCAAAACATTCTCCGAAACTTTCTATGCCGATGCGTTGCTTGAGGCGGGGGCGTCGATTCCGATGCCGGACAACCACGAGGATCGCGGGTTGTACGTGCTGACAGGTTCGGTGTCGGTCGCGGGACAGGTGTTCGAGGCCGGTCAGATGCTGGTGTTTCGCCCCGGCGACCGGATCAGCGCCAAAGCTGGAAGTGAGGGCGCACGCGTGATGCTGTTGGGCGGTGCCACAATGGACGGGCCGCGCCACATCTGGTGGAATTTCGTGGCTTCGTCCAAGGACAAGATCGACGCCGCCAAGGAAGCGTGGCGCGCCGGGGATTGGGCGCACGGGCGTTTCCAGCTTCCGCCGGGGGATGATGCGGAATTTATCCCGGCACCAGCGTAATCCGGGGCGGCTCGTATCCGTAGTATTACGGAGCAAACCGGCGCTCGTGACATTTTTTTAAAATAAATGGCAGAAACCGAAAAACCCCGCTTGACGCTTCCGGCTGTGGGCCATAATACCCCCACACGCAGCGGGCGGTTGTAGCTCAGTTGGTTAGAGTACCGGCCTGTCACGCCGGGGGTCGCGGGTTCGAGCCCCGTCAACCGCGCCACTGCTGCGTAAACAAAGACCCGCCAGAAATGGCGGGTCTTTTGTGTTTCAGGAGACAGGAGCTGTGACGCGGATGCGGCGACTGCGTCTAGTCGTATGTGTAGCCCAAAGCCGCTTCCTGTGCCAAATCCAGATGCCTGCGCATGAACTTCATCCCGAAGGCCCCCATTTTCTTGGGTGTCGCGGGGCGGGTTTCGACCGATGGTTTAAATTTGGATCCCAACCGTTTGACAACAGGCAGGAATTGCGTCTCGCGCGGGGGCAGGCCCAGACCGGCGCGCAGGGCGTCCAGCGTCATTTCAGGTTCGGCCTGCGCATCTTCCATACGCAGCAGGATCACCGTGCAATCGCGTTGCAGATAGCTGAGCAATCCGCTCAGCTTGGCGCGGCGCAAGGCGAACAGATTGGCAAAACGCTCACCGGTCAGCGGGTCGCGGTCGTGTTGCAGCGGTTGGCCGACAGTATCCAGCGGCGCGGTTTTTTCGAAATAGCGCGGGCGGTCCACAATGGTGTCCCACTCGGCGCGGATGAATTCACCGAACTCCAGACTCTGAAGCGCAGGCGTGGTGTGCCAGGGCTTCTTGTGCATCGACAGCGCCCAGGCATCTGCACTGCGCACACAGGCGATCAGCGCCAGATCGGGGGGGATGGCGGCGGCATGGGGAAAGCCGTGTTTCCACCCCAGCGCCTCGGTCGGTTTCAGCGTTGTATTGCGCCCAAGCAGACGTTTTACAAAATTGGTGCCCGAAGACCGCTCTCCCAGCACTTGAAAGCGGGTGATGGTGGTGTCGGGCGCGCGCTGGACGTGCAGGCCGAATGTGGCAAATTTGGCAGGTATCAGCGGTCAGTTCCTCGATCACGGGATTTATTCGCAATTAGCGATTCTCTTGTAACAGCGAAGCCGTTACGGTGCGAGACAAAGCACCGCCCCTGCAACGAGGGCGGGTCGAGAGCAGAAAATAAGAGCAAGGTGACGTGATGCAGACAGTGGCTGTGGTAACAATGGTGCGCGACGATGCGTTCTTCCTCAAAGCCTGGCTGCGCCATTACGGCGAAATGTTCGGGCGGCAGAATTGCTATGTTATCAACCACGGTTACGGCGAAGAGGTGGCAGAGCTGGCCAAGGGCTGCAACATCATCGGCATTCCGGGTGATCCGCACAAAAACTTTGACGTCAAACGCTGGAGCCTGCTGAACAACCTGTTTGGCGGCCTGCGCCGCTATTACAAGCATGTGATCGTGGGCGATGTGGACGAACTGGTGGTGGTCGACCCTCAGGCCGGTGTGAACCTGCTGCAATGGCTGGAAAAGGCGGACACCGACCGTGTTTACACCCCTGTCGGGCTGGAAGTGATCCACCGTATCGACATCGAGGACCAGCCGGCAAACGACATGATTCTGGGCCCGCGCCGGCATGTGCGTGTCGCACCGCATTATTCCAAGCCGTCTATCGTCTCGACCCCGGCAAAACTGTCGCGGGGCGGGCATTTTGCGCAGTATTCCAAGCTGCACACCCCGGACGAGCTGTATTTGATGCACCTGAAGTTCTGCGATTTTGATGCTTACAGCGGCGCAATGGACCGCCGGAATGCGGTCAGTGCCGAGGTTGGTGTGAGCTTTAAGCAGGCCAGCATCGGGCGGCACTGGTTCGCTACGGAACGCGGCGAAGACCGCGCGGTGTTTGAAGGCTTTGCCGAACTGCCGATGCAGGAGGGGTTCGACCTGCGCGCCGTGCGCCGCAAGATGCACCGCAGTTTCAAGGCGCGCGGCGACACCGGGTTTTATGAATTCGACCGGCCGAACTACAAGGGGCAGTATGTATTGCCCGAGCGGTTCAACGGTATTTTCTAAGCGGTTCCGGGCTGATTTTTGGAATGGATTCCAGTGACTTGCGGGCGGTTTTTGATAGATATTGATCGGGAAGAAACGCCCGCCTGGCAGGCGAACGCGACCTGGTTGGGACCAGCCCCCAAACGTCAGATACTTGGGGGCCAGCCCCCAAACGTCAGATAATTGGGGGCTGGCCCCCAAACGTTAGATAATTGGGGGCCAGCCCCCAAACCCCCGGAGTTTACCCGGCAAGATGAAGGGGCGGGCTTGGGTTATTTGGTAAGAGCGTCGAGGATGCGGACCCAGCTGCGCATGCCCTTGTGAAAGCTTTCCATGTCGTATTTTTCGTTGGGCGAATGGATCTGGTCATCATCCTTGCCAAAGCCGATCAGCATGGGGGTGGTGTCGACGATGTTCTGGAAGTGCCCCGCAATGGGGATCGAGCCGCCACAGCCGATATAGGCAGCGGGCACGTTCCATTCGTCGCTGAGCGCCTGACGCGCGGCTTCAAATGCCGGATCGTCGGTTTCGGTAACAGATGCGCGGCCACCGCTGTGGCCCTTGAACTTGACCGTGCAGTCGGCGGGCAGGGCGTCTTCGACCATTTTGCGGAAAGCGTCGCGGATCGCATCGGGGTCCTGGTCGCCCACCAGCCGGAAGGAAATCTTGGCATGGGCCTGTGCGGGCAGGACAGTCTTGAAGCCTGCGCCGGTGTAGCCGCCCCAGATGCCGTTGACCTCGCAGGTGGGGCGCGACCAGATCATCTCGAGGGGCGTGCAGTCCTGTTCACCGGCGGGCACCGACAGACCCACATCGCCCAGGAATGCCGCATGGTCAAAAGACAGGCCCTGCCATTGCTGGCGCAATTCGTCGGACAGTTCGGGCACGTTGTCATAGAAACCGGGCACGGTGATGCGGCCCTGATCGTCGTGCAAACCGGCCAGAATCTGGCTGAGCACGCGGATCGGGTTGATTGATACGCCGCCGTACATGCCTGAATGCAAATCCTTGCTGGGGCCGGTGATGGTCAACTCGTCGCCCATCAGGCCGCGCAACATGGTAACAATGCCCGGCGTCTTGCTTTCGAACAGGCCGGTGTCGCAGATCAGCGCGAAATCGGCCGACAGTTCGTCGGCGTTCTGTTTCATGAAGGGCACAAGGCTGGGCGATCCCGATTCTTCTTCACCCTCGAAGAAAAAGGTGATGCGGCAGGGCAGCGTGCCGTTTACGGCCTTCCATGCGCGGCAGGCCTCGACAAATGTCATCAACTGGCCCTTGTCATCCGAAGCACCGCGCCCGCGAATGATGCGGCCCTTTGGGGTGTCTTCGACCTGAGGATCAAAGGGGTCACGGTCCCACAGGTCCAGCGGGTCGACGGGTTGCACGTCGTAGTGACCGTAAAACAGCAGGTGCGGCCCGTTGCCGTCTGTGCCGCCGTCCACATGGCCCACAACCATCGGGTGACCGGGCGTGGCGCGTTTGGTGGCGTTGACACCGATGCTTTGCAGATCAGCCACCAGCCAGTCGGCGGCGGTGTCGCAATCGTCGGCAAATGCGGGGTCGGTCGAGATCGAGGGGATGCGCAGCAGTTCCAGCAAGCGGTCGGTTGCCTGGGACAGGTTTGCGTCGATATGGGCGAGCGTGGCGTCGAGAGACATGGCGGTTCCTTGCTAAATGCGGGATTTGCCGTGACCGTATCAGTCCGCGTGACGGTGTCTAGGGGCGGCAGGGCCATCCTTGCCAGCCTCGGGGGGGGCAGGGTGGCCGACCATGGAAGGGATGCGTCCTTTTATCAACTTTCACAAGAAACAGTCATTAGAAACAGACATTGAAAAATAATATTCCATAGCAATCGGGGCGCGGTTTGCGATGGCGCACCGCGCCCCTTTTGTTGGGCAGAAAAATGACCCGAACCGGCATTAAAATCAGGAAAATTGCCAGTTTCATAAACATATGATGCGCGTTTTGTGTGGTGGTGGACAGTCAGGTAAACCTTACCTTTCAGGCTGCGCAGGCGCTGCACGCGCCTTGATCTGGATCAAAGCTGCGACATCGTGCGCAGGGCATATGCATTGAAACTGGATGCGCGAACCTATAATCGTTCCAAATACCCGACTTATGGGGCATAATTGCCAAGCGTATCGACGCCCCAACGACCAGGAGTTTCCTTTCGTGGATCACACCAAGGACTATGGCGCGCAACTGGATGCCGCACTGAACAGACTGCACGAAGAAGGCCGCTATCGCACCTTTATCGACATCGAACGGCGCAATGGCCAGTTTCCGCATGCGGTGCGCACCCGCCCCGATGGCAGCGAACAGGACATCACCGTATGGTGTGGCAATGATTATCTGGGCATGGGCCAGCACCCTGTTGTTCTGGCCGCAATGCACGAGGCGATTGACGCCACCGGTGCAGGGTCGGGCGGGACACGCAATATTTCCGGCACCACGGTCTATCACAAACGGCTTGAGGCCGAGCTGGCCGATCTGCACGGCAAGGAACAGGCGCTGCTGTTCACATCTGCCTATATCGCCAACGATGCGACGCTTAGCACATTGCCCAAGCTGTTTCCTGGGCTGATTATCTATTCGGACGCGCTGAACCATGCCAGCATGATCGAGGGCGTGCGTCGCAACGGCGGGGCCAAGCGTATCTTCCGTCACAACGATGTCGCCCACCTGCGCGAACTGCTGGCCGCGGACGACCCTGCCGCGCCCAAGCTGATTGCCTTTGAATCGATCTATTCGATGGACGGCGATTTCGGCCCCATCGAAGCGATCTGCGATCTGGCCGATGAATTCGGCGCGCTGACATATATCGACGAAGTGCATGCCGTGGGCATGTACGGGCCGCGCGGTGGCGGTGTGGCCGAACGCGACCGTTTGATGGACCGTCTGGACATTATCAATGGCACCCTGGCCAAGGCCTATGGCGTCATGGGCGGCTATATCGCGGCCAGCGCACGCATGTGCGATGCGATCCGCTCTTATGCGCCGGGCTTTATCTTTACCACCTCGTTGCCCCCGGCTGTGGCCGCAGGGGCGGCGGCTTCGGTCGCTTTCCTGAAAACCGCAACCGAATTGCGCGAGGCGCATCAGTTGCAGGCACGCATCCTCAAGCTGCGCCTCAAGGGCATGGGCCTGCCGATCATTGACCATGGCAGCCATATCGTGCCGGTGATGGTTGGCAATCCGGTGCATACCAAACTGCTCAGCGATATGCTGCTGGAAGATCACGGCATCTATGTGCAGCCGATCAACTATCCCACCGTGCCCCGTGGCACCGAGCGTTTGCGCTTTACCCCGTCGCCGGTTCATGGCCCGCGCGAAATGGATGCATTGGTCAAGGCGATGGACGGTCTGTGGTCACATTGTGCGCTGAATCGCGCCGAATTGTCTGCGTAGCCATCACGTATAGGTGAATTTCAGTTTGCCATGTGTTAAGCTGTGTTTAACAACAGACCTGCGTCGAATCGGGGAAGACGCATTGGTTCCAAGAAACGGTTAGCACGGGGCAGAGGTATGATCGGGCGGAAAACTCCCAAGATCATTGAACAGAACGCAGAGCCCAAGGGTTTTGACGATTTTGAATTGCGTCTCGGCGATGTCATGCGCGGCGAGCGCGCGACGCTGGGCAAATCCCTGTTGGATGTGCAGCGCGAACTGCGGATCAAAGCCAACTATATTGCCGCGATTGAAAACACCGACCCCGGTGCATTCGACACCCCCGGATTTATTGCAGGCTATGTGCGCTCTTATGCGCGTTACCTTGACATGGACCCTGACCGCGCTTTTGCAGCCTTTTGCGCCGAAAGCGGGTTTTCCGTGGCCCACGGCATGTCTGCCGAAGCCTCTGTTATCAAAAAATCCAGCCGCGAAGACCGCCTGTCGCGGGATCGTGGCAACAAGGATATCTTTTCGGCCCCCAGCACACCCTTTGTGCCCACGGGGGACGGTTTCTTCAGCCGGATCGAACCGGGGGCCATCGGCTCTTCGCTGGTTCTGATCGCGCTGATCAGCGCCATCGGCTTTGGCGGTTATTCGGTGTTGCAAGAAGTGCAGCGCGTGCAGGTTTCGCCGGTCGATCAGACACCGGTGGTGTTGTCGGACCTTGATCCGTTGCAGGGGGCCTCGGTTCAGCAGCCCAGCCTGGACGGTGCGGGTGAAACCTCGCCTTCAACACTGGACACACCGCGCATCGAAGCGCTGGACCGGCTGTACCGCCCGCAGGCGCTGGATGTTCCGGTGCTGGTGGCCCGCGATGCGCCGATCGCCACCATTGATCCGCGCTCGGTTGGCAACTTTGCCCAAACGCCGGACGCCGACTCGCCGGTGCTGGCCGGTGCCGAACCGCTGAAGCCCGAAAAACCGGCGGTGCCGCAGGTGGTCGAGAATGAAGCGCCCGTGTTGCAAATGGTTGCCGTGCGCCCGTCCTGGGTGCGTGTGCGCGGGGCCGATGGCACCGTGATCTACGAAACCGTGATGCAGCCCGGCGACACATGGACCGCACCGGCGACCGAAGAACCGCCCGTGCTGCGCACTGGTGAAAGCGGCGCGATCTATTTCGCCATGAACGGCAAGTTCTATGGCCCCGTCGGGCCCAATGGGGCGGTCACGTCGAACCTGCCGCTGGAAATTGCCGGCCTGCAGGAAACCTATCTGCCTGTCGATGTGTCCACCGACTCGGGCCTTGTGCGCTATGCCGAAGCCACGTCAACCGCTGCGGCCACAGTCATTCCCGACTGATCTCCTCCAGACAAATGATCGCAGACGCAGGATCAGCTTGCGCCTGACGGTTGCGCAGATCGCACCCAGCGCTTAGGTCTGTCGTTGAACCGAAAGCCGAAAGAGGCGCGACATGTCGCTCAATCACATCCGTCCGTGGCGCAATATCTACCGCCGTGAAAGCCGTCAGATCATGGTGGGCAACGTGCCCGTAGGGGGCGGTGCGCCGATCACCGTGCAAACCATGACCAACACGCTGACCACCGATGTGGCCGGCACGCTGGCCCAGATCGAAGCCGCGGCCGAGGCGGGGGCCGACATTGTGCGGGTCTCTGTCCCCGACGAAGACAGCGCGCGGGCGATGAAGGAGATTTGCGCCAGCTCCCCGGTGCCGATCGTGGCTGACATCCATTTCCACTACAAACGCGGCATCGAGGCCGCCGAGGCCGGTGCCGCCTGCCTGCGCATCAATCCGGGCAACATCGGCTCCGAGGCGCGGGTCAAGGAAGTCATCCGCGCCGCGCGTGACAACAACTGTTCGATCCGCATCGGCGTGAACGCGGGCAGTCTGGAAAAGCACCTGCTGGACAAATACGGCGAGCCGACCCCCGACGCGATGGTCGAATCCGGTCTGGATCACATCAAGATCCTGCAAGACAACGATTTTCACGAGTTCAAGATCAGCTGCAAAGCCTCTGACGTGTTCATGGCCGCCGCCGCCTATCAGAAACTGGCCGAGGCCACCGATGCCCCCATCCACCTTGGCATCACCGAGGCAGGCGGGCTGACATCCGGCACGATCAAATCGGCCATCGGCATGGGCAACCTGTTGTGGATGGGCATTGGCGACACGATCCGCGTCAGCCTGTCCGCCGATCCGGTCGAAGAGGTCAAGGTTGGCTATGAAATCCTGAAATCACTGGGCCTGCGCCACCGCGGCGTCAACATCATCAGCTGCCCCAGCTGCGCGCGTCAGGGCTTTGACGTGATCAAGACCGTCGAAACGCTCGAAGACCGCCTGTCCCACATCAAAATCCCGATGAGCCTCAGCATCATCGGCTGCGTGGTCAATGGCCCCGGCGAGGCGCTGATGACCGATGTGGGCTTTACCGGCGGCGGCAACGGGGCAGGGATGGTCTATCTGGCGGGCAAGCAGTCCCACAAGCAATCCAACGCGGACATGATCGAACACATCGTTGAACAGGTCGAGAAAAAGGCCGAAGAACTGGCCGCCCAAGAGGCGATTTCAGGCAAAGCTGCCGAATAACCCCGCTTCTTTTGGCCTGAAATATCCCGGGGGAGCGCCAAAGGCGCGGGGGCAGCGCCCCCGCCTTTTATGAAAACCTGGGCAGCGCCCCCGCCTTTCAAGAAAACCTGGGCAGCGCCCCCGAACCTTGTGTCAATTCAGACCGTTACCCGCGTTTTTCGTCGACCATCTGCATCATCTGGTCATAGGGCAGATAGCCGCGCAGCATCTCGTCGTGCATCACGAAGGTTGGCGTGCCGGTGATCTGCAACCGCTGTGCCAGCGCGCGGGTGTCAGCAATGCGCGTTGTCACTTCGTCGGCGTCCATACCCGCAACAATCTTGTCCGCATCAAAGCCCAGCGTATTCGCCAAACGGCTCATGACCGGCACACTCAGATCGCCGTTCATGGTCATCAGCGCATCGTTCAGCGCGTGATAGGCGTCCGGGCCTTCGACCATCAGCGTCGAGATGGCAAAGCGCGACGCCAACAGCGACTGCTCGCCCAGAATCGGGAATTCCTTGACGATCAGGCGGATGTTGCCGTCGGTTTCCAGAAGCTTGGCCACTTCGCCATGGGCGCGTTTGCAGTAACCGCATTTGTAATCCAGGAATTCCACCAGCGTGATGTCGCCATCGGGGTTGCCGCCGACAAAGGAATAGCCGTCGTCAAAGATCGCAGCGGCATTGTCCGACACCATGGACAGGTCGGCTTGTTCCTGTGCTGCGGCCTGTTGTTGTTCCAGAAGGTTGACCGCTTCCATGATCACCTGCGGGTTCTCCAGCAGATAGGCGCGCACTTCCTCGCCAAAGGCCTGACGTTCTGTCTCTGTCATGGCCGAGACATCAAAGGCAGCCGCCGGCATGGCAAACGTGACAGTGGCCGCAGCGGCGGCAAGAAGGCGGTGGATCGTCATGGATTATCTCCGTTTTTTGCGTTTTTCGGCGCGTTCACTGGCAATCAACACATCCTGTGCCCGTTGCCAAGGCCCCGATCCCGTGGCCAGCAGACCGCTGGCGCGTTTGGCGTGAATTCCGGCGTCTTCCATCCGGCCCGACAGGGCATATCGTTCCGCGGTGACCAGTGCAGCCATGCCGTTCTGGCCCGATTTTGCATAGGCCACAGACAGATCACGCAGCATTGTGCCGTCACGAAAATCAATCGTGCGCGCCTGTTCCAGTGTTGTGCGGGCCGACGCGATATTGCCGGTGGCCAGCAGGGCGCGGCCATAACCCGCCAGCACCAGCGCATCGCGTGGCGCCAGTTTAACCGCACGGCCATAGGCCGCCACCGCGCCTTGAAACTGGCGGGCATCCATCAGAATGTCGCCTTTGGCTGCGTGGAAAAACGGATCGCTGGGGCGCACGGCGATGGCCTTGTCGATGGCGCGCAGCGCCTGTTTGGTGCGTGACTGGCGCGATTCCGCGACAGCCTCGCGCAAAAATCCCACGTCTTTATAGCCACTGTCGCCAATGCGTTTCAGCGTCCATTTGGGCGCGCGGGTGTGGGCGCTGATCTTGCCTTTGACGCGGGCAAACCAATAGGCCGATGTCGGGTTGGGGACGACCGCAGTGCCATAGGCCGCCACATAGGCTTCCATCGCGCGCAACCTGTCGCGCGACAGCGGGTGCGAGCGCACATAGGGGTCCTGACGTCTTTCGGCCAGCGCATCCTGACCGCGAAACAGCTGCATCACTTCCAGAAACCCGCGCGGGTCCGCTCCGGCAGCACGCAGGAAGCGCACACCGGACTGGTCGGCCGAGGCTTCTTCGGCCCGTGTGTGTTTCAGGAAGGCCCGCTGCGCTGCCGATTGGGTGCCGATGGCCAGCCCGGTAGCGGCCTGACTGTTGCCCGACGCCGCCGCGACAGCAGCCAGTGCAAGGCCCAGTCCGGCCAGGGTGCGCGCGTTGCCCATATTGGTCATCCGGCGGGTGATATGTCCGTTGGCGATATGGGCGGCTTCATGGGCCAGAACGGCCTGTAGCATGTCGGCAGAGGTGGCGCGGTTGATCAGCCCGTGATTGAGAAAAATAACGTCGTTGCTGACCACAAAAGCGTTCAGCCCGCCATCATTGACCACCAGGATCTTGACCTGCGCGGGGCTTAACCCCGCCGCGCGCAGCACGGGGGCGGCCAGTTGCGTCAGCCCGTATTCCACATCCGCATCGCGCAGCAGCTCGATGGCACGCGCGGGCTGCGCCAGCAGCATAGCCAGCGACAGGACAATTGCCCCCATTGACGACAGGGGCAAACCCCTATGAAACACATGCAAAGCCGACATTCGCGCAGCATAGGAGACAAATGATGAAAACCTCAAGACGCAGCGCCGTCGATCCCTTTATCGTGATGGACGTCATGGAGGCCGCACGCGCCGCCGAAGATTCAGGTCGTCACATCATTCATATGGAGGTGGGCCAGCCCGGCACCGGCGCGCCGCGCGGGGCCACCGATGCACTGGCGCGTGCGATGAACGAGGGGCCTTTGGGCTATACCGTGGCGCTGGGGCTGCCCGCGCTGCGTGCGCGTATCGCGCAGATGTATGGCGAATGGTACAACGTCGATCTGGACCCGTCGCGGGTGGTGGTCACCTCGGGCTCGTCGGGCGGGTTTATTCTGGCCTTCACGGCGCTGTTTGACACCGGTGATCGTGTGGCGATTGGCGCACCGGGCTATCCCAGCTATCGCCAGATCCTGCGGGCGCTGGATTTGCAAGCGGTCGATCTGCCCGCAGCGCCCGAGAATCGCTATCAGCCGGTGCCGGCGGATTTTGCCGATATGGATATTGCGGGGCTGATGGTGGCCTCGCCTGCCAATCCGACGGGCACGATGCTGGACCATGCCGCCATGGGCGCGCTGATCGACGCCACCCATGCCAAGGGCGCGTCGTTTATCAGTGACGAAATCTATCACGGCATCGAATACGAGGCCAAGGCCGTGACCGCGCTTGAGCTGACGAACGAGGCCTATGTCATCAACTCTTTCTCGAAATACTTTTCGATGACCGGCTGGCGCGTCGGCTGGATGGTGGTGCCCGAGGATCATGTGCGCGTGGTCGAACGGCTGGCGCAAAACATGTTCATCTGCGCGCCCCACGCCGCACAGGTCGCGGCACTTGCCGCAATGGATTGCGAGGACGAATTGCAGGCCAATCTGGATGTCTACCGTACCAACCGCGCGCTGATGCTGGAAGGGTTGCCAGCGGCAGGCTTTACCAAAATAGCACCACCCGACGGGGCGTTCTATGTCTATGCGGATGTGTCCGAGCTGACGGATGACAGCCGTGCCTTTGCCGCCGAAATTCTGGAACGGGCAGGGGTTGCCGTGACCCCGGGGCTGGATTTCGACCCGCTGCGCGGTCGCCATACGCTGCGCTTTTCCTATGCGCGCAGCGCGGCGGACATTGCTGAAGGGCTGGCGCGGCTCAAGGCGTTCATGGACGCGCGGTAAACTCTGGTGCCGGCGTGGCGGCTGCGATATTGTTTCGTGAAATAAGAAACGGGCGGTAGAGACAGGCAATATGCGATATGTGATCCTGCTGATTTGTGCGCTGGTGCTGGCGGGTGCGCCGCGCGCCGGGGCGCAAGAGCTGACCGGTCTGGCCCGTGTCGACCCGGCACGCAGCCGTATTTCCGATGGCTGGCTGGGCAAGACCAAGCTGGTTATCGGCCTGAGCCAGGGCGTGCCGTTCCGCGTGTTCCATCTGGACGGGCCCAAACGTCTGGTGATTGATTTCCGCGAGGCGGACTGGGCCGGAGTTTCCGCCGATTCCCTGCTGCCCAAAGCGGGCAAGGTCACCGCAGTGCGCTTTGGCCCTTTCCGTCCGGGCTGGTCGCGGCTGGTGCTGGATCTGGCCGAACCTTTGTTGCCTTCGAATATCGGTATGAAAGTGAACGACAGTACCGGCGCGGCCACGCTTGAGGTTGATCTGGTCGCTGCCAAACCCGAAGCCTTTGCCGCGGGGGCAGGCGCTCCTCTGGACGCCGAATGGGCGACGCAGGCCGCGCAGATCCCGCCGGAACCCAAATCAGACGACAGCTTTGTCGTGGTGATTGATCCCGGTCATGGTGGCGTTGATCCCGGAGCGGTACGCGACGGGGTCAAAGAAAAAGACCTGATGCTGAAAGTTGCGCAAGCCCTGGCCGAGGCCCTGCGGCGCAGCGGGCAGGCCGAGGTTGTGCTGACGCGCACCGATGATCGTTTCGTGTCGCTGCCGGGGCGGGTTGATATGGCCCATGCAGCGGGTGCCGATCTGTTCATCTCGCTGCACGCAGATGCATTGAGCGAGGGCGGGGCCAGTGGCGCCACCGTATATACGCTGGCCGATGACGCCAGTGATGCGGCCACCGCGCAACTGGCCGCCCAGCACAACC
The DNA here is from genome assembly GCF_022788695.1 of Pseudosulfitobacter sp. DSM 107133. Classification (NCBI taxonomy): domain Bacteria; kingdom Pseudomonadati; phylum Pseudomonadota; class Alphaproteobacteria; order Rhodobacterales; family Roseobacteraceae; genus Pseudosulfitobacter; species Pseudosulfitobacter sp. DSM 107133. The sequence continues at coordinate 1,729,896 of NZ_CP085154.1, forward strand.
GCGCCGATATTCTGGCCGGTGCCGACCTGAGCGGGTCTGACGATCAGGTAACCGGCGTGTTGCTGGATCTGGCGCGTCAGGAAACCGCACCGCGCTCTGAACAGGCCGCCGCAGCCTTGATTGCAGCGATGAAGGCCTCCGGCGGGCCGATGAATTCGCACCCCTCGCGGCAGGCGGGCTTTTCGGTGCTGACCAGCGCCGATGTTCCGTCGTTGCTGATCGAGATCGGTTTTCTCAGCTCGAAGCGCGATCTTGCCAACCTGCGTGATCCGGTCTGGCGCGCGGTGATGGCCTCGGCAATCGCCGATGGCATTCTCGCGTGGCGCGCCAGCGATCTGTCACAGCGCCCGCTGGTGCGCCAATAGATCTTTGACCTCGCCATAGGGTCAGGACCCATTAATCCTGCACCGTCAGTTCGACAGATTCTTCCGCTGACAAGCAGCATCTGCGCAGAAATAGTGGTTCTATTTCAAACAGATGCGCCGCCTCCTCTCGGGACATTGCTGCGCAATGCCCTGCCGGGCAATGGGCTGCGGGAAAATCCGTCGAACCCGTCACGCCGAAGGCGTGCCAATATTATTAAGCGCTCCTACGGAGCGACGGGCGGCGATTTCACTTCATTTCAGTGGCTTGGGACGCTTGCAAATAGAACCTACCACTGCCCGGCAGTGCATTTGCATGGCAAATGTCACGAGAGGGGATTGGCTGCACGACCCAAACCACTGAAATTTCGTGAAATTGCCGCTGACGGCGCAGGATTAATGGGTCCTGACCCTAAGCCCTTGGCGTAAGCGTAAATATGCCATTTCCACACCCAGACGTGTTTTGACCCGATGCGGGGCGTGCCCTATAACACCGCCCTGAGCAGATTTCATAAAGGACGCCCGCGTGTTCCGATTCATCCTGTCGTTCTTCGGCGGTATCTTTACAGCCCTGACCATGGGCCTGTTGGCCATTGCCCTGAGCATCGGGGCGATTTTCTATATTTATGGCCGCGATCTGCCCAGCCACGAAAGCCTGGCCCAGTATACGCCGCCCACCATCAGCCGCATTTACAGCGGTCAGGGCCAGATTATCGACGAATTTGCCCAGGAACGGCGGTTGTTTGCCCCTGCGGATACGATTCCCGATCTGGTGAAACAGGCGTTCATCAGCGCCGAAGACAAGAATTTCTACACCCACGACGGCTATGACCTGCGCGGCATCGCGGCGGCCGCCATTGACGCGGTGCGCTCGCGCGGGCGCGATGTGCGCGGGGCATCGACGATCACCCAGCAGGTGATGAAGAACTTCTTGCTGTCGGGCGACCGTCAGTTGGAACGCAAAATCAAGGAAATCATCCTTGCCAGCCGCATCGAAGAGACCCTGTCCAAGGAAAAGATTCTTGAACTGTATCTGAACGAGATCTTTCTGGGCCAGAACAGCTATGGCGTAGCGGCGGCCAGCCAGACCTATTTCAACAAGACATTGGGCGAACTGGCCCCGCATGAAGCGGCGTTTCTGGCCGCACTGCCCAAGGCGCCGTCCGACTTTCACCCCGTGCGCCGAAAGGACCGCCTGTTGGCGCGGCGCAACTATGTGCTGAAAGAGATGCACGACAATGGCTATCTGACCACAGAGGTCTACGAATCCGAACGCGCGCAGCCATTGCGCTCGGTCCAGAACGGCGACTTTGAAAGCTTCAAGGACGAACTGCCGCCCCGTGACTACTTTACCGATGAAATCCGCCGTCAGCTGTCTGAAAACTTTGGCGAGGGCGAGTTTTTCTCGGGCGGTCTGACCGTGCGGGCGACGATTGACCAGGAAATGCAGCCGATCGCGGCCAAATCCCTGCGCATCGAGCTGGAAAACTATGACCGCAGCCGCAGCACATGGCGCGGCACCGGCAAGAAAATCGACCCCGAAATTGCCACCGGCGACGCATGGGAAGAGGCGCTGAACGCCGTTCCCGTGGCCCGCGATATCGACCTGAACGGCCAGTGGTATCCGGCTGTCGTGCGCGAGGTTGGCGACCAAAGTCTGGTGCTGGGCATCGAAGGCAATGGTATTGGCGAAGTGCCGCGTTCGGACATCAAATGGATCAAGGGCGATTTTGCCGCAAACTTCAAAGTGGGCGATGTGGTCCATGTGCGCCAGCGTGACGGCGCGTGGTCCCTGCGGCAGGTGCCTGCGGTACAAGGCGGATTTGTCGCGATGGACGTCAACACCGGCCGCGTGATCGCCATGCAGGGCGGGTTCAGCTATCAGAACTCGGTGTTCAACCGTGCCACACAGGCCAAGCGCCAGCCCGGTTCGTCGTTCAAACCCTTCGTTTATGCGGCTGCGCTGGACAGCGGCTATACCCCTGCCACGATCATTGTCGACGCCCCGATCGAGATCAACACGCCCCAGGGCATGTGGCGGCCCAAGAACGCGTCGAACCAGTATTACGGCCCGACACCCATGCGCACCGGCATTGAACGCTCGCGGAACCTGATGACCATCCGTCTGGCCCAAGAGGTCGGCATGGACACGGTTGCGGATTATGCCGAACGTTTCGGCGTCTATGACAAGGGTGAGATGGGCAAGTTTCTGGCCAACTCTCTGGGCTCGCAGGAAACCACGCTGTACCAGATGGTGTCGGCCTATGCGATGTTCGCCAATGGCGGCGAGCGGGTGAAACCCACCTTGGTCGACCGCGTACAAGACCGCTATGGCAAGACCGTCTATCGTCATGACGAACGCCAGTGTACCGATTGCAAACTGGCCAGCCTTGACCCGGGCTTTGGCCCGCGCATCACGTCCAACCGCGAACGGGTGATGGACCCGATCACCGCCTACCAGCTGACCTCGATGATGCGCGGTGTGGTGCAACGTGGCACGGCGGCGCGCACGGTGAACCTGCCGGTGCCCACGGCAGGCAAGACCGGCACCACCAACGACAGCAAGGACGTTTGGTTCGTGGGCTTTACCAGCAATATCGTGGCGGGCTGCTATATCGGCTTTGACACCCCGCGCAACATGGGGCGCGGTGCGTCGGGCGGGGGCATGTGCGGGCCGGTGTTCCAGCGGTTCATGCTGGAAGCCACCAAGAAATACGGCGGCGGCGATTTCTCAATTCCGCCGGGGGGCCACTTTATCAAGATCGACCGCTTTACCGGCGCGCGGCTCAGCGATGACGCCTCGGGCGAGAATGTCGTGGCCGAATATTTCCGCGATGGCGAAGAACCGTTGTTTGGCCTGATGTTTGATGGCGGCTTTGCCATGGGGGGCGACCTGCCGCTGGTCGAAGAGGTCGGGCGCGCCACGGGCCGTCAGGTCACCACCTCGACCGGCAAGAAAGCGACCGTTGGGCCAAAGGCCAACTTTGGCACGCTCAGCTCGGGCGGGCTGTACTAAAACCGGCACCGGACTGGCCGCGTCGTCACCCGACGGCTTGCCGCCCGTCCGGTGCTGGTTTACACCCCCATTTCAACACCATCCTAAGGATATGAGCCGATGCGCGCCGAGGCCCAGAACACCGTTGCCGAGATCGAAAAGTCGTTAGAGCTGCTGGGGCAGCGTCTGGGCGTGGAAACCGCGCAATTCCGGCTGGAAGAATTCAACGCCCGTGTTGAAGACCCGAACCTGTGGGACGATCCAGAAGCCGCGCAAAAGCTGATGCGCGACCGCCAGTCGCTGGTGGATGCCATCGACACCTATGAGGGGATCAAACAGGATCTGGCCGACAATATCGAGCTGATCGAACTGGGCGAGATGGAAGAAGACGAAGAGGTTATCAGCGATGCCGAAGCTGCCCTGAAGGCGCTGGCGGTCAAATCCGCGCAAAAAGAGCTTGAGGCGCTGCTGGACGGCGAGGCCGACAGCAATGACACTTTCCTCGAGATCAACTCGGGCGCGGGCGGCACCGAAAGCTGTGACTGGGCGTCGATGCTGGCGCGCATGTATGTCCGCTGGGCCGAGAAAAAGGGGTACAAGGTCGAACTGAACGCCGAAAGCGCGGGGGAAGAGGCGGGGATCAAATCTGCCACCTACAAGATCACCGGACACAACGCCTATGGCTGGCTGAAATCGGAAAGCGGCGTACACCGGCTGGTGCGCATCTCGCCCTTTGACTCGGCGGCCAAGCGGCACACGTCGTTTACCTCGGTCAAGGTCTATCCGGTGGTTGATGACAACATCGAGATCGAAGTGAACCCGTCAGACATCCGCATCGACACATACCGGTCCTCCGGTGCGGGCGGCCAGCACGTCAACACCACCGACTCGGCTGTGCGGATCACCCACCATCCTACCGGCATCGTCGTGACGTCATCGGAAAAATCCCAACACCAGAACCGCGACATTGCCATGAAGGCGCTGAAATCGCGGCTGTACCAGATGGAGTTGGACAAACGTTCGGCGCTGGTCAACGAGGTGCACGAAAGCGCCGGCGATGCGGGCTGGGGCAACCAGATCCGTTCTTACGTCCTGCAACCCTATCAAATGGTCAAAGACCTGCGCACCAACTACGAGACCTCGGACACCAAGGGTGTGCTGGACGGTGATCTGGACGGTCTGATGGGCGCGACACTGGCGCTGAACGTCAGCGGCAAGAGCCGGTCCGAGGCAAAGGGCTAAGTATAGAAATCTGCTTCAGGCGGGTTCATTCCGCTTGAACCTGCCCAAGGCTGCGGCAAAGCTGCGGCCATGACTGATGACATCCTTTTCCAAGGCGCTTTGGCGCAATCGGCTGCCCTGACCAAGGGCACCCTGAGTGCAACCGATCTGATGCAGGCAACCTTGGCGCGTATCGACGCTGTGAACGGGGCGGTAAACGCCATCGTGTCGTTGCGCGACACCGATGCGCTGATGGCCGAGGCCCGCGCCGCCGATGCCGCACCGCGCAGCGGTTGGCTGCACGGCATGCCCATTGCCATCAAGGATCTGGCCAATGCGGCCGGGCTGCCCACGTCGATGGGCTCGCCTTTGTTTGCGGGGCAGGTGGCGGCCAAAGACGATATCATGGTGGCACGCCTGCGCGCGGCGGGGGCAATTGTGATTGGCAAGACCAACACGCCCGAGTTCGGCCTTGGGTCGCACACCATCAATCCGGTGCACGGGCCCACGCACAACCCCTATGTGCACGGACGTTCGGCGGGGGGATCCTCTGGCGGGGCGGCGGCGGCGCTGGCTTGCGGGATGATGTCTGTGGCCGACGGGTCGGACATGATGGGATCGCTGCGCAATCCGGCAGGATGGAACAACGTCTATGGCATGCGCCCCACCTGGGGGCTGGTGCCGTCGGAACCCGAAGGCGACAGTTTTCTGCACCAACTGGCCACCAACGGCCCGATGGCGCGCAATCCTTCCGATCTGGCGGCCTTGCTGGACACCATGGCCGGAAGCGACCCGCGCCAGCCCCACGGGGTCGATCAGACCCCCGCGCTGCCGCAGATCGCTGGCGGAATGCAGGGCGTGCGCATCGGCTGGCTGGGCGACTGGGGCGGTGCGTTGCCTATGGAGCTGGGTATTCTGGATATCTCTCAGGCAGCCCTGAAGCAGATGGAGGGCCTGGGCGCGCAAGTGACCGATCAGGCCCCGCTGTTCGATGCCGAAGCGATGTGGGACAGCTGGATCACCCTGCGGTCATGGCAGGTGGGCGCGGGGCTGGCGCCGCTCTATGCCGATCCGGCCAGGCAGGAGCACCTGAAAGACACCGCGCGCTGGGAAATCGGACGTGGCATTGCGTTGACGGCAATGCAGGTTCATGCTGCCAGCGTGGTGCGCAGCAACTGGTTTAAGGCCGCCGCAAAAGTCTTTGATACTTATGATATTCTGGCGCTTCCATCGGCGCAGGTTTGGCCCTTTGATGGCACCTGGGATTACCCGCGCGAGATCGCGGGCGTGCAGATGGACACCTATCACCGCTGGATGCAGGTGGTGGTGCCCGCGTCGCTGCTGGGGCTGCCGGTGGTCAACGTGCCCGTGGGCTTTGGCGGGCCGGATGACGCGCCTGCGGGGCTGCAACTGATCGGCAAACGCGGGGCCGATGCGGCGCTGCTGCGGGTGGCGCAGGCCTGGCACGAAGCAACCGACTGGCCAAACGCGCGGCGGGTCCGGAATTTGAAAACGAGACCAGAAGAATGACAATTCAATTGTGGTTTGCCTTTGCGATGGCCTGTGCGGTTTTGACATTCATCCCGGGGACCAGTGTTCTTTTGGCTATCAGCCAGCCACTGACCAAGGGCCGCAGTGCAGCGCCTATGGACATTCGGCGGTGACGCACGTCAGATTTGCGCGATGTTGCATCGGCACCGTGAGGTTTTTGATACCGTTCGAAGCCAAAGCCGCTTGCCTGATGCAATTGCGCGCGCCTATAGCAATTGCCAACTTATACTAAATCGGGAAAAACCATCATGTTTTCAGTCCTTCTTATCGGTCTCGTTGCCGCCATCCATCTGTACATCGTCTATCTTGAAATGTTTCTGTGGGACAAACCGGCGGGTCGTAAGGTGTTCGGAACGACACAGGAATTTGCAAAGGCCTCCAAGGCGTTGGCGGCCAACCAGGGTTTGTATAACGGCTTTCTGGCTGCAGGTTTGATCTTTGGCCTGTTCCTTGGTGACCAAGGCGGGGTCTTTACCGTCTTTTTTCTGTGCTGTGTCATCATTGCGGGCATTTTCGGGGCGGCAACGGCGAACCTCAGAATCCTGTTTGTACAGGCGCTTCCTGCGGTTGTTGCTTTGGTCGCGGTATTGGCAGGCCTCTAAACTGCGCTTGCTGGCTCGCGCCCCTGTGCGGCCAGCCGTGCGCGCAACGCTGCGATTTGCGGGGCGTTCTGTTCCAGGGCAAAAACATAGGCCTGCGTTAGAAAGAAACAGGCCGCATCAACATCCTGTGTGCTGTCGGCGGCCTGTGTATACAGCATCACCAGCGCCGCATGGTCACCCACTGCATGCGCTGCCAGAAGCTGCGCGTTCAGATCGCTCATTCTGCGGCCATCCGCCCCGCGCGATGCGCGTTCAGCCGTCCGGCGACCCACGCGTGAAACAGATGCGTCGGCCCGTCCATGGCCGGCGAAAACCGCCCGCCGTCGAAATCCGGCGCATGGCGGCCGCGTTGCATCCCTTCGACAACAAAGATGTCTTCCTCGAAGACCAGTTTCCACTGTTCGGTATTGCGCGCGCGCAGGGCCGGGTCGGTGTCGGGGGCTGCATAGTAGATGTGCACGTTTTCGACGGTCTTTTCCGTGCTTTCCGGCACCAGAATGATTGCAAACGTATGATCGCGGTGCACGCCCAGCAGCACGTTGGGGTAGGCAGTGATATATTCGGCGGCGGTGTCCCATTTGGCGCTGAGACCTTCGAAATCGGGGAACGACTGGCCATCGGTGCCGGTCATCTGCCGGTACACCAAGGTGCCCTGACCCGAAAACAGATCCGGCGCTTCGATGTGGTAATGATCCTCAAGCCGTGAATAGCTGTTCAGGCCGGGGTGCACCCACGGCAAGTGATAACTTTCGCAGTAATTTTCCACCGCCAGCTTCCAGTTGCAGTTCAGCGCCAGCTGGAATCGGCTGTCGGCCCCGCCGTGGTGCAGCGGTTTGTCAAACTCGGCCCAGCGGGCCAGCAGGGCGGCGTTGTGCTCCTCGAACGGCGCCGCATCGCCTGACAGGTTGATCCAGATCACGTCCATCCACTGATGGCTGCGCACTTCGATCAGGCCCAGCAAGGCGCGGTCGATGCCTGCGTGTGTGTTGCGCCCCGGGCCGCCCACATGGGGGGTGCTGACCAGCTTGCCGTCGGTGCTGTAACACCAGCTGTGATAGGGGCAGCGAATGGCGCCTTCGATCTTGCGCGCGGCATCGACCAATATCATGCCACGGTGGCGGCAGATGTTCTGGAAGACCCGCACCCGCGCCGCACGGTCGCGCACGATCAGCAGGGGAATGCCCAGAAAGGTCAGCGGCACCGCATCGCCTATCTCGGGCACATCCGCCCCCACGGCCAGACCGGACCAGCCAGCGGACAGAACGGCGGTGCGTTCTTCGTCAAAGACAGCCGGGTCGATGTAATGGGCGTTTGGCAGGCCGTTGGCCTGATCCAATGGGCGGCGGACCGCTTGCAGGTCGGTGTGGGACATCGGGCAGTCTCCCTTGATCTGATGCTTCGGGCATAGGCTGCACTGCCCGTGCCTGTCAGCGCATCAGCGACAGAGGTTTTCTGCGGGCGACATGGGCCGTCTTATTGGAACGGCGTGTCCGGGCGCAGCAGCCGCAGGTGGAAGGGCAGCAGATCATCCCGATCGCAAAAGCCGGTGGTGCGCGCAACGCTGCGCGCCTGCCGCCAGTCTGTGCCCAGATGTTCATAGACGATACGTTCGATACGCGCGCTGGTGACAGTCTCGCGAATGGTGCGGGCCACATAGCCGACCCAAAAGTTGTTTTCGAACGATGCTTCGCGCGCCAGATAGTTGAACGAACCGGTCACCGCGCCCCTGCGCGAAACCAACGCGGCAATACCGTCATCCTGTCGCACCACAAGCCCGCGAAATTCGCGCGATTTGCTGTCATGGGGCAGGCCCTGTTGGGCCAAAGCGATACGCGGTTCAAACCCGCGCAGGAAAGTCGCGTCGTTTTTGCGCGTAACATGGACCAGACCCACGACAAACTGGTCTGGATGAATAAAGCTGCGGCGCGAAAACCGATAGAAGCCGCTGGGAAACTGGATCTCTGTCACAGTGGCAGATTGCCTGCCAAAGAAGTCGTGCAAATAGGGGTCTGACAGCAACTGGCCTTCGCGGCTGATTTCGTCCACGGGTTCCAGCAGAATTCGGGCGTCGACATTGAAAAAGGTACAGATACGCGCCAGAATATCGGGGCGGGGAAAGCTTTCGCCGGACAGATAGCGGTTGAATTGTGTGCGATTGACGCCCAGCCGGCGCGACAGTTCCGAAATCGACGGGTATGGACGTGCCAGAATGCGCAGATTGGCCCCGAACATGTCGCGCAGTTCGGACGGGGAACGTTTGCCGCCAGTCATGACGGGTGCCTTTTGCCTGCGTGCGTTGCGACAGCAGTGTTGTCTCGAAGTAATTCCATAGAATGAGCTGTAGTACTTTGGCGTCAGGGTTGATGCGACTTAGCAGCTCTATGATGAATAGTCTGCCACAAAAAGCAAGACTGGTTGTGTGCACAACATATGTTATAGCTGACGAAAGGAGCCTAAGCAGAAGCTGGGAGACAAAAGTGTTTGGGGTTGTGTTGTGGTATGACGCTGTGGATCGCAAAATGGTGATCCTGAGCGAAAGCCAGGATGACCCGTTGTTCATCTATGTTGGCAGTTCCGCGCTGTGTTCAGCAGACTGCTTTGACGCAGGCGATTTGGTGCGTTTCAACGTCGATATCGTCAATAACCGGCGTCAGGCTTGCAATATCACGGTTTTGAACAGACGGGCACATTGCGGGCCGTATTCGCCTGCGCAAACCGGCAGGGGGGCGGTGCATGTCGTCCGCTCGGCCCGTGTTGTTCCCTTCTCGCTGCCGTCGCAGCGGGGGGCCGAAACACCACAACGTACTTCCGTCGGCTGTTGCACTTATGAAGAAACCTGACTCACTTAACGCTGCCTGAAATCAAAGATTTCAACGCGTTAAGTGATGGCCTGTGTGTGATGTTTTCCGAGACGTGCTTTCGGGCCGGAATATGATGGGCAGGGCGCTGTTGCGTCCTGCTCTCATCCTGTGTGCGCTTTCGAAACGTTCCGGCGCACCCGTCAAGTGCCTTAGTCGCCCCGCGACAGTGCCGCCACGCCGGTGCGGGCCACGTCGACCAGCCCCAGAGGGCGCATAAGGTCGGCAAAAGCGTCGATCTTTTCCGGCGCGCCGGTGATTTCAAAGACAAAGCTGTTCAGCGTGCTGTCGACCACATTGGCGCGGAAAATATCGGCCAGACGCAGCGCCTCGACCCGTTTGTCACCGCCACCGGCCACTTTGAACATGGCCAGTTCCCGCTCGACCGACGGCCCCTCGACTGTCAGGTCGTTGACGGTGTGCACCGGCACGATCCGGCCCAGCTGTGCCTTGATCTGTTCGATCACCTGCGGCGTGCCGGTGGTGACAATCGTGATGCGCGACAGGTGGCCTGCGTGATCCACCTCGGCCACCGTCAGGCTGTCGATGTTATAGCCGCGCCCCGAGAACAACCCGATGACCCGCGCCAGAACGCCCGGTTCGTTTTCAACCAGAACCGCCAGCGTGTGCCGCTCTTCCACATCCGAGAAGTTGGGCCGTAGGTTGTAAGCCGAATGGCTGGTCGCGCCTTTTTTGATTTTTAGAGCAGACATGGGACATTCCTTTGGAAACGTAGTGTTTTTAACCGTTGATATAGGCAGGCGAGGCAGAGTGGTTGCGCAGCCAGACAGTGACCGCACCCGCCACGGCCAGCAGGGTCATCGAGAACGGCAGAACCGCGCAGATCACACAGACCACGGCCATCGCCGGCAACAGCAATTGCGCGGTGCCGGTGGCATGGTGACGGTCGCGCACCAGCCAAAGGCCAAGCAGATATGCCGCCATCGGCAGGGCCACCGCCATGTCGCCCGCCATCTGTGTCGTGTGGGCATGGTGCGTGGCCAGTTCGACCTGAACCGCCAGACCCGCACCCACGGCAGCACCTGCACCGAATACGATATAGTGACCATAACCCCAGACCAGCGCGCGGCTGAGCTTGGGCGATGTCAGGTGGTCTTCCTTGCAAAAGTACAGCCACCACAGGGCAAAGGTGATGATGACACCGCAGAAGGCCATCCAGATCAGGCCAAACGACAGGCCATCCGTCGTCGCGGTGCTGATGGCCATCGAGCCTGCAAGCAATGCCTCGCCCAGCACGATAATGGTCAGCAGACCATAGCGTTCGACGATGTGATGCCGGTGCCAGGGCGTTGCGGCGGCGCGTTCGGCAAAAGCCGGAACAGCCAGTTCAAGCACGACACCGATCAGCACCACAAGCCCCAACGGCAGGCTCAGCGACAGCAGCAGGGGCAGGGCCAGCCAGTAGATCTGGGCGAGACCGATGCCCGCGGCATACCGCCTGGCGGTCTTTGCCCGTGCAGCATCGCCGCGCGCGGCACCCAGCCACATCACGATCATGCCGACACGCATCACCACATAGCCCAGGATCACCACGGTCAGGTTCAACTGGGCAAACAGTGCCGTTTGCCCAGCTGCCATGATCAGCGCACCGAACATGATCACCATCGTCAGCAACCGGAAGGCGACGCTGTCGTCGTCATAGGCCGAGGCAAACCATGTGTAGTTCATCCACGCCCACCAGATGGCGAAAAACGCCAGCAGGTAGCGCAACAGCCCTTCCAGCGCGTGCCCTTCGGCAACCGCATGGTGCAGGCCTGCCGCTGCCGCCGCAATCGCGATGACCGAGACCAGATCGAAAAACAGCTCCAGCGGTGTCGCCGCCCGATGCGCCTGGGCGCTGTCACGGGGGCGAAACACCAGATGGTCGGACATCAGCTTGGAAAGCCCGCCCATGGTTACACCAGCACCGAACCCTTGGCGTCGATGACGCCTTGGGTGTCGGCCTCGCCCAGAAGCATTTCGTTGTGTGCCTTGCCCGAAGGGATCATCGGAAAGCAGTTCTCGTGCTTTTCGACCAGACAGTCGAACAGGACCGGTCCGTCGTGGTTCAGCATTTCCATGATCGCGTCGTCCAGATCGGCAGGGTCCGAACACAGGATACCCTTGGCGCCGAACGCCTCGGCCAGTTTCACGAAATCGGGCAGGCTTTCCGACCACGAATGCGAATAGCGTTCGCCGTGCAGCAGCTCTTGCCACTGGCGCACCATGCCCAGACGTTCGTTGTTCAGAATGAACTGTTTGACCGGCAGGTTGAACTGCATCGCGGTGCCAAGCTCCTGCATGTTCATCAGCCAGCTGGCTTCGCCCGCGACGTTGATCACCAGCGCCTCGGGGTGGGCCATCTGCACGCCGATGGACGCAGGAAAGCCGTAGCCCATGGTGCCCAGACCGCCGGATGTCATCCAGCGGTTCGGATCCTCGAAATTCAGGTACTGCGCCGCCCACATCTGGTGCTGGCCCACTTCGGTGGTGATGTAACGGTCATGGTCCTTGGTCAGCGCCTCAAGACGTTGCAGCGCGTACTGCGGCTTGATTGTCTTGCCCGACTGGGTGAACTTCAGACAGTCGACCTCTTGCCAGGTGTTGATCTGCTTCCACCATTTCGCCACGCCTTCGGCATTGGTCTTGCGACCGCGCGATTTCCAGACCTTCAGGATGTCTTCCAATACATGCGCCACGTCGCCCACGATGGGAATGTCGGCCTTGATCACCTTGTTGATCGACGAGGGATCAATGTCGATGTGTGCCTTGATCGACTTGGGCGAAAACGCATCCAGCACGCCGGTGATCCGGTCGTCAAAGCGCGCGCCGATGTTGATCATCAGATCGCAGCCGTGCATCGCCATGTTGGCCTCGTACAGACCGTGCATGCCCAACATGCCCAGCCATTTGTCACCCGACGCAGGATAGGCGCCCAGACCCATCAGGGTGCTGGTGATCGGAAAGCCGGTCGCCTCGACCAGTTCGCGCAGCAATTGCGAGGCTGCGGGCCCCGAGTTGATGACACCGCCGCCGGTATAGAAGATCGGGCGCTTGGCGGTTTCGATGGCGGCCACCAGTTCGGTGATCTCTTCCATGTCGCCCTTGACGGTGGGCTGATAGTGCGACTGCGACGGTTTGGGGTCGGTATAGGTGCCCGAGGCAAACTGCACGTCCTTGGGGATGTCCACCAGAACGGGGCCGGGACGGCCCGACATGGCAACGTGAAACGCTTCGTGGATCACGCCCGCCAGCTTGTCGGTCTCTTTCACCAGCCAGTTGTGTTTGGTGCAGGGGCGGGTGATGCCCACGGTGTCGGCTTCCTGGAATGCATCCGAGCCGATCATGAAGGTCGGAACCTGTCCGGTCAGAACAATGATCGGGATGCTGTCCAGCAACGCATCGGTCAGGCCGGTCACCGCATTGGTGGCACCGGGCCCCGAGGTCACAAGGCACACGCCGGGCTTGCCGGTCGAGCGCGCATAGCCCTCGGCGGCATGGACGGCACCCTGTTCGTGGCGCACCAGAATGTGCTTGATCGAGTTTTGCTGAAAAATCTCGTCGTAAATCGGTAGGACGGCGCCGCCGGGATACCCAAATACCGTGTCCACACCCTGATCTATCAGGGCCTGAACCACCATCTTTGCTCCGCTCATTTGACGTGTCATAGCTCTACTCCGGTTACGCCATACTGTCTTGGGCACATAAAAAAACCCCCGTTTTTGGCGGGGGCACATGGGTCGAATTCTGGTCTACCGTTACCGGCCCATGTGCGTTGATCCAATAATGACGACGACATCTAGCATGTCTTGGGTCCTCTCAAGTGCGTTTTGGGACATTATGAGCGGGGTCCGAGGGCGTCAACAGTCAAACGGCAAGAAAAAGTGTCGCACAGCAGGTTTTTTGCGACATTTTATTTCGCGCGCCCGCAATTCGACGACACAAGCGCAAATTGGCCCAGGGAATCGCTGTTACAGGCGCACGCCGGTGCCTTGCAGCACACCATGTTCCATCGCGTAGCGGGTCAAACCGGCGGTGCTGGAAATGCCCAGCTTGTGTTTGATGTTCTTGCGATGGGTTTCCACGGTGCGCACCGAAATATCCAGATCGCGTGCGACTTCCTTGTTGGACAGGCCCTGTGCCAGTTGCAGCAGGATCGTTTGTTCGCGTTCCGTCAGCGATGCGCGCACGTCGCCCGGTTTTGGCTCGATTGACCCTTTGGCGCCGGTGCACAGATAGCGTTCGCCGCGCATTACCGCGTCGATCGCATCCTTGATCTCTTCTGTGGGCACGTCTTTCAGAACATAGCCGCGCGCGCCATGGTCCAGTGCCGAGGCGATGTATTCGGGGCTGTCGTGCATCGACAGAACCAGCACGGCGGTGTCGGGGCTGCGTTCCAGCACCAGTTCGGTGGCGGTCAGCCCGCCCATTCCGGGCATGTTCAGATCCATCAGGATCACATCGGGTTTCAGCACATCAAGCTGGTCGATCACATCCTGCCCGTTGCCCAGACTGCCGACCACCACAAGATCGTCATAGCTTTCCAGAATGGACTGGATGCCTTGGGCGACCATCGGATGATCATCGACCACCAGCACGCGGATCGGATGGTTCGGAGTGGCTTGATCGGTCATGATTGCCTCTTTTGCAGTGGCGGGGTGTGGGCGGCTTCGGTGCCGGATTTGGGATCGGGGGGCAGCAGGTGGGTCAGCGGCACCGTGGCCTCGACAACCGTGCCGACACCATGCGTGCCAGCTTCGGAACTGCCTTTGCCCCGCGCGGACAGGATGCGCAAGGTGCCGTCCAGCTGTTCAACGCGCTCTTGCATGTTGCGCAGTCCGATGCCGGGTTGGTTGCTGCGATGGTCGCGCGCGATGCCACAACCGTTGTCGGTTATGCGCAACGTCGCGCCGCGCCGGTGCCCGCGCAAGTCGACGGTCACATGGGTCGCACCGGAATGGCGTTCAATGTTGGTCAGTGCCTCTTGGGCGATGCGGTACAGCGCAATCTTGGCGTTCTGGTCCAGACGGTTGCGGAACACCACGGTGTCAAAGGTCGTCTTGACCCCGGTACGCGCTTCAAAGTCGGTGGTCAGCGCCTTGACCGCAGGGCCAAGGCCCAGATCATCCAGCACGCCGGGGCGCAAATCGCGGCTGATGCGGCGCACCTCGGTAATGGCGGTGGCCAGATTGTCAAACCCCTGATCCAGCGATTCCTCGGCCATCTCGGTCTTGCCGGATTTCAGCCGCCGCCGCGCGATGTCCAGGGCAAAGCGCACGCCCACAAGGATCTGGCTGATGCCGTCGTGCAATTCGCGCGCCACGCGGCCACGTTCTTCTTCCTGGGCATCAAACACCCGCTGGGTCAGCCGCTTGAGCTTGGCATCGGCCAGCCTGCGTTCGCGGATGTTGATGACCATGCCCGAGCCAAAGACCAGCAGCAGCGCAAGCAGGGTGATGACGGTAATATAGACAAAGGTGCGCTGCACCCGCGTTTCGACCTCAAGACGCGAGGCCGCGATATTGGCCAGTACATCGTCAATAAACACGCCCGTGCCGACCGCCCACTGCCAGCTGGGGAAAGAGGTGACATAGGAAATCATCCGCGCATCTTTGCCCGTTGACGGTTTCGGCCACAGATGGGTCAGATACCCGTCGCCCTGACGCGCGATATTGATCAGGTCACGCACCACCGGCGTGCCTTCGGCGTCGGTCTCGTCCATCCAGTTGCCGCCAATCCGGTCGGTCTGGCGCGGGCTGACCAGATTGGTGCCATCATAGTCGTAGACAAAAAAGAATCCTTCGCGGCCATAGATCATCGCGGCAAGGATCTGTTTTACGCGTTTCTTCGCGGCCTCGTCATCGGGGGCGGCGTTGCCATAGATAAAATAGAACCCGTTGCGGGCCTGGGTGACGTAGTTGCGCAGTTCGGCCTTTTTGGCTGCGATCAGCTGGGATTCAAGCGCACGGATTTCGCGGTTGGCCAGTTCGCGCGACTGCACCGTGACCAAAATAGCAATCGCAGCCATCGCCAGCACCAGCGGCATCGCCGCGACCAGCAACAGTTTCTGTGCATAGCTGAATGTGAAGAATGACCAAAGACGCTGCATGTTGATTCGATAAGCCGTTTCAGGTGCGAATCATAGAGGGCAGGGCGGTCTGACCGGAATTCAGTGGTCTTCTAACCCCTGCAAAACATATGCCCGAAGACATTTTGGGGGAAATCTAATCAACGATCTCCGTAGTACTTGGTATTTCATTTTGATTCTACCTGAGTAGTGTAGCGACACGCGAACGACCGCCAGCAACGAGAGCCGAGCGGTCGTCACATAACTTTGGGAGGAGTATCTATGGACCGTCGTTCATTTCTGAAGACGTCTGCAATGGGCGGCACAGCCGCCGCAGCGACAACACTTGCCGCACCGCTTTACGCACAGGGCAAGCGCACGCTGACAATGGTGACAGCATGGCCGCGCGGTTTTGCCGTGCTGGACGATGCGGCAACCTATTTCAACAACATGGTTGATGAAATGTCGGATGGCACGCTGACCATCGAGAAAAAAGCCCCCGGCGAGCTGGTCGGCGCGTTCGAAGTGTTCGACGCCGTGTCCTCGGGTCAGGCTGACATCTATCACGCGGCTGACTATTACTTTATCGGTCAACACCCCGGTCTGGCCTATTTCACGGCCGTGCCCTTTGGCGGCACCGCCCAGGAGCTGACCAACTGGTATCTGCACGGTGGCGGTCACGAGCTGCACAACCAGATCGGTGAAATCTTCAACATGAAGATGTTCCTGGCCGGCAACTCGGGCTCGCAGTCCGGTGGCTGGTTCCGCAAGGAAATCAACTCGGCAGCCGACTTCAACGGTCTGAAGTTCCGTATGCCGGGTCTGGGCGGCAAGGTGCTGGGCAAACTGGGCGCATCGGTTCAGAACATTCCCGGCGGCGAGCTGTATCAGGCGCTGTCCTCGGGCGCGCTGGACGGTCTGGAGTGGGTCGGCCCGTTCGCGGACGAACGCGCAGGTTTCCAGGAAGTTGCCAAGATCTATTACACTGCGGGCTTCCACGAGCCGGGCTCGGGTCTGACGGCATCCGTCAACCTGGACGTATTCAACGAACTGACACCGGCCCAGCAGAAGATCATCGAATATTCCGCGATGGCAACCACGCACACCGGTCTGGCCGAAACACTGGCCAACAACGGTGCCGCACTGGCGCGTCTGCAACAGCAGGGTGTGAAAACCATGCAGTTCCCCGACGACGTCTGGGATGCCTTCGGTGCCGCTTCGAAAGAAGTGATGGACGAGAACATGGACGATACCCTGTTCGCAGACATCCGCGGCAGCTTTGAAGAATCGCTGCGGTCTTCGGCGGAATGGCTGCAAAAATCCGACGCCTTCTATGTCGAGCAGCGTCAGCGCGTGCTGAACCAGGGCTAAGCGACAGATATCAACATATATCCGGGGGCCGTGCCATATGCGCACGGCCCCTGAACTGCATCCGGCCTGTTGCAGCAGGTCAAGACGGCAATCGTGCGAAACCGGCAACAAGCCCGGCATGCACACGGGGAGGGGATGACCATGGTCGACGAAGTAATGTGCGCGGGATTTTTCCGGGCGGCAGAGGGCGCAAAGCTCAGCTGTCTCGATAAGTTTCAGGACAGCGGACTGATCCAGTTCGTTTTCGGCAACCTGCTGGAAGCGGTCTATAACGTCTTTGCAGCCTTGCTGAATCCGGCCATGTGGCTGAACTGGTCTGACGGTCAGGCGCTGATGCGCTTTATCTACTACGGCGGTTCGGTCGAGCTGTTCTTTGTCGCTTTGCTGTTCCTGATCATCATCACCGCATTTGGCATATGGAAGCGTGGCTTCATGTGGGGCTGCGTGCGCGCGCTTGAAGGGCTGAGCAACACGCTGGGCCGTTTCTTTGCCTGGGCCGGTCTGCTGATGGTGCTGCAACAGATCGTGATCGTGTTCATGCAGCGTATCTTTACGCGGCCTGACATCTCTTTCGGTTTTGGCATTCCGGTGCAATTCGACATTTCGTGGTTTGGCGAAGAACTGAAGCTTTACAATGCTTTGGTCGTCTGTCTTTGCGTGTCCTACACCTTTGTTCAGGGCGGGCATGTGCGGGTTGACCTGTTTTATGCAGGTGCCAAGTTCCGCACCAAAAAGATCATCGACATGTTCGGGGCGATCTTTTTCATGATGCCGTTTGCGATCATCACATGGATGTACGGCTGGTTCTTCCTGTGGCGTCACCTTGTTACGCCGAACCCTTCGGCTTCGGACAAGCTTGAGCTGCTGTTGCGCAAGGCGCGTATCCTGAAATGGAACGTCGAAACCATCGGCTTTTCGCCCAACGGCTTTAACGGCTATTTCCTGTTCAAGATCCTGCTGGTCAGCTTCTGCGCCATGGTGATGTTGCAGGCGATTGCGACACTTTACCGAAGCTGGTGCGAATTGCGCGAAGGCGAGGCATCAGAAGGCAAATATCTGGACCGCGACAGTCTGGGCGAGGGCGAAGAAGCCTATGAGGGCACGCACTGATGTGCGCCTTCAAATTAACACACAATAATGACGGCCGCACACGGCCTGCACGCAAAGCGTAGGGACATATTATCATGTTATTTGGACTCGATGGCGTCGAAATTGGCCTGATCATCGTCTTTGTCTGCCTGTTTGGCGGCATCCTGTCGGGCTTTCCGGTGGCCTTTGCCATCGGCGGGGCGGGCATCATCTCGTTTGGTATCATTGCCGCGCTCGACAGCGCGGGGCTGCTGATCCATCAGGCGATTGACCAATCCAGCGCGATGTATCGCGATCTGGTCAACAGCGGGGTCAAGGCGGATGCGATCAGCATTTTCCGGTATCCCGACCTGCCGCGCGTGGCGGAGTCTGTGTTCCCGCAAGGCTGGGAAGTGGCGATGGACCGCAACGTGTCGTTTATCGTGAACCGTATGAACGAACGGGTTCTGGCGGGGCAGTCGATTGAAACGCTGCTGGCGGTGCTGATGTTCGTCCTGATGGGCATCACGCTGGAGCGCTCGAAAATCGCCAACGATCTGCTGACCACCATGGCGCGCGTCTTTGGTCCGCTGCCGGGTGGTCTGGCCGTGTCGATCGTGGTGGTGGGCGCGTTTCTGGCCGCCTCGACCGGGATTGTGGGCGCGACCGTGGTGACCATGGGCCTGCTGGCGCTGCCGACCATGCTGCGCAACAATTATTCGCCCGAGATCGCCACAGGCGTTATTGCTGCTTCCGGCACGCTGGGGCAGATCATTCCGCCTTCGATCGTGATCGTTCTGCTGGGCACACTGGCGGGGGATCTGTATTCGGCGGCACAGGAACAACGCGCACAGCTTGCGGGCTGTACCGACGCACTCAGCTATCTGGGCAAACCGGCGGTTCTGTCTGTTGGAACGCTGTTTCAGGCCGCACTTCTGCCGGGCATCCTGCTGGCGCTGATGTATGCGCTGTATGCGTTTGTCTATGCCTTGTTGAACCCCGAGAAGGCACCCGCGGTGCCGATGGGGGCGTCGAGTTCCGAACCGATCACGCGCGCCGAGGGCTTTACCTGGTTCCTGGGCGTGCCGATCCTGATGGTGGTGGGCACGATCCTGCTGGGCAATATGGGCGTCGTCGGCTCGCAAAACATGACCGTTTCGTCCTTCTCGGACATTGAAAAGGGCGCGTCGCTGCGCACCAATGTTTCGCCAGAGTGCAAGGCGTCGATGATCGAACTGCACGGCCAGTCGAAATGGGACAAGGCTGTGACGCAACAGCAAGAGATCGACGCGGCAGGGGGCTTGCATGCCTCCGAGCGCCTCTCGCCCGAAGCCTTGCAGGCCGCCATTGACGCCAAGGTCGAAAACGCAGCGCCCATCGGCACAGGCACGGCGATCCTGTTGATCCTGACCGGCCTGATCCTGACCACGGCGCGCGGGGTGTCGCCGTCGCGCGACAAGCGGCCCTTGATTGTCGGGGCCATCGGCGTGGTGCTGGTGCTGCTGGTGGATATTCTGCTGATCGGTCCGCGCACCTCGTCGGGGGTCTATGTGGTGCTGATGGCGATCCCCTTTGCGACGGTCCTGTACGGCTGTTTCCACGGGGTTATCACCTGTTCCAAGAACGAACTGATCCGCGTGGTTTTCCCGCCGCTGATCCTGATCGTGGCTGTGCTGGGGTCGATTCTGGGCGGTATCACCAACCCGACGCCGGCCGCTGCACTGGGCGCGGGTGGTGCGATCATGCTTGCGGCCTATCGCAAACTGACCGACCTGGACCGCACGCCAAAAGTGATCATCTGGTCAACGCTGGCCATTCTGGTCTGCATTCTGGTCGGCGTGAACTTTGATCTGCGCATCAACACCGACGATGTGTCGTTCGAAAGCTGGGTGGCATTTGTCGTGGCCTATGCGGCCTATCTGTACGCGCTGTTCGGTTTGCTGTTCAGCTGCTGGGTTCTGTTCACCTCGGGTGTTCTGACACCCATCGTGCGCGAGACAGCCAAGGTGACGTCGATGGTGTTCACCATCCTGATCGGCAGCCAGATCCTGAACCTTGTGGTGATCAGCTTTGGCGGTGAACATTACATCCAGATGTTCCTGAAGTCTTTCGACAACGAGATTACCGTGTTCCTGCTGGTGATGCTGGTGCTGTTCGTTCTGGGCTTTGTCCTGGATTTCCTTGAGATCATCTACATCGTCATTCCCATCGTGGGGCCCGTTATCTATGGCGGCACCTTTGACCCGAAATGGGTGACGATCATGATTGCGGTGAACTTGCAGACCTCGTTCCTGACGCCGCCCTTTGGCTTTGCGCTGTTCTATCTGCGCGGGGTTGCCCCCAAGGAGGTTACCACAGGCCACATCTATCGCGGTATCATCCCGTTCGTGTTGATTCAGGTGCTGGGGCTGGCGATCTTGTGGTTCTTCCCGTCGATCGTGACGATTGTACCGGATCTGATCCCGAACTGATCAGTTCGGCAAGGTAACTGAAAAAGGGCGCGTCCGATGGGATGCGCCCTTTTGCGTTTGTGCGGGGGGAAACCGCTGGAGGCTCTGCCTCCAGACCTCCGGGATATTTGGGGCCAAATGAAAGCGGTTATTGGGATTCCCTGTGCAGCAGGGTCAGCAGGTCGGCGGCGGGCATGGGGCGGTGAAGGGGGGCACCCTGTCCGGCCCATTGCGCGCCAAAACCATGTTCGCCTGCGGCTTTGGCGGCGGCGTTGAGCGCTTTGCCTGCGTCATAGGCGATGGGATAGTCGGGAGGGTTTGCACGGGTTCCGGCACCCCAGGCGGTGAACCGGTTTGCGAGGCAACGTGCAGGACGTCCCGAAATGGCGGCGGTCATGGTGGTGTGGTGGGCCGCATCACTGGCCAGGGCCGCACGATATGGCGCATCGGCACTGCTTTCGGGGCAGGCGATAAAGGCGGTGCCCAGCTGGGCGGCAATGGCCCCCAGATCAAGGGCGGCGCGGATGCCTGCGCCATCCATGATGCCCCCTGCGGCGATGACCGGCCGGTGGCAGTTTGCCACAAGCAGTCGGGTGAGGGCGTCTGTACTGAGTTTGTCATCAGGGGCGTCGGGGTTGAACATCCCACGGTGGCCACCGGCCTCGAAACCCTGCGCCACGATGGCGTCAATACCGGCGGCTTCGATGGCGCGTGCTTCGTCAAGGTTGGTTGCGGTGGCGAGCAGGGTGATGCCTGCGTCTTTCAGGGCCTTGATACGGTCGGTGTCAGGCAGGCCAAAGTGAAAGCTGACCACTGGCGGCGCGCTGTCCAGCAGCATGTCGAGCATGGCATCATCGTCGGCAAAGCTTTGATAGATCGTGCGCAGGGCTGCGGGCGGTTCGCCATTGTAGCGTGCGAACAGCGGCTGCATGGCATCGAGCCAGGCAGCCTCGCGGGCAGGGCGTGCCGTGGGGGTGGCATGGACAAAAAGGTTGACGTTAAAGGCGCGGTTGGTGAGGGCGCGGGTGGCCGCGATCATCGCGCGCGCGCCAGCGGCGTCGGTGGCGCCAACGCCGATCGAACCAAGGCCGCCCGCGTTCGAAACAGCGGCGGCAAGCGCGGGCGTGGAAACGCCGGCCATTGGGGCCTGAATGATCGGGACAGAAATGTTTAGGCGGTTCAGGAGGGTCATGGTGGTCCTTTCAGTTCAGGCCCGCTTGAACAGGGCGGTGGCCACGCCCATCGCGATCAGGGCGCTGCCGCCCGCACGGGTGACCCCTGCCAGCACCGCGGGGCGCGCGATCGTGGCGCGCAGCCTGTCGGCCAGCAGCGCATAGGCCAACGCGTTGAGCACGGCGAGACCGACAAAAGTTGCGATCAGGATGGCAAACTGGGGCAGCAGGGCTGCGTCAACGGTCACGAATTGCGGGACAAAGGCGATAAAGAAAACGATGGATTTCGGGTTAAGCGCGGTGACGGCGGCGGCGTGGGTGAACACGCTGGCGGCACGGGCCTCAGGCAGATCCGCGACTGCGCCCAACGATGCCGAAGGGGCGCTGCGCAGCAGTTTGACACCCAGATAGACCAGATAGGCCGCTCCTATCCATTTCAGCGCAGTGAACAACGTGGCCGAGGCCAGCACCAGCGCGCCAAGCCCCGCAAGCGAGGCCGACATGGCGATGAAATCGCCCAAGGCGACGCCCGCAACCGTGGCCAGCGAGACCCGTCTGCCCTGGCTGATGGCATAGCTGAGCACCAGCAGCACGGTCGGTCCGGGAATAAGAAGCAGGGCGGTTGATGCGGCGACGAAGGTCAGCCAGATTTGAAGGTCCATTTTGCGTGTTCTCCCTAGTTTGGGAAAGCAAGCCATGGGGATTCAGAGGTGTAAAGCAGAAATCTCCGCACGGTCGCGTGCGGGCGATGGCTGGAGACTCTGCCACCGGGCCTCCGGGATATCGAGGGCCAAAAGAAGTGTGTCAGCGTGCCGGGCGGCTGTCGGGCAGGGCGATATTGGCCACCTGTTCGGCAATCGGGTCCGAAGACAGCGGATGGGTGTCGGGGCTGTAATCGTCGGGATTGTTCAGCTTGGTCCATTTGCCGCCGACATAAATCTCGAGGCCGGAAAAGTTGGATTTATATCCCATCTTCTGACTGCCCGGCACCCAATAGCCCAGATAGACATAGGGCAAGCCCGCCTCGCGGGCGATGGCGATGTGATCGAGGATCAGATAGGTGCCAAGGCTGTTGCGCGGCATGTCGGGGGTGTAGAAGGAATAGACCATGCTCAGCCCGTCTGACAGCACGTCGGTCAGGCAGGTGCCGATCAGGGTGCTTTGGTCATCGGTGTATTCGATGACACGGCTGCGCACCGGCGTTTCCTCGATCATCGCGGCGAATTCGAAGACATCCATGTCGGCCATGCCGCCATCGGCGTGGCGGCTGTCCAGATAGGTGCGGAACAGTTCGTATTGCGCCTCGGTCGCCCAGGGCGATGTGGCACGGCGGCTGATGCCGGCGTTGCGGCGCAGGGTACGCTTCTGGCTTTTGGAGGGCTGGAAAGTGGCGACGTTGATGCGCGCCGACAGGCAGGAAGCGCATTCGGTACATGACGGACGATACAGCACATTCTGCGAGCGGCGGAACCCTTGCTGGGAAAGACTGTCGTTCAGCCGCCCCGCGTTTTCACCCTGCAGGGCAGTGAACAACTTCCGCTCCATCCGCCCGTCAAGATAAGGGCAGGGTTGTGGGGCAGTGACATAGAACTGCGGGGCGAGAGGCAGCGAGTGGCGCATGTATTATCCGTACGATTTTAGACAATGATAACCGGACAGAAATGTGTGACAAGAGCCACTTCGATTCAAGGTTTACAAGAATTAGCCCAATGCCCGGCGATTCATCGCGGCCGTACCCAGCGCGATGTCGGTCAGGCTTTGGCCGCGGGCCGAGGCGCACATGAAGATCACCGACAAGAGTTGCAGAGGAAAGATCGCCCAGCTGACATAATATCCCACGGTGTGAATCAGCGCCTGACCCAGATCCAGACGCGCACCGGTGCTGTCGCGCAGCTCGATCGCGCACAGCCGCATGCCCAATGTTGCACTGCCGCCCGTGATGGTGATCACGCGATAGGCAAAATCCAGCGTGGCAAAGAGAACCGGAAAGAAAAACAACGCTGTAAAGGCGGTGAACGGAACGATAATCACCGCCAGAAGCGACACAAGCAGCATGTCGACGATCCAGGCCAGGAAACGTTTGGCGGTCACGTCGCGGTAAAATTTCGGATCGGTGAGCGGATCGGCGGAATAGGTCATGTCAGCCTTCTGTATCAAGGATAAGCCAGCCCCCGCGACGGGGGCCAGCACAGTGTTGTCGCAATCAGGCGTCAGCGTCGGCTTTGCCGGATTTGGCGCGCTCGTCCATGAACTGGTCGAACTCGGCCTTGTCCTTGGCCTCGCGCAGGCGCTCCAGGAAGGCTTCAAAGTTGGTCTGCTCTTCTTCCAGACGGCGCAATGTGTCAGCCTTGTAGCTGTCAAACGCCGAGTTGCCGGTAGAGCGCATGGTGTGCATCGAACGGGCCATGCGGCGGGACGAACAGGATTTGTTGAACATACGTTTGCTCCAGATCATGTAAAACAGAAGGGCCAGGCCGACGGGCCAGAAAAAGATAAAGCCCAGGACCATAGCGGCGATCCATGCGCCTTTGCCGCGGTCATCCATCCAGGCCTCGGTTTTGCTGAACCAACCGGGGTTCGAGGCCGAGGAGGCAGGTGCAGTAACAGTTGTCATCATGTGAACCTTTCATCATCAACGTGGAAATCCCGGTTTGATTGGGTCTTGGCCGGAATGTGAATGTCTTTCACATCAATCAATTTGGGTATTCTGGGCGATGACGCAAGGGGCTATGTGAATGTTTTTTACATTTTCCGAAAGGATCAAGTAAAATCAGATACTTGTCCGTCACAAATTCTTGCAAGTTCTGCCGGTTCGGCGGCAAACACATGGTGTGGCGTGCCCGCAGCGGCCCAGATTACGTCGAAATCCATCAGGCGGCGGTCGAAAAAACACTGGATGGGCGACAGGTGGCCCACCGGAGACACCCCGCCAATGGCAAAGCCGGTCTGGGCACGGATCAGGGCGGCGTCGGCCTTGCCCAGTTCTTCACCCGCAAGCGCGGTTGCCTTGACCGGATCGACACGGCTGCCACCCGCAGTGACAAACAACACGGCGCGCCCGCTGGTCTGGCCCTGAAACACGATCGACTTGCCTATCTGGTCCACATCGCAGCCCACGGCGCTGGCAGCGTCCTCGGCGGTGCGGGCCAGGGCGGTTTCGGTGATCTGCGGGGGCAGCCCGGCGGCCTCGAGGGCGGCGCGGACACGTTTCAGGCTTTTGCTCATGGGGGCATAAGTGGCAATTGGCGGCAACGGACGCAAGGGTCGAAATGGGCCTGCTGTTTAGGGTCAGATCGCATTGGTCTTTACGGAACAACTGACCCGAACTCGAAAACCGGATATTCGCGCAGGATGCCGCGAAGGGTTGGATGGAGGCCGGACCTACCTTGCCACAAAGGGCAGCGCCCGACCGCGGGTGGGCATCGGGACGTTAGTAGATGCCACTTTATCTCTAAACTTTGACGTGTGGGTGATGAACCGCAATACGGAGAGAAAGCGCCCGCCCGTCGCACCAAAGGTGCGCCAATTATCTTAGGCACGCCTCCGGCGTGACGGGCGGTCGGGCGCTGCCCGGCGGTGCTACGCACCTTGATTCCGGGCTTGGTGAACCTTGGATAAGTTCCGCATAACAGACTTTTGCACAGATCGCGACAAAGGTCAGAATTGTTTGACCTTCGCAACAAGACTGCCTGACGCGGCCCCCTTGATGACCGCCCCCGAAATCAGTCCCACCAAACCCATTATACCTGGCGTCCCAAACCTGCGCGCGCCGCCCATTGACGCGGCGGATGCAGCGGGCAAAGTGGGGCAATGACACATCCCCTGATCCCGAACCGCATCCCGCGCCCCTTTGACCCCGATCGCGGCGCCGAGGCCCGCGCGCGGGTGCATGACATCACACCCGAGCAGGCCGACCTGCTGGCGGGCACGGCGGCGTGCAGCCCCTATCTGGCGGGACTGATCGAGAAAGAAGCCGATTGGATCGCCGAGGCCCTGCAAGACCCGGACACAGCGCTGGCCGACACGTTGAAAGCCGTCGGCGTGCTGGAGCAGGGCGATTTGATGAGCGGTCTGCGGCAGGCCAAGCGGCGGGTGGCGCTGTTGACGGCACTGGCCGATCTGGGCGGCGTCTGGCCGCTGGAACAGGTGACTGGTGCGCTGACCGCTCTGGCCGATGCGGCCTGTGATACGGCGCTGCGGGCGGGCATTGCAACGCAGATCAAACGTGGCAAGCTGCCGGGCATGGGGCCCGATGATGTGGCCGACGCGGGCGGCATGGTGGTGCTGGCCATGGGCAAGATGGGCGCGGGCGAGCTGAACTATTCCTCGGACATCGACCTGATCTGCCTGTTCGACGAAAGCCGCTTTGACCCGCCAGACTATCACGAGGCGCGCGCGGCCTTTGTGCGCGCCACCCGCGCAATGAGTGCGGCGCTGAACGATATCACGGGTGAGGGCTATGTCTTTCGCACTGACCTGCGCTTGCGTCCTGATCCGGCTGTAACTCCGGTGTGCATGTCGATGGAAGCGGCCGAGCGCTATTACGAAAGCCTTGGCCGCACATGGGAACGCGCCGCCTATATCAAGGCGCGACCGGCGGCGGGGGATCTGGCGGCGGGCGAGAAGTTCCTGACCACCCTGCGCCCCTTCGTGTGGCGCCGCCATCTGGACTTTGCCGCCATTCAGGACGCCCACGACATGCGGCTGGCGATCCGCGAACACAAGGGGCTGGGCGGGCCGATCACGCTGCCCGATCACAATATGAAACTGGGCCGTGGCGGCATCCGCGAGATCGAGTTTTTCACCCAGACCCGCCAGTTGATCGCAGGCGGGCGCGATGCCGACCTTCGGGTGCGCGGCACCGTGCCGGGGCTGAAGGTGCTGTCGGAAAAGGGCTGGATACCGACCGAGGTTGCGACCCGACTGACCGACCATTACCGCGCCCACCGCACCGTGGAACACCGTCTGCAAATGGTGCGCGATGCGCAAACCCACCGGCTGCCCGCCACGGACAAGGGCTTTGCCCGTCTGGCGGCAATGATGGACACCGAGGTGGACAGCCTTGAGGCCGATCTGCGCAGGCGTCTGGCGGCGGTGCATGAGGATACAGAAGGGTTCTTTGCCCCCTCGGCCCCCCCGGAAAGCGCTGTCAAAATGCCCGATATTGATCTGTCGATCACCAATCGCTGGCCAACCTATCCCGCCTTGCGCAATGCGCGCGGCGCTGCGGTGTTTGAACGCATCCGTCCGGTGTTTCTGGAAAAACTGTCCCGCGCCGCGCGCCCTGATGAGGCGCTGCGCGCGCTGGACGGGTTTCTGGCGGGCTTGCCTGCGGGGGTGCAGCTGTTTTCCCTGTTCGAGGCGAACCCGCAACTGGTCGATCTGCTGATCGACATCGTCGGAACCTCGCCCGCACTGGCGCGCCATCTGAGCCAGAACGCCGGTGTCTTTGACGCGGTGATCGGCGGCGCGTTCTTTGACGACTGGCCTGATCCTGAAACATGGCAGGGTGATCTGGAAAACGCGTTGCACGATGAGCCGGATTACGAATCCAGACTGGATATCGTGCGCCGCTGGGCCAAGGAATGGCACTTTCGCATCGGGGTGCATCTGCTGCGCGGCGTGATTGCGCCGCCCGTGGCCGCCGCCCATTACTCGGACCTCGCGCGAATCTGCGTGCGCGCCCTGTGGCCGGTGGTGATTGACGAATTCGCCCGCAGGTTCGGCCCGCCACCGGGGCGGGGGGCTGCGGTGCTGGGCATGGGGTCGCTGGGGGCAGGGACGCTGAGCGCAACATCGGATCTGGATATGATCGTGATCTATGACCCGCAGGACGCCGAAGCCTCGGAGGGTCCGAAATCGCTGGCCACACGACCTTATTATGCGCGTCTGACGCAGGCGCTGATCACCGCCATCACCACCAGCACCGCGCAGGGCAAACTGTACGAGGTCGATATGCGCCTGCGCCCCTCGGGCAATCAGGGGCCGGTGGCGACCAGCTGGGCCAGCTTTCAGGACTATCAGCGCAAAGAGGCATGGACCTGGGAGCATCTGGCGCTGACCCGCGCGCGGGTGATCGCGGGGCCTGCGGATCTGGGCGATGACATCGAACGCTTTCGCCAAAGCCTTGTGACCCAGTCGCGGGACCGGGCCGGAACCCTGCGCGATGTGGCGGACATGCGCGACCGCATCGCGGCGGCCAAACAGCCGGCGGGGGCCTGGGACACCAAGCTGGGCCGGGGCCGGATGCAAGACATTGAACTGGCCGCGCAGATGGGCGGCTTGCTGGCGGGCGTGCCCGCACGCAGCGTGTCCAGCGGGCTGGCCGGAGGCGTGAACAGCGGTCTGTGGGACCAGAACGGAGCGGACACGATGCTGCGCGCCTACGGGCTGTGCTTTGATTTGCAGATTGCCGCCCGCCTGCTGACCCAGGGGCCGCTCGACACCGATGAACTGGGGCAGGGCGGCGTCAGCTTTCTGCTGCGCATCACCGATCAACCCGACCTTGCCACATTGCGCCGCAGTATGGATGATGCCACAACTGCCGCCGCCGACGTGATCGACGCGGCCCTGCCCGAGGGGGAAGAGACATGATTCAAAAGGGTGACCACAACGACCCCAAGGGGCTGATCCTCGAATCCTTTCGCATCGACGGGATCACCCCGTCGGAATGTCGCACGATCTTTCTGGACTGGGCGCTCAGCCTGCCGGTTGACGCCGACACCCGCACCGCGCTTGAGGCGCTGTTGGTGCAATATGGCGATGCGCCCGACCATCCGATGATCCAGGTGATGACCGAAGGGCTGGCAGGCATGGCCAAACCGCGCCGACGCGGCGGCTGGCGCAGCAGGGCGCGGGATTGAGGCCGTCCACAGGATAAAACAGGGCGGGCGACTGTCGCCTGCGCGACCGATACCCATTGCGCGCGCGTCTTTCGGTCATCAAGACGAGCCATCCGTGGATGTCACTGCCGTTCCAGGATGCCAGGTTTTACGCGCGCATCTCGGACCGCTCTCCCGAACACCGTCAGCGCATCCGCATCTCGGCTGACCTGAGACTGTGGGATACCGCGTTCAAGCAGGATGCCTGACCCTAGCCAAGAAGCGGCTGAAAGAGAAATATCATAGAACCGAAGCGACTTCGTTCCCTATTGTCGGTCATTTTGTCATGCCCCGCCCGCGGGCGCACCAATCTTCAGACCCACCCGACCCTAAACAATCCATTGCGCCATCAACAATTCACGACAATTCTGTATTAATGACGCATTGCCGCCCGATTTCGCGGTCAAACATCTCCTGAAGGCACACAACCCGAGCAGATAACCGTGCCACCGGAGATGGATATGAAACTGATGAAACTGATCACATTGCTGGGACTGGGCGCCATGGTGTCGGCCTGTGCAAACATCGAAACCGCCACGCGCAACGCGCCGTTTGAAACCACGCCCGCTTTTGCATCAGCGCCGGTTGACGCGATGTCCCTTGCCGCTGCAGAGCCTTCGATTGCAGCCACGCCTGCGCTGCACATCACACAGATCAATGTGGATGTACCGCAGTCGCTGAAGGTCTCCGAGGCCAACCGGTATTATCCTTCCGGTGACATCGTATGGCGCGAGGACCCGATGGGGGATCGTCACACGCAGGTCAAAGCCATTTTCGAGGCCGCGATGCAGCAGGGCGCGCAAAGCATCAGTGGCGATTATCCCGTGATCCTGGACATCACCGTATCGCGCTTTCATGCGCTGACCGAAAAGGCGCGCTATACCGTGGGCGGCGTGCATTCCATCGCCTTTACCATGCAATTGCGCGACGCCACCACCGGTGCGCTGTTGGGCGAACCGCATCAGGTCAAGGCCGACCTCAAAGCCTTTGGCGGTCAGCGGGCAATCGAGGCCGAAGCGCGCGGCGAGACCCAAAAGGTGCGCATCACGGCCCACCTGGCCGAGGTGCTGCGTCAGGAAATGACCAGCGTCGAGGGTTTCGAGAACCCCCACTTGGGTTTCATGCAGGCGATCAACCAACTCTGATCTTCCATTTCACCACAATATCCATGTATGAGGGCGCTATGACAGCGCCCTCATTGCATTCCGATGCCCCCGCAGACCGTCCATCCGACCGTCCCGTGGTCCGCCTTTTGCCCAAAGCCAACGCCCGTGCCATCCGTCACGGCTTTCCTTGGGTCTATGCCAACGAACTGGTGACCGACCGCCGCACGCGCGGTCTGGCCCCCGGCACCATTGCCGAACTGGTGGACGAGAACCGCACGCCCATGGGCGTGGTCACCGTCAACCCCGACAGCAAGATCATTGCGCGGATGCTGGACAGTGATCCGGCCGCGCAGATCAACCGCGAATGGCTGGTCAAACATCTGGCCCGCGCCCAGATCCTGCGCGCGCAACTGTTCGACGAACCCTTCTACCGTCTGATCCACGCCGAAGCCGACGGGCTGCCCGGTGTGATCATCGACCGTTTCGGCGACACCTGCGTGATCCAGCCCAACGCCGCTTGGGCCGAAATGATGCTGGCCGATCTGGCATCTGCCGTGGCCGAAGTGACAGGTTGCACCAACATCCTGAAAAACGCCGGCGGACGGACACGCAGCCTTGAGGGGCTGAACGACGTGAACGAAGTGCTTTTGGGCACCCAGCCCGATGGTCCCGTCGCGGTGTCGATGAACGGCGCGACCTATATGGCCGATCTGGCCACGGGTCAGAAAACCGGTCTGTTCTTCGACCAGCGCCCCAACCATGCCTTTACCAAACGCCTGTCCAAGGGCGCGCGGGTGCTGGATGTGTTCAGCCATGTCGGCGGCTTCGGCCTTGCCGCTTTGGCGGGCGGTGCGGAACATGTGCTGGCGGTCGATGGCTCGGCCCCGGCGCTGGAACTGGCGCGTGCCGGTGCGGACGCCATGGGCGTGTCGGACAAATTTGACACCCGCCAGGGCGACGCCTTCGAGGTGCTGGCCGATCTGGAAGGGCAGGTTGACCCGTTCGAGGTTGTGGTCTGTGACCCGCCCGCCTTTGCCCCCTCGCGCAAGGCACTTGAGCCGGGCTTGCGTGCCTATGAACGTGTGGCACGTCTGGCGGCACCGCTGGTGGCCGAGAACGGCATTCTGGTGCTGTGTTCCTGTTCGCACGCCGCCGACCTGACGCAGTTCCGCTCGGCCTGTGTGCGGGGCATCGGGCGGGCAGGACGCCACGCGGCGCTGATCCACACCGGCTTTGCCGGACCCGACCACCCGCTGCTGCCGGCACTGGCCGAAAGCGGTTATCTCAAAGCCTTGGTCTTCCGGCTGTAAGCGGCCCTTCGTGAAGATCCTGATCGACGCCTGTGTGCTTTATCCCACCGTGATGCGGGAAATGGTGCTGGGCGTCGCGTCCGCAGGCGTGTTCGAACCGCAATGGTCGCCGCGCCTGTTGGAAGAATGGGCCCGCGCCGCCGCACGGCTGGGCCCCGAGGGTGAAGCGCAGGCGCGCGGCGAGATTGCGATGTTGCAAGCCGTATGGCCCCGCGCCAGTATCACCCCGCAGGCGGGGTTGTTGCAACGACTGTGGCTGCCGGATGCGAACGACATTCACGTTCTGGGTGCTGCGATTGCCGGATCGTCCGACGTCATCATGACCCTGAACGCCAAGGATTTCCCCCGCAACATCCTGGCCGAAGAGGGGCTGAGCCGCATCGACCCCGATGGCTACCTGCATCAGGTCTGGCAGAACCAGCCCGAAGTTGTACAGGATGTGGGCGAATATGTACTGAAACAGGCGCGGGCGATGTCTGGCACCGACTGGACCATGCGCGCCCTGATGAAAAAGGCACGCCTGCCACGCATCGGCAAGGCGCTGGATTAATCCCGCGCCCATTTCGCATCCAAGCTGCGCAATGCAGCGATGCGTTCGGTGGTTTTGGGGTGGCTCATCAACCACGCAGGGGCCGCGCCGGAATTGCTTTGCGTCAGCGCCTCAAGCTTTTCAAACAGGCTGATCTGCGGCGCGATGCCGATGCCCGCCTTGGTCAGCAGGGCAGCGGCATAGGCGTCCGCCTCGTATTCATCCGACCGCGACAGCCGTGCCGCCAGCAGGCTGGTCAACCCGTTGGCGATCAACACGCCGATGCCGGGCAGGAACCGCGACAGCACCATCGCCATGGCCGTGCGCAGGGCGTTCTGTCCCGAAAAGTCGATCATCCGGCGGCGCGAATGTCCCAGGGCCACATGCCCCAGCTCATGCGCGATGACCGATGCCAGTTCGTCCGCCGACACCTTGCCCTCGCGGAATGCGTTGTAGAACCCGCGTGTGATAAAGATACGCCCGTCGGGCGCGGCCAGCCCGTTGATCGGGGCCACTTCGTAGATGTGAACACGGATGCGCGGCAGGTCCAGCGCAGCGGCCATCCGGTCGCACAGCGTGCGCAGCATCGGGTCGGCCAGTTCAGTGGATTTCTGGTCCAGCTCGCCCTTCAGCCGCCAGACCGAAAACCGGTACATCACAAGCGCGTAGAGAACCGCCAACAGGATCGGGGTGAACTTCAACATATATCAGATATGGGGCGTGCGCAGGGGCAGGGCAACACTCAGCTGTCCCATTTGACCGGCATTTTCACCGGACCACGAAAGGCCCAGCCGGTGAACGGCACATCGCCCGCCAGCCGCAGGTTCTTCAGGTGGGTGAACGCCAGCGGCAGCGCCACCTCGGTGATCAGACAGCGCGCGGCGGCGGCCCCTGCGCAGAAATGCGGGCCTGCGCCGAAACTGATGGCAGGCTGGGTGTTGCGGGTGATGTCGAAATTATCCGGCGCGGCGAAATGCGCCTCGTCCCGGTTGGCCGAGCCGTACATCAGGAACACGCGGTCCTCGGGTTCAAAGGTCACGCCCAGCACGGTGTCGGCGCGGTCCACACGGCGGGGCGACATGCCGATAGGGGAAATCCAGCGGGCATATTCGGCAAAGGCGTCGGCCCAAGTGGCCCGCCCGTCGCGGATCATTTCCAGCTGCGACGGATGGGTCAACAGCGCCCAGATGGTGCCGGCAATCGCATCGCGCGGCTCGTTCTGGCCGCCCGAGATGATCAGCTTGATATTGGCGCGGATGCTGTCCTCGGGCAGGCCTGCGTCGGTCATCACTTGCAGGGCTGAGCGATCCGGGGGCGATTGCGACGCATCGGTGATGTGATCGTCGATGAACCGTGTCGCACGCTTGCAGCGGCTTTCGATCCCCTTGTCGCCCGCATAGTTGGCGCAGCCGTCGATCATCGACTGGCTGACGCCGTCCATTTCGGTGTTGGTCATCGCCTCAAGCCCGGTGATCGCCTTGAGCGCCATGGCCGACACCGGCATGGCAAAATCGGTCACCAGATTGCACGACCCGCGCGGGATCAGCCGCTTGATCTGTTCGCGGGCGGCGGCCTGAAAGATCGGTTTCCAATGCTCCTGCACCGTGCGCGGGCTGAGGGCGGGGAACAGCGCGCGGCGTTCGGCCATATGCGCTTCGCCGTCCTTGCGCATCATGTTCTCGCCCATCAGGCGCGTCATCAGCCCGTCTGGCTGGCGCGAGGAGAACACCTCGATCCGCTTTTCCTGCGTGTGGATGTCGTCGCGGCGGGTGATCAGCGTGGCACCCAGTTCGGGGACGTAGGTCACAGGTGTCTTCGCACGCATCCTTGCCAGCGCCGGATAGGGATCGGCGGTGAAGTCGGCGAGGTTGATATGTGTTTCAGGTGCGTCAGACATTCCGGCACGGTACGGCGGGATGTGTTCTTCGCCAAGTGAAATTGCACGGCAGGGGAAAAGCTGCGGAATTCGGCCTTTGTGTTACCCGTCTCAGCGGGCAGCGCGTACCTTGTTCCGGGCTTGGTGGCCGGTGTGGGCAGAAGTTTTCCATTTCTGCGAGCCTATTGCCCTAGCGCGTCAACGCCTTCATGCCGCGCGACAATCCTTCCAGCGTCATCGGCACCATCGCATCGGTGCCCATGATGTCGCGGATCATCTTGATCGACTGGGTATAGTCCCAGTATTTCTCGGGGACCGGATTGATCCACAGCGTGCTGTTCCACTGCGCGCGCACCCGTTCCAGCCAGACCTGCCCGCTTTCGGGGTTCCAATGTTCGTTGGCCCCGCCGGCATAGGCGATTTCATAGGGCGACATCGACGCATCACCCACAAAGATACATTTGTAGTCCGGCCCATAGGTGCGCAGCACCTCGTGCGTGGGCGTCTGCGCGTCCCAGCGGCGGCGGTTGTCGCGCCACACGCCTTCGTACAGGCAGTTGTGGAAATAGAAATGTTCCATGTGCTTGAATTCGGACTTGGCGGCCGAAAACAGCTCTTCCATGACTTTGACGTGGGGGTCCATCGACCCGCCAATATCCAGAAACAACAACACCTTGACCGCATTGCGCCGCTCGGGGCGGGTTTTGACATCTAGATACCCGTGTTCGGCGGTGGCGCGGATGGTGCCGTTCAGGTCCAGCTCTTCCTGCGCACCGTCGCGCGCCCAGCGGCGCAGGCGTTTCAGCGCCACCTTGATGTTGCGCGTGCCCAGTTCGACCGTGTCGTCCAGATTGCGAAATTCGCGTTTGTCCCAGACCTTGACCGCGCGCTGGTGGCGCGACTTGTCCTGACCGATGCGCACCCCTTCGGGGTTGTAGCCATAGGCGCCAAAAGGCGAGGTGCCCGCCGTGCCGATCCATTTCGATCCGCCCTGATGGCGTTCCTTTTGCTCTTCGAGCCGCTTTTTCAGCGTTTCCATCAGCTTTTCAAACCCGCCGGCGGCTTCGATCTCGGCCATTTCCTCGGCGCTCAGATGCTTTTCAGCCAGCTTTTCCAGCCAGTCGGCGGGGATGTCCACGGCTTCCATCACCTGTTCGATGCTGATTTCTTCCAGCCCGTCAAAGGTGGCGGCAAAGGCGCGGTCGAATTTGTCGATGTTGCGCTCGTCCTTCACCATCGACACACGGGCCAGATAGTAGAACGCCTCGACGTCATAGGTCGCAAGACCTGCCTTCATGCCTTCGAGAAAGGCCAGGAATTCGCGCAGCGACACCGGCACACCGGCCTTGCGCAACTGATCGAAGAACCGCAGGAACATCAGACGGCGGCCCGGTCGATCAACACTGTGACAACCAGCCCGACAAGGGCAAAGGCGATGGCATATCCGGCGGCGTATTGGGCGATGTCCAGACGGTTGCCCTTGCGGCGACGTGCGGTCAGCCCGCCGGTGATGGCCCCGATCAGAGCCGTTGCGATTACGATCATATTGTGTACCCGTCTATCCGTTCAGCGGGTTCAGGGACGCAATTTCGCGTTCTTTGGCCCGCACAGCCCAATCCGAGCCAAAGCCGTATCGCGCCCATCCAAGGCTGTCCACCCTGACGGTGCGTGCCTTTGCTCTGTCGCCCGTCAGGTCAAGCGCTTCGGCCTGCAACATCAGCAGGGTCGCCAACAGCGCCGCATTCTCGTTGCGCGCGGCCATGTCCAGATGCGGCGCGATCAGGGCAAGCGCCTGTGTGCCGTCACCCTGGGTGATGGCATGGGCGGCCAGTTGCGTGGCCACATAGGCGCGGTGCAGGTCGGCCCCCGGCGTGGCTGCATAATAGCGATCGGCCTGTAGGAAATGCATGTGCGCCGCGTTCGGGTCAGTGCTTAACAGCAAGCGCCCGTTTGCATAATGGGCAAAGGCGCGGCGGTGGTCGCTCCATCCCATCTGCGTGGCGATATCCAGCGCTTGCGCCGCGGCGATGCGGCGTTGTCTGGGGCTTGCTCCGGGACCAAGCGCGGTTTGCACTGCATCCGACCAGGCCCGTGGCGTGCGCGAGATCGGGTGGGCAGGGCGGTTTTGTCCGGCGGGGTTGATGCGTGCAAAAATTGCCGGCAGGTGCGCTGCGACCTGCGCACGCGACATGCCCGAGCGCAGTTCCG
The DNA here is from genome assembly GCF_022788695.1 of Pseudosulfitobacter sp. DSM 107133. Taxonomy (NCBI): domain Bacteria; kingdom Pseudomonadati; phylum Pseudomonadota; class Alphaproteobacteria; order Rhodobacterales; family Roseobacteraceae; genus Pseudosulfitobacter; species Pseudosulfitobacter sp. DSM 107133. Next base: position 1,765,523 of record NZ_CP085154.1, read on the forward strand.
GCGCGTAATAGGCCCGCAGCATCATCATATCAAAACCGGTCAGGACCGTGTGAACATTGTCGTCATTGAACACCGAGTCGGGCAGACGATACAGATCGTTCAGCGGGCCGATGGCCTGGGCCAGCTCTTCATGCAGGCAATCGCGCGCCTCTTGCGGGCTGGCGTCATTGGGCAGGAAAATAGCGAGCTTTTCGCGGGTGTTCAACGACACCCAGCTGGTGCGTGGCGACCGGCGCAGGTTCCGGTATTCGTCCAGCGATGTGACATTGGGCACCACGAAACAGGCCGCATCGGGCAATGTGTTGCGGATGTCATCGCGCGTTACGGCCTGAACCGTGATACTGGCCTGCGGGCCGCTGGTGCGGGTAATGTCGATGCCGGCCTCGGTGCGCAACCGCGCGATCAGCCGGTCCAGATCCGGCCCCAGCGACGCTGGCGGCGCGCCGGTGACGCGCACGGTGATCGGACCTTCGAAACGGGTGAATCGGGGCAATGCGCGCCCCGATTCCAGCTCGAAACTCAGCGCGATGAAATCCTGTACAAGGTCGCGGTTCGATTTGACGGTCTGGATCGGGTGCGGCGCAGCAAAGACTTTCATCGCGGGCAGGGCCGATGCGGGTGCAATTCCCCGCGTGGCGGTATCGTTGTGTGCGACGGGCATACAGGCGTTCAACACCAACGCGACGGGAAACAGCAGCTTGCGCATCAGCTTCTCGCGTATTTGATAAAGGGAGTCTTGGTGCCGATACGGTCGTACAGCTTGCGCGCGGTTGCGTTGAAATCCTGTGTCAGCCAATACACCGACGGCGCGCCTGCGGCGTCTGCGGCAGCGTAGACGCCTTCGATCAGCGCCCGCCCGATGCCCATGCCCCGCACATCGGGATCGGCAAACAGGTCTTGCAGGTAACAGGTGTCTTCGACCTTCCAGCCGTGGCGGTGGAACAGATAGTGGGTCAACCCCACCAGCCTGCCGTCCAGTTCGGCCACCAGACAGCTGTAATCACGCGGATCGTCGCCCAGCAGACGGTTGAAATAGATGTCGTAGGTTTCTGCGGGCAGGCTGGTTTCGTAATAGTCCAGATAACCGGTCCACAATTCGCCCCAACGGGAACGATCCGCGACCTCAAGAGGGCGCACCTGCACTGCGGTTTTATCTGTCATGGGCCTGCCTGCCTGATATTTTGCCTGGTTCGGGATCTTGTCGCCCCTCATCATGATCACGATAAGGGAAAATTACGGTGAATTCGAGACAATTGTGATGGCGCGCAGATCATCGGGCGTTCTGCGTCCGCGGCAGGTGGCAAAGCGGCACAATCGTGTCCTTTTGAGAGCACAAAACCGCGCCGGTCAAAAGCGCGGTTTGCCTGATTTACCAGCGGTATGCTGCGGGCGCGATCAGCGTTGCTGACCCCGCGCCATAAAGGCCAGCCGCTCGAACAGATGCACGTCCTGTTCGTTCTTCAACAAGGCGCCGTGCAGTTTGGGCAGGGCCGATTTGCCATCTGATTTCAAGTCCTCGGCGCTCATATCTTCGGCCAGCAACAGCTTGAGCCAGTCCAGAACTTCCGATGTCGACGGTTTCTTTTTCAGACCCGCCTGTTCGCGGATTTCAAAGAATTGCGTCAGTGCGGTGGTCAGCAACTGTTCCTTGATGCCAGGATGGTGCACTTCGACGATGGTGCGCAGCGTGTCCATGTCGGGGAACTGGATGTAGTGAAAGAAACAACGGCGCAGGAACGCATCGGGCAATTCCTTTTCGTTGTTCGACGTGATGATGACGATGGGCCGGTTTTCGGCACGAATGGTCTCGCCGGTCTCGTAGACAAAAAACTCCATCTTATCAATTTCTTGCAGTAAGTCGTTCGGGAATTCGATGTCTGCCTTGTCGATCTCGTCGATCAGCAGGACGACCTTTTCATTGGCCTCGAACGCCTCCCACAGCTTGCCCTTGCGGATATAGTTCGAGACGTCATGCACCTTTTCCTCTCCCAACTGGCTGTCGCGCAGACGGCTGACGGCATCGTATTCATACAGGCCCTGCTGGGCGCGGGTGGTCGATTTGATGTTCCATTCGATCAGCCGCAGGCCCAGCGAATTGGCCACCTGTTTGGCCAGTTCCGTCTTGCCGGTGCCTGGCTCGCCCTTGACCAGCAGCGGGCGCTCCAGTGTTACGGCGGCGTTCACCGCAATTGTCAGATCGTCGGTTGCCACATAGCTTTCTGTGCCGGTGAATTTCATCTGGAATACCCTCATTTCGAAACGCAGTTTCGCTGAATTTGCCCCAGCCATGCCGCATTGTGTAGTGACATTCAACCGCGCCTGTATTAGACGCTGCGGCAGGGGGCCCATGCACAAATTATTATGGTAGAGATTTACATGAACAGCGTCGGCCAAGTTGAGGGGAAATCTATGAAACAGGAAATGTTTCTGCCAAAGGATTATCGTCCGGCAGAAGATGAGCCGTTCATGAATGATCGGCAGGTTGAATACTTCCGGCGCAAGCTGCTGAACTGGAAAATCGAACTTCAGGCAGGCAGCCGTGACACCATCGAGGGGCTGCAAGACGGCACGCGCAACATCCCCGATGTCGCAGATCGCGCTTCCGAAGAAACCGACCGCGCGCTTGAGTTGCGCACGCGGGACCGCCAGCGCAAGCTGGTCAGCAAGATCGACGCAGCCCTGCGCCGCATCGACGAAGGGGAATATGGCTATTGCTCGGTCACCGGCGAGCCGATTTCGCTGAAACGTCTGGATGCACGTCCCATCGCCACCATGAGCCTTGAGGCGCAGGAGCGCCACGAGCGCCGCGAGAAAGTGCATCGCGACGACTGATGTCGCATCTTGAAAACGCATCCGTCGCCGTCATTGGCGGCGGCATCGGAGGGCTGGCGGCTGCGCTGGCCTTTTCGCGTTTTGGCGCGGGCGTGACGGTCTATGAGCAGGCTGAAGAACTGACCGAAGTCGGTGCGGGCATCCAGATTACGCCCAACGGCGGCCGCGTTCTGGCCGCAATGGGGCTGTCCGGTCAACTGGACGCTTACAGCCTGCGCGCACAGGCGGTGCAGCCGCGCGACGCGCTGACAGGGCGGGCCATCACCCGCTTTGACCTCAGCCCCCAAACGCCGCCCTATCGCTTTTTCCACCGTGCCGCTTTGATCGACCTGCTGGGCGGTGCATGTCGTCAGGCCGGTGTCGAAATCCTTCTGGGCACCCGCATCAATACCTCTGTGACAGACGGCACCGTAACCAGCGATCAGGGGCTGTGTCAGCACGATCTGGTGGTCGGTGCAGATGGGCTGCATTCGCAGGCCCGCAGCCTGCTCAACGGGCAGGGCGCGCCGTTTTTCACCGGTCAGGTCGCATGGCGCGGCATCGTCGCGGCAACGGACATGCCGTCCGTCGCCAACATCTGGATGGCGCCATACAAACATGTGGTGACCTATCCGCTGAAAGGTGACCTGCTGAACGTGGTCGCGGTGCGGGAACGCACCGATTGGGCCGCCGAAGGCTGGCACCACGATGATGCCCCCGCGAACCTGCAAGCGGCCTTTGCCGACACTTGCGCAGAGCTCAAGTCCTTGATCGCGCAGGTCCAAACGCCCAAACTCTGGGGCCTGTTCCGCCATCCGGTCGCACCACACTGGCACCGCGACCGGCTTGCCATCCTCGGAGATGCCGCCCACCCGACACTGCCGTTTCTGGCGCAAGGCGCCAATCTGGCGCTCGAGGACGCATGGACCCTCGCGTCATGCTGCGCCGCTGCCCCCATGGCCGAAGCATTGCCCGCCTATCAAGCCAAACGCGCCCAACGCGTCACCCGTGCCATTGCCGCCGCCAATGCCAATGCCCGCAACTACCACCTGGACGGCCTGCAACGGCGCATCGCCCATGCGGGCCTGCGCACACTGGGCACGCTCGCCCCCAACGCCTTCCTCAAACGTCTAAGCTGGCTGTATGACCACGACGTCACCGCTTCTTTTGGCTGAAAATATCCCGGGGGAGCGCGCAGCGCGGGGGCAGAGCCCCCAAATCATGCCCCCAAACCCTATGCCGCCAGTTCGACCCAGACCGGCACGTGATCCGAGGGTTTTTCGCGCCCGCGCACATCACGATCAATGCCCGCATCAACCATCATGTCCGCCACGGCGGGCGACATCAGGAAATGGTCGATACGGATGCCATCGTTGCGGTTCCACGCACCCGCCTGATAATCCCAGAACGAATACTGGCCGGGGCGCGGGTCGCGGGTGCGGAAGGCTTCGGTCAGGCCCAGGTTCAGGATCCGCCGGTAAGCCTCGCGCGATTCCAGACGAAACAGCGCGTCCTCGCGCCATGCGTCAGGGCGGGCAGCGTCTTCGGCCTGGGGGATGATGTTGTAATCGCCCGCCATCAGGAACGGCATTTCCTCGGCCAGCAAAGCCTCGGCGCGGGCCTGCATACGCGCCATCCACGCCAGCTTGTACTCATACTTCGGCCCCGGCACAGGATTGCCGTTGGGCAGGTACAGCCCGCACAGGCGCACGGCCTCGTGGTCACCCACAACGGTTGCTTCGATCCAGCGGGCCTGTTCGTCCGTATCATCTCCGGGTAACCCACGGGTGACGTCCTCAAGCGGCAGTTTCGACAGGATGCCGACGCCATTGAACGATTTCTGCCCGTGCACCTCGACGTTATAGCCGCGTTCCTCGAACAACTCGCGGGGAAAGCCTTCGTCGACGGATTTGATCTCTTGCAGCAGCACCACATCGGGCTGGAAGTCGTCCAGCCAGTCGGGCAGGGCCTGCGCCCGCGCCTTGATGCCGTTGATGTTGAATGTGGCGATTTTCATCGGCTTGCCCCTTGCACTGCTGGAGCCTCAGCTATCGCCCATCGGGGCGCGCGGGGCAAGCCGGTGGATCACATCGAGAACGAGGTGCCGCAGCCGCAGGCGCTGGTGGCGTTGGGGTTGTCGATGACAAAGCGTGCGCCGATCAGTTCCTCGGAAAAGTCGATGACCGCGTTCGCCAGGAACGGCAGCGACACGGAATCGACCACGACCTTCTGGCCGGAACCTTCCAGCACCAGATCGTCGTCTTTGGGGGCATCCAGCGCGATTTCGTACTGGAATCCCGAACATCCGCCGCCCTCGACCGCGACACGCAGCGCCTGACCCTGACCGGCGGCGCCGATCTCGGCAAGGCGGGCAAAGGCGCGGGGGGTGACTTTTGGTGGCAAATTCATAGGATTATCCTGTATTTCGCAAGGTTTCCCGCTGTTGCAGGGGGTGTCATGTTCGCTGCAAACCAATATAGATACGCCAAGGACAGGCCACAAGGACCAGCCATATGCGCGCACCCTTTGCCTCTGATCCCGCCCGCGCCCGGGGACGGCGTGTGCCGGAAGAGGAAAGCACATTCCGCTCCTGCTTTCAGCGGGACCGCGACCGGATCATTCACGCCAGCGCCTTTCGGCGGCTGAAGCACAAGACGCAGGTGTTCATCGAACACGAGGGCGATTATTATCGCACCCGTCTGACCCATTCCATCGAGGTGGCGCAGGTGGCGCGCACGATCTCGGGCGCGCTGGGGCTGAACGCCGAGCTGACCGAGGCCGTGGCGCTGGCGCATGATCTGGGGCACACCCCGTTCGGGCACACGGGAGAGGATGCGCTGTCGGCGTTGATGGCACCCTATGGCGGGTTCGATCACAACGCGCAGGCCATTCGCATCGTTACCCATCTGGAACGCCACTATGCCGATTTCGACGGGCTGAACCTGACCTGGGAAACGCTGGAAGGCATTGCCAAACACAACGGCCCCGTCACCGGTGACATTCCCTGGGCGCTGGAGGCGTACAACCGCCATCACGATCTGGAACTGCACACCTATGCCAGCGCCGAGGCGCAGGTGGCGGCGATTGCGGACGACGTGGCCTATAACCACCACGACCTGCACGACGGGCTGCGCGCCGAGCTGTTTTCGACCGACGAACTGGCGGAACTGCCGATCCTGCGCGACAACTTTGCCGCCGTCGATGCGCTGTACCCCGACCTGAACTATTACCGCCGCCGCCACGAGGCGCTGCGCCGGTTCTTTGGCGTGCTGGTCGAGGATGTCATCAATTTCGCGCGCACCCGTCTGGCCGAGATCGACCCGCAGTCGGTGACGGACGTGCGCATGGCGGGGCAGACGGTGATCCGCTTTTCGGATCCTGTGTTTCAGGACCTGAAGGTGATCCGCGCATTCCTGTTCGACCGCATGTACCGCGCGCCATCGGTTGTGAAGATGCGCGCCGAGGTCACGCAAGTGGTGGAGGAACTGTTTCCCTATTTCATGGCCCACACCGACCATTTGCCAAAGCAATGGCGCAAGGATGTGGAAGAGGTGGAAAGTGAAACCGCATTGGCCCGGATCGTCAGCGACTATATTTCAGGGATGACAGATCGTTTTGCCCTGCAAGAACATGCGCGGCTGATCGGGCGTTAGCGCGGTCTGCGGACGGGTTTTGGGGGCGCTGCCCCCTGGCCCCCCGGGATATTTGTGGCCAAAAGAAGCTGGCAATGGCCTTGAGTGCGCACAGAGATTGACCACATGCGCAAAGGTGCTACACCCGCGCAAACCTAAGACATGGACCTGACCGATGAACCTTTTTGCCGAAATCCGCGCGCTTGTGCTGAAAAACCTCGAAGCTATGCAGTCCGAGGGCGCTTTGCCCGGTGGTCTGGATATGGGGAACGTCACGGTCGAGCCGCCGCGCGATGCGGCACATGGGGACATGGCGACCAATGCCGCCATGGTGCTGGCGAAACCCGCGGGGCTGAAGCCGCGGGACATCGCCGAGGCGCTGGCGGCCAGGTTGGTGGCGGATGATCGTGTGGTCAGTGCCGATGTGGCGGGACCGGGCTTTTTGAACCTGCGGCTGGCGCCCGTGGTCTGGCAGGGCGTTGTCGGTGCCGTTCTGGCGCAGGGCACGGATTTTGGCCGCTCGGACATGGGGCAGGGCCGCAAGGTGAACGTGGAATACGTCAGCGCCAACCCCACCGGCCCGCTGCATGTGGGACACACGCGGGGCGCGGTCTTTGGCGATGCGCTGGCGTCCTTGCTGGATTTTGCAGGCCATGAGGTCACGCGTGAATATTACATCAACGACGGCGGCGCGCAGGTCGATGTGTTGGCGCGGTCTGTCTACCTGCGGTATCTTGAGGCGCACGGGCAGGAGGTGGCCTTTCCCGATGGCACATATCCCGGTGACTATCTGATCGACGTGGGCCAGGCGCTGAAGGACAAGGTGGGCGACGCCTATGTCGGGCAGGACGAGGACGTGTGGCTGGAAGAGATCCGCAATTTCTCGACCGATGCGATGATGGACCTGATCCGTGCCGATCTGAAGTCGCTGGGCGTCGAAATGGACGTGTTTTACAGCGAAAAGTCGTTGTATGGCACCGGCCGTATCGAAGCCGCGATCGAGGATCTGAAGAACAAGGGTCTGATCTATGAAGGTGTGCTGGAGCCGCCCAAAGGCAAAAAGCCCGAGGACTGGGAAGCGCGCGAGCAGACCCTGTTCCGTTCGACCGAGCACGGCGACGATGTGGACCGTCCGGTGATGAAATCGGATGGTGCCTGGACCTATTTCGCGCCGGATATCGCGTACCATTACGACAAGGTGCAGCGCGGGTTCGATGCCTTGATCGACGTGTTCGGGGCCGATCACGGCGGCTATGTCAAACGGATGAAGGCGGCGGTTTCGGCGCTGTCCGGTGGCACTGTGCCGCTGGACATCAAGCTGTGCCAGTTGGTGAAACTGTACAAGAATGGCGAGCCGTTCAAGATGTCCAAGCGGGCAGGGACATTTGTGACCCTGCGCGATGTGGTCGAACAGGTGGGCCCCGATGTGACCCGTTTCGTCATGCTGACCCGCAAGAATGACGCGCCGCTGGACTTTGATTTCGACAAGGCGGTGGAGCAAAGCCGCGAGAACCCGGTGTTCTATGTGCAATATGCCCATGCACGGGTGAACTCGGTGCTGCGCAAGGCAGCCGAGGCGGGGATCGACACCGGTGCCACGCCCGATCTGGCGTTGCTGGACCATCCGGCGGAACTGGCGCTGGCGGGCAAGCTGGCCGAATGGCCGCGTCTGGTCGAGACGGCGGCACGCACCAACGAGCCGCATCGCGTGGCGTTCTATCTGTATGAACTGGCGGGCGATTTCCACGGATTGTGGAACAAGGGCAACGATGAGACGGGCCTGCGGTTCATCCAGGATGACAACCACGCGGCCAGTGTGGCAAAAATCGCGCTGGCGCGTGCCGTGGCGATTGTAATTGCGGCGGGTCTTGGTATTCTTGGTGTCACACCGGCTGACGAGATGCGCTGAAAAAACAGCGCCGCAGCCTATGAGCAGGCAATGTGACAGCAGACCGGCGCGGCGACGTATCGTGCGGGCAGTGAGGCAGAAATGGCAGACGTTTACGACACCCAAGGCTTGGGCGAAGACAGCTATGTTGCGCAATATGGTGCAGCAGGGCATGAAACCGCCAAGTCTCTGACCAATATGACAAATATCGCCGGGGCCGTGGTGTCTTTGGCGTTGATTACGGGTGTTGGCATCTGGGGCTACAAGCTGATGGTGCGTGATGTCAGCGGCATTCCGGTGGTGCGCGCCGCCGAGGGTGACATGCGGGTGCGTCCCGAGGAACCGGGCGGCCAGCTGGCCCTGAACCAGGGGCTTTCGGTGAACGCCGTGGCCGCCGATGGCGTGGCGCAGGCACCTGCCGACCGATTGGTTCTGGCACCACGTCCGATGGCCCTGAATGACGACGATACACCGATGCTGGCGTCGATGGTGGTGCCGGGGGTGGCTTCTGGGTCACAGTCCGACCTTGCAGAACAGACAGACGACAGCACACAGCCGCCAGACGTGGCAGCCGCCCTGCAAACGGGGGCGGTTGACGAACTTGTCAGCCAGTTGACCGCAGGTGTCGACCGTATTGACGAAGACGGCGAGGCCGATTTTGCCGAAACGACAAACGAGCAGATTGCGCAGCCCGAACCGGTTCAGGCCGTGTTGACTGGTCCGGGGCCGCAGTTGTCCCTGCGTCCCAAGGTCCGCCCTGCATCTGCCCCTGATATGGTGATTCCGGTGCGCGCCGCTGTTGTTGCGGATACGCCTACGGAAGAAATCGACGCGGCGAGCCTGGCCACAGGCACGCGTCTGGTGCAATTGGGGGCCTTTGACAGCCCCGAGGTGGCCCGCGAACAATGGACCCGCATCGAGGGGCGCTTTGGTGACTATCTGAACGGCAAATCGCGCATCGTGCAAAAGGCGCAAAGTGGCGGGCGCACCTTCTATCGTTTGCGCGCCCATGGCTTTGACGACCTGTCGGATGCGCGGCGGTTCTGCTCGGCCCTTGTGGCAGAGGGGGCAGACTGTATTCCGGTCGTCACACGATGAACTTTGGCGCGACCATCCTGGATGCGGACGGGCTGCGGCTGACCTCGGACGAGATCGCGTTTTTCCGTGATGTGCTGCCCTTTGGGTTCATCCTGTTCGCGCGCAATATCGACAATCCCGATCAGGTGCGCGCCCTGTGCGCCGACATGCGCAACGCGGTGGGGTTTGAATGCCCGATCACGATTGACCAAGAGGGCGGGCGCGTACAGCGTTTGCGTGCGCCGCAGTGGCGGGAATGGTTGCCGCCGCTGGATTTTGTCACCGCAGCAGGTGATCAGGCCGAGCGGGCGATGTACCTGCGCGGCCGTGTGATTGCCCATGAGCTGCGCGCGATTGGCGTCGACAGCAACTGTGCGCCGATGGTCGATGTGGCCTGTGACAACAGCCACCCGTTCCTGCGCAACCGTTGCTATGGCACGGACGCGGGCACAGTGGCCACGCTGGGCCGTGCCCACGCGCAGGGGATGCTGGACGGCGGCGTGCTGCCGGTGGTCAAACACATTCCCGGCCATGGTCGCGCCACTCAGGACAGCCATTTCGACCTGCCCACCGTCGCCGCGCCGCGTGCCGATCTGGATGCACAGGATTTTGCGCCCTTCAAGGCGTTGAACGATCTGCCGATGGGGATGACCGCGCATCTGGTCTATGATGCCATTGATGCCGCCCCCGCGACCCTGTCGCCCAAGGTGATGGATGTGATCCGCACCGACATCGGGTTCGACGGGTTGATCATGACCGATGATATTTCGATGAAGGCGCTCAGCGGATCGTTGGCCGATCTGTCGCGTGGTGCGCTGGATGCGGGCTGTGACGTGATCCTGCATTGCAACGGCACTTTGGCCGAACGCATGGAGGTCGCCGCCGCTGCGGGCGAAATGGGCGCAGAGGCGCAACGCCGCGCAGAAGCGGCATTGGCGGCACGCCATACGCCCGATGACATTGACATTTCCGCCGCTGACGCCGAACTTGAGAGCCTGTTAAAATAGGGCGCTGACGGGCGCGATTGCGCATGGCTGAAAATCTGTTCGAAGAAGACAAGGTCAGCGTCAGCGAACGGCTTGCAGCCGAGGCGCTGATTGTGGATGTCGACGGCTTTGAAGGGCCGCTGGACCTCTTGCTGACACTCAGCCGTACGCAAAAGGTCGATCTGCGCAAGGTCAGCGTGTTGCAGCTGGCCCGCCAGTATCTGGCCTTTGTGGAAAAGGCCAAGGCGCTGCGGCTGGAACTGGCTGCCGACTATCTGGTGATGGCCGCCTGGCTGGCCTTTCTGAAATCCCGTTTGCTGTTGCCGCCCGATCCCACCGAAGAGGGGCCATCGGGCGAGGAACTGGCCGCACACCTGGCGTTTCAGCTGGAGCGGTTGCAGGCCATGCGCGATGCCGCCGCACGGTTGATGGCGCGCGACCAGCTGGGCCGCGATTTCTTTGCGCGGGGGCAGTCGGAAATGGTGACGCGCGTGCGCAAGGTCACCTATTCGGCCACGCTGCTGGACCTGATGCAGGGCTATGCCCGTATCCGCACCCGCGACGATTTCCGCCCCTTTGTGATGGACCGCGACTCGGTTTTCACGATGGAGCAGGCGCTGGAGCGGATGCGTGGGCTGATCGGCTATGCGGGCGACTGGACCGAGATTTCCTCTTATCTGCCGGACGGCTGGGACGGGGATCCGGTGCGCCGACGCTCGGCCACGGCGGCGACTTTTGCGGCCTCGCTTGAACTGGTCAAGGAAGGGCATCTGGAGATCCGGCAATCGGAAATGTTCGCGCCGATCCAGTTGCGCAAGAAGGATTAAGTTTTTGTCGGAAGATATTGACCAGAAAGAAGAAAGCCTGTTCGAAGCACCCCCCATGGGTGAACAGGAACGCATGGTTGAAGCGATCCTGTTTGCCACCACCGAGCCGATCACCGTGCGCGAGCTTGAGGCGCGACTGCCCCACGGCTGCGACCCTGCCGAGGCGCTGGTGCATTTGCGCAAACGCTACGAGGGGCGCGGGGTCAGCGTGACGCGGGTGGGCGACGCCTGGGCCATACGCACGGCCCCCGATCTGGGCTTTCTGATGCAAAAGGAAACCGTCGAAACCCGCAAGCTGAGCCGTGCCGCCATCGAAACCCTTGCGATCATCGCCTATCACCAGCCCGTCACCCGCGCCGAGATCGAGGAAATCCGCGGTGTCAGCGTCAGCCGTGGCACGGTGGATCAATTGCTGGAACTGGAATGGATTCGTTTCGGGCGTCGCAAGATGACACCGGGGCGGCCCGTGACATTCGTGGTGACGCAGAATTTCCTGGACCACTTTGGATTGGAAAGCGCGCGCGATCTGCCGGGGCTGAAAGAACTGCGTGCTGCGGGCCTGTTGGAAAACCGCCCGCCGCCCGGTGGCGACGTGCTGCGTGACGATGACGAGGACGAAAGCACCGAGGGTCAAAGCGAACTTTTCGAGGACTGAGGCGAGACAAACCTGAAATTCGCCGCATTCACTGCTATATAGGGTGTAAAGCAGCAGGAGAGACGGCAATGAACGTCAATCAGATACTCAACATGATCATCAAACTGGTCATGCGCAAAGCCATCAACAAAGGCATTGATGCGGGCATCAAGGGGGCCAGCAAGATGGGCGGGCGGCACAAGCAGGGTGACGCCGAGGTGGATGAATATGGTCAGCCCACTGGGCAGGACGGACGTCCACGTCAAGGTGGCAACGGCCAAGGTAACGGCATGACCAAACAACAGGTCCGTCAGGCGCGGCAAGCGGCGCGTGTGGCAAAGCGTCTGGGCAAGATGTAAGCCGTTGGGATCAGGGCGTTTTGAAATGTTTCGACAGCTTCAGACCCTGACCCTGATAGTTTGACGCAATGCCCGCACCGTAAAGCTGCGTAGGCACTTCGGCCATTTTCTCATAGACCAGTCGCCCGACGATCTGCGCGTGTTCCAGCACAAAGGGCGCTTCGTGACAGCGCACTTCGAGCACGCCGCGCGAACCGGCGCCGCCTGCGGCGTCATGGCCAAAGCCGGGATCGAAGAAACCCGCGTAGTGCACACGGAATTCACCCACCATCGCCAGATAGGGGGCCATTTCGGCGGCGCAATCAGGCGGGATGTGCACCGCTTCGCGGCTGACCAGAATGTAGAACGCGCCGGGGTCCAGAATGATCTGGCCGGTGGCGCTGTGCACCTCTTCCCAATATTCGGCGGGGTCGTAGTGGCCGATCTTGTCCAGATCAATCACGCCGGTGTGCGGTTTGGCACGATAGCCCACCAGCGTGCCGCTTGCAGGGCGCAGATCGACGGAAAAGCCCAGACCGTCGTCGATCATTGCTTCGCCGTCCACCAGCACCTGATCGGCGTGCAGGGCGCGCAGGGCGTCGTCGTTCAGCACGGCCTGACCGTCGCGGAACCGGATCTGGTTCAGCCGCATACCGGGGCGGACGAGGACAGAGAACGAACGCGGGCAAATCTCGGCGTAAAGCGGGCCGGTGTAGCCGGGCGCGATGCGGTCGAATTCGGTGCCGCCATCGGTGATAAGACGGGTCAGCAGGTCCAGACGGCCCGTGGAGGATTTTGCATTGGCCACGGCCTGAATGCCGTCGGGCAGGGCCAGTGATTCCATCAGGGGGACGACATAAACCGCGCCCTTTTCCAGAACCGCGCCGTTCGACAGGTCAACGCGATGCATCTCGAATTCGCCCAGCCGGTCGGAAACCTTTGCGCCGTGGCCCGCAAGGAAAGAGGCCCGCACGCGGTAGGCGACAGTGCCAAGACGCAGGTCAAGGCTGGCAGGCTGGATTTGGGCGGGAATGATCGCGGGATCGCCCGACAGGGCACCCTGCGCAATCATCTGTTCAATCTGCTGGTTGGGAATCACGCCGGTCATAATATTCGCCCTTCAGATGCACAAACCGCCCGAACCCCATGCAGGGCCGGGCGGTGTGTTGTTGGTCGGGCTAGCAGGACTCGAACCTGCGACCTTCCGTCCCCCAGACGGACGCGCTACCAGGCTGCGCCATAGCCCGACTTGATGGGGTTCATACCCGATTTGACGGGTGCTGCAAGGGTAAATTGGCAAAGAGTCACTCTTAACTTCGCGGTTTGGGTCCGGCGGCCATCCGGTCGCGCAAAGCCGTCAGTTGCGCCAGCAGCGGGCGCAGCGATTCTTGCTGTTCGGGGGCAAGGCGTTTGACACGGGCAAGCGCGCTGAGCGTGCTGGCCTGCGCGTCAATCTGGTCCTCGGCCGGAGGATCGGGCGCATCTATGACACGCGGTTTGGGGGCCGGAGCCTCGGGTTTGTCCTGGATTGGCGTGTCTTCTGCCATTTTGGACGTGCTGAGGAAGGCAGGCACGGCTTGATCGTCGGCGGGCTCATCGTCGGGTTCATCTTGTGTTTCAGGGTCTGTGCCTGCTTCGACAGGCGCATCGTCCTGTGCTGGCATGACGTCCTCGGCTGCGGCGACCTCTGGGGATTCTCTCTCGGCCTCACCGGTTTCCGTCGCAGATTCGGAATTTTCTTGCGAATCAATGCTGTGTATCGGGGCGGCGTCGTCAAAGACTTTGTCTTGCGCCTCTTGCTGTGGTTCTGTCAGTGCGTCCGGTGGCGTTGCAGATGCGGGTGCCGCATCAAGGGCTTCGCCTTCTGAGGGGGGCGTGTCATGGGATTCAACGGTTGTCGAATCTTCACGTTCAGCCACGTCCTCCGGCGTTACCGGAGGCGGGGCGGCAGCAAGGGTTTCATCTTCTGATGGTTGCGAGTCATCGGATTCGACGGTTGCCGATTCTTCACGTTCAGCCACGTCATCCGGCGTTACCGGAGACGGAGCGGCAGCAAGGGCTTCATTTTCTGATGGTTGCGAGTCATCGGATTCGACGGTTGCCGTTTCTTCATGTTCAGCCACGTCATCCGGTGTCAGCGGAGGCGGGGCAGCATCAAGGGCTTCATTCCCGGATGGCTGTGGGTCTTCTGCGTCTGCGGGGTCAGCAACGTCATCCGGCGTTGCCGGAGCAAGGGCCGCATCAAATGCTTCGGGTTTGTCCTGAGGTGGCTGGCTGTCCGACGCCTCGTCTGATGTCATTTCTGTAGCATCAGCGGCCTCCGGCATCTCAAGCGCCGGAGCTTCGGCCATAGGCTCTGGTGCTGCTTCGGGTTGCATGTCCGACGCTTCTGGTGGTGTGACGGGCGGGAATTCGACAACCTCGCCCGCCTTGGGCTCGGGCATGGGGGGCGGCGGGTCGAAGAAGGGGGGCGCTGCCGTCGGTGGTGTGGCGGCGTCGATGGCCTCCATCGTCTCGTCGTCAAGCGGCAGCGACAGGTCGGACACATAGGCCATGCCCTGTTCGCGCAAGATCTTCTGGACGCCTTTGATCGTCAGGCCGTCATCGTGCAACAGCTTGCGGATGCCGCCCAGCAGCAGCATGTCGGCGGGACGGTAATAACGCCGCCCGCCTGCGCGCTTGACCGGTTTGACCTGCGAAAACTTGCTTTCCCAGAACCGCAGCACATGTGCCTGCACGCCCAGCCAATCGGCCACTTCCGAGATGGTGCGGAACGCGTCAGGCGACTTTGACATGGTTTACGACTTGTTGCCCGAAGCGACGCGGTCTTTCATCAGATGTGACGGACGGAACGTCAGAACGCGGCGCGGGTTGATCGGAACCTCTTCGCCGGTCTTGGGGTTGCGGCCCACGCGCGCCGATTTGCTGCGCACAGAGAAGGTGCCAAAGGATGAAATCTTGACCTGTTCACCGGCCACCAGCGCATCGGACATATGTTCAAGCACGCTTTCAACCAGTTGCGCACTTTCGTTGCGCGAAAGGCCTACTTCGCGGAAAACGGCCTCGCTCAGGTCCATCCGCGTCAAAGTTTTGTCAGACATGTCGTCCCCCATGTTTTGACCAACAATAGGGGGCATGGAATTTCCGAGTCAATATCAATGACTTGTTCTGTCCCGTTCCCAAGCGGAGAATCGCAAGGATTCGAGGACTTTACCAGCGCAGGACGACAGCGCCCCAGGCCAGACCGCCGCCAATGGCTTCGGTGACCAACAGGTCGCCCTGTTTGATCTGGCCGCGTTGCTTGCCCACCGACAGCGCCAGCGGGATCGACGCCGCCGAGGTATTGCCGTGGTCCTGGACGGTGACAACGACACGATCCATGCCGATGTTCATCTTTTTCGCGGTGCCCTGAATGATGCGGATATTGGCCTGATGTGGCACAATCCAATCGACATCTTCGGCCGTCACGCCGGCGCGATCCATTGCGGTTTGCGCGGTCGAGGCGAGCTTTTCGACCGCATGGCGGAACACCTGATTGCCCTGCATCCGCAGATAGCCGGTGGTGCCGGTGCTGGACCCGCCATCGACATAAAGCAGATCCTTGTGACGCCCGTCCGAGTTCAGGTCGGTTGCCAGAATACCACGATCGGCGCTGGTGCCGGTGCCTTCTTGCGCCTCAAGCAGCAACGCGCCTGCACCGTCACCGAACAGCACGCAGGTGCCCCGGTCGGTCCAGTCCATGATGCGGCTGAAGGTTTCCGATCCGATGACCAGCACGCGCTTGGCCTGACCCGAGGCAATCAAGGCACTGGCGTTGGCCAGCGCATAGACAAATCCGGCACAGACGGCCTGTACGTCAAAGGCAAAACCGCGCGTCATACCCAGACCGGCCTGCACCATGGTGGCGGCAGAGGGAAAGGTCAGATCGGCGGTCGAGGTGGCGACGATGATCGCATCGACATCTTCAGCCGTGCAGCCTGCATCAGCCAACGCGGCGTTTGCGGCGGCCACGGCCATCGACGAGGTTGTATCGTTTTCGCCGGCGAAATGACGGTTTTCAATGCCGGAACGGGCGCGAATCCATTCGTCCGACGTGTCCAGCGTCTTTTCAAATTCAGCGTTCGGCACGACCCGCTCGGGCAGGAAATGCCCGACACCTGTAACCACGGCTCTTAGGGTCATGCGGTGTCTCCTTCATTTTTCGGGTCTTCCTGCGGCAGCACGGCAGCAACGCGCGCGGCAAGTTTTGTATTGAAGTGCGATTGGGACAGTTGTGCTGCGAGAGTGATCGCCGCTGCCACACCCAAAGCATCGGCGGAGCCGTGCGATTTTACAACCGTGCCGTTCAAGCCCAGAAAAACGCCGCCATTTTTGCCACGCGGGTCGATGCGTTTTTGCAAACGGCGCAGCGATGTCAGCGCCAGCAACGAGGCCACGCGCGACAGAATCGTATATTTGAACGCTTCTTTCAGCAGATCACCGATCAGCTTGGCCGTGCCTTCGCCGGTCTTGATCGCGACATTGCCGGTAAAGCCGTCGGTCACGATCACATCCGCGATGTCACCCTGAATGTCGCCGCCTTCGACGAAGCCGACATAGTCGAAATCGGCCGTGTTCTGATAATCACGGATCAGTTCGTTGGCGTCTTTCAGTTCCTGACGGCCCTTGTGATCCTCGGTGCCGACGTTCAGCAAGCCGATGCGGGGGCGTTGCAGGTTCATGCCGTTGCGCGCGTAAGAGGCGCCCATCAGCGCGTATCTTAGCAGATCATCGGCGTCAGCGCGAATATCGGCGCCCACGTCCAGCATCACATTGAAACCCTGGGGGGTGCGCGACGGCCACAGCACCGCAATCGCGGGCCGGTTCACGCCGGGCAGCTTGCGCAGCCGGATCATCGACAGCGCCATCAGCGCCCCGGTATTGCCGCAGCTTACGGCCACATCCGCGGTGCCGTCGCGCACCGATTCGATGGCCGACCACATCGACGTGTCCTTGCCGTGGCGCACCACCTGGCTGGGCTTGTCGTCCATTGTCACGACACCCTGGGCGTCGATGATGGTACAGCGGCCTTCCAGATTGCGCCGTTTGGCAACGAGATCAGTCAACACCGCAACGGGCCCATGCAGGATGAACTGCGTGTCACGGTCTTTCTTGGCAAACAGACTAAGCCCGGCAACTACAGCTGCCGGGCCCTGATCGCCACCCATGGCGTCAACAGACAGAATTGTGGACGTGGCCGCAAAGCTCTTCTGGTCTTTGGAGACCGTCATAATGCGTGCCTGTCCCGTATTTCTGACTTAAGCTGCGTCTTCGTCCAGATCGATGTCGTCGGTCAGGGCAACGATTTCCTGATCGTCATAGTGACCACAGGATGCGCAGATGTGGTGCGGGCGTTTCAGCTCGCCACAGTTCGGGCATTCATTTGGGTTCGCTGCCGTCAGCGAATCGTGCGCGCGACGGTTGTTGCGACGCGATTTCGATACTTTGTTCTGTTGAACAGCCATGTGCTCGGCCTTTTTGTCTGTGCGGCCCTGCGCAGTGCAGGGGGTGTCGGTTACGTTGGTGCATGCAGCGTTTGGCAGCGTTTAGAATGCGGCGCTTCCCATGTCCAACCCTAATTTCCAAGAGGGCGGCAAAATACTGCGAATTCAGGTGCGCGCAACCTGATTCTTTTCGTCGGCTAGTCGGGCTTGTCCGACCCGTCTTCGTCGCTGCTGTCTTCCTCTGTCTGGGCGCTGGCGTCAAGCTGTCCGCGCAGGGCGGCCAGGCCGGCAAAGGGGCGTGCGTCTTCGTCGGTCATCGGTTTCAGGCCGTCCTCGGTGAACACGGTCTGCTCAAGCGCTGCATCCGGTGCGCGCGGATAAAGCGGCAGGTTCAGGCTCAGCGCTTCGACCATCACCGCAGCGGGATCAATCCATGCCCCCAAAGGCTCGGTGCGGTCGTCTTCGTCCATTTCGACCTCGACCTCGCCCTCGGGCGTGGTGAAGCTTTTCAGGAAAATACGCTCAACCGGTGCATCAATGCGCGTGGTCACCGGTTGCAGGGTCACGACACAGGGCTGCACCACAGTGGCCCCAATCTTGCCGGTCAGGCGCCAGTCGGCCCGGCCCATCGCCTCGATCTGGCCCTCGAAGCGCAACTTGCGCAGCCCCAACAGGCCAAGCTCGGCGGCAATGTCCTGCATTTCTGCGGGCTTGGGCAGCAGAGCAAACAGCTTGGGCGCGTTTTGCGGCAGGCTGGACACACGCAGCGCGGTGGCGGATGGTGGGGTGGCGGACATATCGCAAGACGCTTTCGTTTCTTGAACCGGAGCCGTTCATTTAGTAAGCCAGAGCGAAAGCCGCAACCGCAAGGCCACAGAAGGGCACATAATGGGAATAGGTTCCATCACACGGATCGCAGGTATCGGCCTGCTGTGCCTGACCTTGGGGGCTTGTACAGCAAGCTATCGCAATCACGGGTACATTCCGCCCGAAGATGATTTGAACCAGATTGTTGTGGGCGTGGACACCCGTGCCAGCGTCGAGGAAACGGTCGGACCTCCCGGGGCCAGCGGCGTTGTGAACGGGGGCGACTATTTTTATGTGCGCAGCCGGATGCGCAGCTATGGCTTCAGGGCACCAACCGAAATCGACCGTCAGGTGCTGGCAATCAGCTTTGACAGTGCAGGGGTGGTCAGCAACATCGAACGCTTTGGTCTGGAAAAAGGGCAGGTCGTGCCGCTGACCCGCCGTGTGAGCGAAAGCGCAGTATCCAACAAAACCTTCCTGCGCCAGCTTCTGGGGAACCTCGGGCGCATCGGCCCGTCCGGGCTGGGCGGCTGACCCGTGGCGGGCCGCCACGATATGTGGAGGCTTGCATGATTTCTTTGCACCGTGGCCGCTATGCTGCCAGCGTGGCAACCGGCCCCGAAGCGGTTGCCCAGTCACAGGTGCTGCGCGCCTTGTGCTTTGGCAAGGACGAGGATGTTGATGCCTTTGATCCGCTGTGCACCCATATCCTGATTCACGAGGTCGCCACCGACCGGCTGGTGGCCTGTTTTCGCATGTTGCCCCTGAGCGGAAGCGAGATTTTACGCAGCTATTCAGCGCAGTACTACGAGCTGAGTGCGCTGGCGGCGTTTGAGGGCAAGATGGTCGAGATGGGGCGGTTTTGCGTGCATCCCGATTGTGGCGACCCTGATGTGCTGCGCGTGGCGTGGGGGGCGATGACCGCCTATGTCGACCGTGAGAGCGTGGAAATGCTGTTTGGATGTTCGTCTTTTGCAGGCACCGAGACCGAGCAGTATCTGGATGCTTTCGCGGTGCTCAAGGCGCGCCATCTGGGGCCAAAACGCTGGCTGCCAAGGGTCAAGGCGCCGGATGTGTTCCGCTTTGCCGCCAAGCTGCGGCGCAAGCCGGATCTGAAAAAGGCGATGCTGCGGATGCCGCCCTTGTTGAAGACCTACCTGCTGATGGGCGGTTGGGTCAGCGATCATGCGGTGGTGGACCGGCAGATGAACACGCTGCATGTCTTTACCGGCGTCGAGATCGGGGCGATTCCCCCCGCGCGCAAGAAACTGCTGCGGGCGGTGGCGGGGTAGGACGGGCCCGCGAGATAATAAATCCGAGGGGGTGGCCCCCAGTTGATAGGTCCGAGGGGCCAGCCCCCAGATTGATAAGACCGAGGGGCCGGCCCCTCGGGCTCCCCGGAGTTTATCTGGCAAGATGAAGGGGCGAGAGCAGTTATTTTCTGCGCCATGCGCGCTGCCCGTTGACCGCGACACGGGCTGCACATAGATGGCTGCCATGGCACGTATACCCCTTTTGCAACTGAATGAAATTTCTCTGACCTTCGGAGGCGATCCGGTGTTCGAGAACCTGTCGATGATCGTCCAGCCGGGCGACCGTCTGGCGCTGGTCGGGCGCAACGGCTCGGGCAAGTCGACCTTGATGAAGGTTGCCGGCGGTCTGGTCGAACCCGACAAGGGCGAGGTCATCGCCGGACCCGGCGTGTCGGTTGGCTATATGGAGCAGGATCCGGACCTGTCGGGCTATGCCACCTTGGGTGATTTCGCCTCGGCTACGCTGGACGAGGGAGAGTTGTACAAGGTGGAACGCGCGGGCGAGGGGTTGAAATTTGACCCTGCGCGTGCGGTTGAAACGGCTTCGGGCGGGGAACGGCGGCGCGCGGCGCTGGCACGGCTGATGGCGGAAGAGCCGGAGCTGATGCTGCTGGACGAGCCGACCAACCACCTGGACATCGAGGCCATCGGCTGGCTGGAAAACGAGCTGAAGCAGACCCGTGCCGGGTTCATGATCATCAGCCACGACCGTGCATTCCTGCGTGCGTTGACGCGAGCGACGATGTGGATCGACCGCGGCGTTGTACGGCGTCAGGAGAAGGGCTTTGAGCACTTCGAGGAATGGCGCGACAAGGTCTGGGAAGACGAGGACATGCAGCGCCACAAGCTGAACCGCAAGATCAAGGCCGAGGCCCGTTGGGCGGTCGAAGGCATCAGCGCGCGGCGCAAGCGCAACCAGGGCCGTGTGCGTGCCCTGGGCGAATTGCGCGCCGAGCGGGCGTCGCAGATCAACCGTCAGGGCGCGGCAGCCATGGCGCTGGATGCGGGCACCAAATCGGGCCGCAAGGTGATCGAAGCGGAAGGAATTACAAAGGTTTACGGGGACAAGGTGATCCTGAACCCCTTTGACATCACTGTCATGCGTGGCGACCGGATTGCGCTGGTCGGCCCCAACGGCGTGGGGAAAACCACGTTGCTGAACATGATGATCGGCAAGGAAACACCGGACAGCGGCACCATCAAGCTGGGCACCAATCTGGAGATTGCCCTGTTCGATCAGGCGCGCGCACAGCTGGACCCGGACATGAGCCTGTGGGATTCGCTGACCGGCGACCCCGACATGCGCGTCAGCGGCAAGGCCGATCAGGTCATGGTGCGTGGCAACCCAAAGCATGTGATCGGCTATCTCAAGGAATTCCTGTTCGATGAGGCACAGGCGCGTGCGCCGGTGCGGTCGCTGTCGGGCGGGGAAAAGGCGCGGCTGCTGCTGGCCAAAATCATGGCCAAACCCAGCAACATGCTGGTGCTGGACGAACCGACCAATGATCTGGACGTGGAAACGCTGGACCTGTTGCAGGACTTGTTGGGGCAATATGACGGCACCGTGCTGTTGGTCAGCCACGACCGCGATTTTCTGGACCGCGTGGCGGTGACCACCATCGCGCTGGAAGGCAAGGGCAAGGCGACCGTCTATGCGGGCGGTTGGTCGGATTACATGGCGCAGCGGGATCAGGATGATTTCGCGGGCAGCGTTGTGAAATCCCGCCAGACAGCGGCGCGCGAAACTGCGGCGGCGGCTGCGACCCCTGCGAAATCGGGGCTCAGCTTTACCGAAAAGCACCGGCTTGACGTGCTGCCCAAGGAAATCGCACGGCTGGAGGCCGAGATTGCCAAGCTCGAAGAGTTGATGAGCGATCCCGAGCTGTTCACCCGCGAGCCGGTGAAGTTCCAGAAAGCCACCGATGCCTTGGTGGCACGCCACGAAAAGCTGCAAGAAGCCGAGGAAGAGTGGCTGTTGCTGGAAGAAAAGGCCGAGGCCTGATGCGGCCTTGCCGGATTTCCGGCGACAGTTGCGCCAGCTGCCATTTTTTCGCGTATTGTCTGCAAGTTTGTCTTTGAGAGGCGACGCCCGACTGGGTCAAGAGGGTGGGGCCATTCTTTTGCGGTCCAGCCGCGCCAGTCTGCGCAGCGGGCGCAGGGGCGGCCAGTGCAGCCATGTGCCGCCCAGCGGTTTTACTTCGGCACCGGTGCCCAGTTTGAATCGCGCCAGTCCGGGGTGGGTTTCGGTGTTGATCAGCCCCAGATCCAGCCAGTGGTGCCCATTTTGCGCGCACCAGCACATTGCCGACCACATCAACAGATTGTGCGCCGAGGCCGAGCGGCCCGTGTCGGTCGTGTGACCAATGTGATAGGTGGCGGTGGCGCCGTGGCGCAGGACCAGAAGTGCTGCGACAGGATCAGCCCCCTGAAAAGCCTCGAACAAGATGGCAGCCTGCGGTGTGGTGGCGGCAAAGCCCAAGGTCAGTGGCACGGGCCAGGCCCGATAGTCGCGTGCGCGTTGCTGGGCGGCGTCCGCGCGCAGCAACCAGTGATCAGAGCGCGGCGGCAAAGCGCAATGGCGCACGCGCAGGCCAGATTTTTCACCGTGTCTCAGCCGGTTACGCCATTTTCCGTGCAAAGCGGCGTACATCGTTTCGGGGTCGGCGTGCAGCCGGACCGCGGCCTGCCGCGCGGGGCTGACCAGCGGCAGCGCCCCCTGCACGGACAGATCCCTTGGCGAAAACGGTGAGATCAGAAGCGGTGCGCGGGTGACGCTGCGGGCCAGTGCCACTGTGGTTGCGGCATCGCCCAGCGTGGCACGGGGCAGCATGGCAACGGGAATGCCGGCCACCCTGCGCCGCAACATCAACGTGCCACAGTCCAGCCGCACGGGGGCGGCACCACAGGCGCGCAGGGCAGCCTCGAATCCCGCGCTTTGCATCAAGGGGGCGGGTGAACAATCAACGGTACAATCAAACATGCAGGCATTAACCGCATGGAAACTTAATCCATGGTTAATGGCTGTATGAAAAAACCAGTCTACGGCATCACCGCCACCGCTCCGCGCATGACACGCTCCGCCGCCGTTTTACTGGCGACGGGCTTGTCGATCCCGACGTTTGCGATTCTGACCCTGGTGGAGGCGTTTATGTTCTAGCCCAGTTGCACCAGAGCATGCCGTTTCTTGCCCGCGCTCAGCTTGATCGGGGACGACAGCGCGCCCGCGTCGATCATCAGGCCCGCATCGGTCAGCGGCGCATCGTCCAGACGGGCGCCGTTTTCGGAAATCAGGCGCTTGGCCTCTTTGCCCGAACCGGCCAGTCCCGATTTGACGATCAGTTGTACGATGGAGATGCCATCGCCCAGCTCGTCGCGCGTCAGGGTCAGGGTGGGCAGGTCATCGCCCACGCCACCTTTTTCAAAGACCTCGCGGGCGGTGTCTGCTGCCGCCTTGGCCGCCGCCGCGCCGTGCAGCAGCGTGGTGATCTCCGTGGCCAGCAGCGCCTTGGCCGCGTTGATCTCGGCCCCTTGCAACGCGCCCAGACGGTCGCATTCGTCGACGGGCAGCTCGGTGTAGAGCTTCAGGAACCGGCCTACGTCCGCGTCGGTGGTGTTGCGCCAGAATTGCCAGAATTCATAGGGTGACAGCATGTCACCGTTCAACCAGACGGCACCGCCTGCGGTTTTACCCATCTTCTTGCCGTCGCTGGTGGTCAACAGCGGCGAGGTCAGCCCGTAAACCTCGCCGTCAATCACGCGGCGGGTCAGGTCGATGCCGTTGACGATATTGCCCCACTGGTCGCTGCCGCCCATCTGCAACACACAGCCATAGCGGCGGTGAAGTTCCATGAAATCATAGGCTTGCAGGATCATGTAGTTGAATTCAAGGAACGACAGGGATTGTTCGCGGTCCAGCCGCGACTTGACGCTTTCGAAGGACAGCATCCGGTTGATCGAGAAGTGCCGCCCGATATCGCGCAGGAAATCGAGGTAATTCAACCCGTCCAGCCATTCGGCGTTGTTCAGCATCATGGCAGCATTGTCCGCGCCACTGTCATAGTCGATGTAGGCGGCAAAGACCTTGCGGATGCCTGCAATATTCTCGTCGATCTGCTCGGGGCCCAGCAGCGGGCGTTCGTCCGCGCGAAACGACGGATCGCCCACCTTGGTCGTGCCGCCGCCCATCAGGGTGATCGGCTGGTGGCCGGTTTTCTGGAACCAGCGCAGCATCATGATCTGGATCAGCGACCCCACGTGCAACGACTTGGCCGTCGCATCAAACCCGATATAAGCGGCGCGTGTTCCGCTCATCAGGGCTTCGTCCAGCCCTTGATAGTCGGTGCAGTCGGCGACAAAGCCGCGCTGTTGCATGACGTTGAGAAATTCGGAACGGGGTTTGTACGACATGTGACTTGTCCTATGACATCTGTGCGGGGCACTCTATAGGGGCCTAAAGGGCAAAGGAAAAGACCGATGAACAAGGTCAGGCAGGCAGGCGTGCCGATACGGGCACTGGGCGCGATGAGCGGCACGTCGCTGGACGGGGTCGATGCGGCGGTGATCGAGACCGATGGTGTGACCATCACGCGCTTTGGCGAGAGCGGGTACAGACCCTATTCCGCCGACGAACAGCGGGTGATTGGCGCGGCTTTGGGCCGCTGGGAGGGGGCCGAGGTTGAAGCCGCGACGCAGGTGGTTCAGGACACCCATGTTCAGGCTTTGGCAGAATTTTCCGACGTTGATCTGGTCGGTTTTCACGGTCAGACGCTGGCCCACGCGCCGCGCATGCGTGGAACGTTGCAGGTGGGTGATGGCGGCGCTTTGGCCGCGTCGCTTGGCGTGCCGGTGGTCTGGGATTTCCGCAGCGCCGATGTCGAAATGGGCGGCGAGGGGGCACCGCTGGCCCCGTTCTTCCACTTTGCCTGTGCCAGATATCTGAACCGTGACGCGCCGGTGGCGTTTTTGAATCTGGGTGGTGTGGGCAACATCAGCTTTGTCGATCCCCGCTTTGACGCGCCGGATGTGCCGGGGGCTTTGCTGGCGTTTGATACAGGCCCCGCCAACGCGCCGCTGAACGATCTGATGATGGCGCGGCTTGGTGTCGGTTTTGACGAGGGCGGCAAGGTCGCGCGCAGGGGCGATGTGGCCACCGGCGCGCTTGAGCTGTTTCTGGCCGAACCCTATTTTGCACGCATTCCGCCCAAATCTCTGGACCGGAATGATTTTTCCGAGATGATCGCGCTGGTGGGCGAGTTGTCGGATGCCGATGCCGCCGCGACGCTGACGGCGATGGCGGCTGCCGGCGTGGCCGAGGCGATGCAGCATTCTCCGCAGCCCCCGACCGAGGTTCTGGTGACCGGTGGCGGGCGCAAGAACCCTGTCCTGATGCAAATGCTGTCGGTGTCGCTGGACTGTCCCGTGCGGCCTGTCGAGGATGTCGGGCTGGACGGTGATATGCTGGAAGCGCAGGCGTTCGCCTATCTTGCCGTGCGCGTGGCGCGGCGGTTGCCGACCTCTTGCCCCGGCACCACGGGCGTGCGCGCCTCGGTGGCGGGCGGGACGCTGAGCTTTCCGGATTAATTCGCGTCAGGGATGTCGAAACCGGGCGGGGCCAGCGTAAACCCCTCGAACTGAAACCCGGGAGAGACAGTGCAGGACACCAGCGTGTGCCCGCCGGTGCTGCGCGCCGATTGCCAATGATCCTGTGGCACGATGATTTGCGGCGCGCCTGCGCGCAGGTCGGGGGTCAGCAGATGGGTCACCGCAGGGCCTGCATCCGTGGCCGACAGGCGCAGTTCCAGCGGCGCACCGGCGTGATACAGCCAGATTTCGGTCGCATCGACGCGGTGCCAATGGCTGCGCTCGCCCGCTTGCAGCAGGAAATAGATGCAGGTGCCGCTGGGGCGCCCAATGCCATCGGCCACCCACGTCTGGCGGTAATGACCGCCTTCGGGATGGGGCGACAGGTTCAGGTGGGCAATGATCTCTTGCGGTGTCATGCCAAGAGTTTAGGGTGCGGCGCGAACAGGGCCAAGAGGTGATCCATGAAAGTTGTCGTTGTCGGAGCAGGGATTATCGGTGCGTCGGTGGCCTATCAACTGGCCCTTGGCGGGGCGCAGGTGACTGTGATCGACGGCGCAGGCGTGGCCGCAGGGGCGACGGGGCGGTCCTTTGGCTGGATCAACGCCAGTTTTCACGCGAATGCGGCGCATTTCCGGCTGCGTCGTGAAAGCATGGCAGCCTATCACCGGCTGGCCGCGCAGATGGATCTGGCGCCGGTGCGCTGGACAGGCTGCCTGTGCTGGGAAGAGAAGGGCGGCGCGCTGGAGGCGCAGGCGGCGGATCTTGTGGCCTTGGGCTATGGCGTTGAAATCATTGACCGCGCAGGGTTTTCCGCGCGCGAACCGCAGGTGGCGCACCCGCCGGAACGCGCTCTGGCCTTTGACACCGAGGGCGTGGCCGAAACCGTCCCGCTGGCGCAGGTGTTGATTGACGCGGCCACTGGATCGGGGGCGCGGCTGATGCTGGGCGTGCAGGCCTTGGGGATCGAGACGCGCGGCGGTGTGGTCTGTGGCGTGCGCATTGACCAAGGGGTGATTCCGGCCGATCGCGTGGTGGTGTGTGGTGGTACCGGCAGCACCGAATTGCTGGCCACGGTCGGTGTGGCGCTGCCGATGCTGTCGCGCCCCGGTCTGTTGTTGCGCAGCGCGCCTGTGGCCCCTGTGCTGTCGCATGTGATGGCCGCACCCGGGCAAGAGTTCCGTCAGGACGCATCGGGGCGCATCATCGCGCCGACCGCTGCCAGCCACCAGTCCGACGTCGCCGAACGCATCAGCGACCGCCCCGACCTGATGGCCGATACCGCGATGGCGCGTCTGCAAGCCTTGCTGCCCGAGGTGGCCCTGCGCTGGGAACAGGTGACGCTGGCCATGCGCCCCGTGCCGCAGGACGGGTTGCCGGTGATGGGCCCCTGCGGCCCCGGGGGGCTGCATATGGCAGTGATGCATTCGGGTATCACGCTGGCCCCGCTGGCGGGCGAACTGGTGGCGGCAGGGGTGCTGGACAAGCCGCTGAGCAACCACCAAAGCGATTTGATCGCGCCATATGGTCCGCAGCGGTTTCAAAAGCCCGCCTAGCCATATTTTCGTCCAGAAGATGTGGTACAGATTTTCAAGTTTTTGGTCCGTGGATGGCTGCACAGGTAAAAAGCATGCTGCGCACGGGCTGCCTGAAAGCTCGCCTAAAGCGAGGGTTCAATTAAAATAACACAATTTTTGGTTGTGAAGTCCAGGAGAGAATATTAGTCAAAATCAGGGGCAACCCTTCCGACTTGGCGACCTTGCTATGTTTTTTGTGAAAGTTTAATTTGGCTTAGGAACTCGGTATTTTTACCCAATTCTTTCAGTGCTTTAGTGTCGATATAAGCCTTCCCGCCGTACAGTTGGTGGGGGCGACCGCCTTTGTGGTGTGCTGTGTCATCCTGTGGGCGCGCGGGAACAAGGGATTGCCCGGCCACAGGTGGTTTCTTTTGACCAACATTGGCATGCTGGGCTGGCTTGTTGCCATTGCGATGGAGGTTTCAGTTCCAAGCCAGGCGTGCAAGGTGCTCTGGGCGGAGCTGGCGTGGCCGTCCATCGTATTGATGCCCACGGCCTGGTCGTTCTTTTTGTACGAATTTGCGCTTAGCCGAAAAGTTGGTCGCGCGGTCGTGATCGTGGGAGTGATTTTCCACCCCTTCTACATCTTGGTTGCTGCAACGACAAATAGGTTCCATGGCCTTTTGTACGGCGCGCAAACGCGGTTGGTGGTTCAGGGCGATACGTCGTTTGTCATCTATGACCACGGGCCCTTGTATTTTGTGGCGATTGCCTTTCTGTACGCGATCATTCTGGCCAGTTGCGTGATTGTGGCGCGTGCGGTGCGTGCGGCCAATCCGGCTGTCAAAGGCTTCTTTAAGAAGCTGTTCTTTGTCACCGCGATCCCGATTGTGTTCAACCTGTCCTACATCATCTTCGGTGTCATGGTTTTCGGGATGGATCCCACGCCGCTTTCCTTTGCCTTCTCGATCGGACTGGTCGGCTGGATGATCATCGACAACCGCTGGGTGGATGTGACCGCGATTGCACGTGATCTGCTGTACTACAACTCGCGCGAGCTGATTTTCGTTGTGGATGCAAATGGCACGTTGCTTGAAACAAACCATTCAGCGAAACAGCTGATGCACGATCAGGGCATTGCCAAAGGGGCTTTGTCCGACATCGACGGCATGGGCCGGGTGTTTGAAATATTGATCTCCCAAAAACACTTGCCCGAAACGATGGAGGTGGAGAACGGCGGGCGCTATTTCGTGCCGCGCGCCTATCCGATGTCGCTGGGGCGTGGTCAACGGCTTTTGGGGTGGGCCGTGTCCTTTGTCGACGTCACGATCCAGAAAATCGCTGCCGACCGTGCGATCAACTCGGAACGGTTGCAAAACCAGTTCCTCGCAACCGTCAGCCACGAGCTGCGCACGCCTCTGACGGTGATCAATGGATCGTTGCAGCTGCTGACGCGCAATCGTACACAAACCTCGCCCGAACAGGCCGAAAGACTGCTTGAACTGGCAACCAAGAACGCGGCAACGCTGGGCAAGTTGGTCAATGACCTTCTGGAAACACAGCGGCTGGAAAGCTCGGATTTTCGGTTGCAACTGGACAACTGTGATCTGAACGGGATTATTCTGGATGCGGTTGACGGCATGGAGACCTTTCTGCCCGAAAAGAACATCAAGATCCTGTACCAGAAACATCTTGAGAGGGTGGTCATCCAGGCCGACGCCGACCGTTTGCAACAAGTGATCGTGAACGTTTTGTCCAATGCGGTGAAGTTCTCGAACCCGAACAGCTTCGTCGAGGTAAACCTGTCAGTCGAAGCGGGCATGGCCTATGTCTCGATCAAGGACAGCGGTGCGGGCATTCCGGCGGGCTCCGAGGAGATGGTGTTCGGCCGGTTTACCCAAGTGGACGCCACAGATACGAAAAAGGTCTACGGCAGCGGTTTGGGTATGCACATTTCGAAGCAGTTGATGCTGCGTCACGGCGGGAGCATTCATTATGTCAGTGAGCTGGGCGTCGGCACCACCTTCACGATTACGATCCCAACGCACCAAGCGACTGAGCGCTAGGGCAGCAGTCTAAAGCGGGTGATCGTAGAACCGCAGGATCGGCGCAAATGCGGGATCGGGGTCATAGAACGGCGCACAGGGGGCAAAGCCCAGCGCCTCGTACAGTGCAATGGCTTCGGTCAGCAGATACATCGTGTCCAGCACCATGCGGTCGTATCCATCGGCGCGGGCGCGCTGCATTGCGGCGCGCATCAATGCCTTGCCTGCGCCATGCCCGCGCGCGCTGTCGCTGACAAAGACACGTTTGATCTCGCAGGTGGCGGGCAGGGTCAGCGGGTAATACATCGCACAGCCCACGACCGTGCCGTCCAGATCGGCCAGCAGGATGTTGCCCGCAGGACGGGCATGAATGCGCGGCAGATCGTCGATCAGCGCGCCATAGCTGTCATGGGAATAGTAGGTGTCGACAATTGCCGGCGTCGCGGCACAGCGCGCCGCCAGCAGATCGCGATAGCCCCAGCACAGGCGCGCCAGCGCCTGTGCATCGTCCGGGAACCGGGCGGGGCGGATCGTCAGGGGCATTCAGCGCAGGATGCTGCGGCCCGCGAATTCGGCGGTCTCGCCCAGCGCTTCCTCGATGCGGATCAGCTGGTTGTATTTTGCCAGCCGGTCGGACCGTGCCAGCGAACCGGTCTTGATCTGGCCGCAGTTGGTGGCAACAGCAAGGTCGGCAATGGTGGCATCCTCGGTCTCGCCCGAGCGGTGCGACATCACGTTGGTATAGCCCGCACGGTGCGCCATATCGACGGCTTTCAGCGTTTCGGTCAGGCTGCCGATCTGGTTGACCTTGACCAGCATCGAGTTCGCGCAACCGCGCGCGATGCCGTCGGCCAGACGCACGGGGTTGGTCACGAACAGATCGTCACCCACCAGCTGCACCTTGTCGCCCAGCACTTCGGTCAGGGCCTTCCAGCCGTCCCAGTCGTCTTCGGACATGCCGTCCTCGATCGAGATGATCGGGTAATCGTTCACCAGCGCTGCCAGATAGGCCACGTTTTCGTCCGAGGTCAGCGATTTGCCTTCGCCGGACAGTTCGTATTTGCCATCGCGGTAATATTCGGTCGCCGCACAATCCAGCGCCAGATAGATGTCTTCGCCGGGCTTGTAGCCTGCTTTTTCAATCGACTTGAGGATAAAATCCAGCGCGTCGCGTGATGAGCTGATGTTGGGCGCAAAGCCGCCTTCGTCGCCGATGCCGGTGGACAGGCCCACGGCGGACAGTTCTTTTTTCAGGGTGTGGAACACTTCGGACCCCATGCGCACCGCTTCGCGGATGTTGGTGGCCGACACCGGCATGATCATGAATTCCTGAATGTCGATGGGGTTGTCGGCATGTTCGCCGCCATTGATGATGTTCATCATCGGCACCGGCAGCACGCGCGCCGAGGTGCCGCCGACATAGCGGTACAGCGGTTGCGAACAATAATCGGCAGCCGCTTTGGCAGCGGCCAGTGACACGCCCAGAATGGCATTCGCGCCCAGACGGCTTTTGTTTTCGGTGCCGTCCAGTTCGATCATGATCTCGTCGATCTCGACCTGCTCGGTGGCATCAATGCCCACCAGCGCCTCGGCGATCTCGCCGTTGACGGCCGCGCAGGCTTCCAGCACGCCCTTGCCCATGTAACGGGCTTTGTCACCATCGCGCTTTTCGACCGCTTCATAGGCGCCTGTCGAGGCACCCGATGGCACGGCTGCGCGCCCCATTGTGCCGTCTTCCAGGATCACATCGACTTCGACGGTGGGGTTGCCACGGCTGTCGAGGATTTCGCGGGCGTGAATGTCTATGATGGTGCTCATTGGGAAATGTCCTTTGTGCTGGGCTCGCCAGCCTCATAACTTGGGTCGATGCGCAGGGGAAGGGGTGTGATCGGCCCCGCAGCGGTTTTGCGGCCCATGCGGCGTTCGCGCCAGACCGTATAAACACCCGAGGCCACGATGATCGCAGCCCCCACATAGGTCAGCAAATCAACGCTTTCGTTAAATGCCAACAGGCTGATGAACAGCGCGAACACCAGCCGCGAATAGCGGAACGGGGTGACAAAGCTGATCTCGCCGATGCGCATGGCCGCGACGATCCCGTAATAGGACACCACGCCAAAGGCCACGGCGCCCCCCATTAACAACCAGTGCATCGGTTCGGGGCGGACCAGGGGCGTGCCGCTGACCACCAACAGAACGGCCCCGGTGGGCACCAGCGTAAGAAAGGCCAGAAAACTCAACTGCATGGACGAAGTTGTTGCAGGCACACGCCGTGTCGCCAGATCGCGGATGGCCAGACCTATGACCCCCTGCAAGGCAAACAGCGACAGGATGTCAAAGCCGTCAAAACCCGGGCGGATCACCAACAGTACGCCGGCAAAGCCGACAAGGATCGCGGTCCAGCGCCGCCAGCCCACCGGATCCCCCAGAAACAGGGCGGCCCCCAACGTGACCACCAGCGGCGTGGCCTGCAAGATGGCCGAGGCCGTGGACAGGGGAATCAGCGCGATTGCGGTAACGAAACCCAGCGTGCCGAACAGCTCTCCGGCGTTGCGCAACAGCACCGTGCCGGACAATGCAGTGCGTGGAAACAGCGCCTGATCCTGCGCGCGCACCATGACGGCAAAGATCGCCGCGCCGCCGATTCCCAGCAGGCCAAGTATCTGTCCCACGGGTATATCGAGCGACAAAAGCTTGATAAAACTGTCTTCGATGGCAAAGCCCAGCATGGCCAGAACCATGATCAACGCACCGCGTAAATTGTCCAACGTCCGACCCCATTCTTGTGTTGTCGTGGGGATGGGGATAATCGGTTGCAGTTGCAAGGCGCAAAACAGACAGGATCAGCTGAACCTGCCGTCGCCACGCAGCGTTCTGGATGGAAACCGCAAAAAGGCATCTGTGGTGGGTATCAAACGAAATGTGATCCGGCTGGCCTTGCGCGGTCGGATCGGTCTGATGCAGGCAGCTCCCGCACGGCTTTTGCTGTTTGGCTATGTCTCTTACATGTTGGCAGGCTGGGCATTCTTGTCGATGCCGGTATCACAGGTTCAGCCGGTCGGGGCGATAGATACGCTGTTCACCTCGGTGTCGGCGGTGTCAACGACGGGGCTGGCGACAGTGGCCATAGGTGGCAGCTTCAGCCGGTTCGGTGAACTGGTGATGCTGCTGCTGATCCAGGCGGGCGGCCTGGGCTATATGACCATCGGATCCTTCGCGGTGTTGTCGGTCTATCACCGGCTGGGGCGCGTGCGCACCCACACCGTGCGACAGGCGTTCAACCTGCCCGAAGGCATTTCGCCGGTGATGTTCCTGCGTTCCGTGGTCTGGTTCACCCTGATCTGCGAGGGGATCGGCGCGGCTGCCTTATATCTGATGTTTCATCAGGCCGGGGTTCCCGATGCCATGTGGATGGCAGTTTTTCACAGTATTTCAGCGTTTTGCACGGCGGGGTTCAGCCTGTTTGGCGACTCGCTGACGCAGTTTCACGACCACGTGGGTATCAATCTGGCGATCTCGATCCTCAGCCTGTTCGGGGCCATGGGGTTCTTGATTATTGTTGACGGCTGGCGGGCCATTCTGGGGCGGCCGCGGATGTTGGGGTTTACGTCAAAGGTGATCGTGCGCATCACGCTGGTGTTGCTGTCGCTGGGCACGCTGATCCTGTTCGTGACCGAACCGGAACTGCGTGCCCTGCCGCCGGATGAACGGTTGATGGCGTCGTTTTTTCAAACCATGTCGGCCAGCACCACGGTGGGCTTTAACACGGTGTCGATCAGCGGCATGTCGCAGGCGGTGCTGATGATCCTGATGGGGCTGATGGTGGTGGGGGCGTCGCCCGCAGGCACCGGGGGCGGGCTGAAAACCACGTCGTTTGCCGCCTTGCTGGGGCTGGTCCGTTCAACGCTGAAGAACCGCGAGGCCGTGCGGTTTTTCAAGCGCCGCGTGTCGGATGAAAAGCTGAATATGGCCACGGCCTCGCTGGCCTATTATTCGGGCATGTGCGGAGTGGCGTTGTTCTTGCTGTTGCTGACCGAAAGCGGCCACAGTTTTGAATCGCTGCTGTTCGAGGCGGTGTCGGCCATGGGCACGGTGGGGCTGAGCACGGGAATCACCGGCGATCTGACAGACCTGGGCAAGTTGATCATTATTGTGCTGATGACCGCAGGACGTGTTGGCATCCTGACCTTCGGCATTGCGCTGGCCGCCCATGACGAAAGCCGCGCCGAAGAGCAGGATGACAATCTGGTGCTCTGAGCCTCAGGCTTGCAGGCGGATCATCAGCTGGTTGCCGTCCC
Organism: Pseudosulfitobacter sp. DSM 107133; assembly: GCF_022788695.1. NCBI lineage: Bacteria > Pseudomonadati > Pseudomonadota > Alphaproteobacteria > Rhodobacterales > Roseobacteraceae > Pseudosulfitobacter > Pseudosulfitobacter sp. DSM 107133. The sequence goes on from NZ_CP085154.1 coordinate 1,798,759, forward strand.
TGCGAGTCTCGATTTCGGTGATGTCGCGCACCAGCGCGCTCAGCTTGGAATGCCCATAGGTGCGCGTATCGAAATCGGGGTGCGACGACTGGATGGTCTGCCCGATCTGGCCCAGCGAATACCATTCGTCCTCGCGTTCGATCTTTTCCATCGCAGCCTCGATCAGGGGCAAGGCATCGCGTGACTTTTCGCGCATGGCGGGGGCAGGGCCCTCGTCGCTGGGACCAAGGTTTTCGATAAAGATGAACCGGTTGCACACGTTGCGCAGCGCCTCGGGCGTCTTTTTCTCGCCAATGCCGATCACGGTCAGCCCGTCCTCGCGCAGACGGTTCGCAAGCGAGGTAAAGTCGCTGTCCGAGGATACCAGCACAAAGCCGTCAAAGCGACGCGTGTGCAGGATGTCCATCGCGTCGATCACCAGACCGATGTCGCTGGCGTTCTTGCCCGATGTGTTCGCAGTTTCCTGATGCGCCACCAGCCCCAGAGACAGAACATGTTCGGACCAGTTGCGCAGACGCCCCGTCGACCAGTCACCATACACGCGGCGCAGGGCCGGTTCGCCAATGGTGGTCACTTCGCGCAAGATAGCGGCGGCGTGTTTGGCCGGCACGTTATCGGCGTCAATCAACACGGCAAGAAGCGGGCGGTCGCGATCAACAGGCATGTCGGGTCCAATTCGGGTAGGGGGTGATACCGCAGTACCATCCCGTGAGTTAATGGCACTTCAACAGTGCCCCCTTCGCCCTATTTCTTCAACGGCACGCCGTAAAGCTCAAGCCGGTGACCGCGCAGCTCAAAACCCAGTTTGGCGGCAATCCGCTCTTGCAGGGCTTCGATCTCTTCATCGACAAATTCGATCACTTCGCCCGACTGCATGTCGATCAGGTGGTCGTGGTGTTCGCGTTCGGCATCTTCATAGCGCGCACGCCCGTCACCGAATTCCAGTTTGTCCAGAATGCCGGCCTCTTCGAACAGTTTGACCGTGCGGTACACCGTGGCAATGGAAATGCCCGCATCAATGGCCGAGGCACGGGCATACAGCTGTTCCACGTCGGGGTGGTCGTCGCTGTCTTGCAGCACTTGCGCAATCACGCGGCGCTGGCCGGTCACGCGCAGGCCTTTTGTCTCACAGCGGGCGATGATCGGTAGGCTCATGGGGGCATCCCTTGTCGATGTGCGCTTGAGCGGCCTTCGGGCGCGCAGTCTGGACCTTGGTTTAACTTTGTTTGGCCAAAGGGGCCAGAGGCAAAGGTTGACTTATCCCCCGCAAAAGTCCATGTGCCCCACAGGCGTTACCGTCTGCCGCGTGAGCAGAGACAGGAAAGAGCGGGAAAACACCCGCCGACCGTACCCTTGGGATAAGGGGAGGTCAGGACCAGCGGACGCCCATCTGTTCCCGATATCACGCATGGGGCAACGCGACCGGACGGGGCGTTGGCATGTGGCCTGCGCTTGCGGATTTTCCGGCCGCCCACCTCAATGTGATGCCGTGCGCGATTGCGTGCGGCCAAGGATATGACATGAGCGATTTCGATATGATGGACCTGCCTGAACAGCTGGTCAAGAAACTGGCGGAAATGGGTCTGAAAGACCCGACGCCGATCCAACGCCAAGCCATCCCGCACGCCCTGAACGGGCGCGACGTGATGGGGCTGGCCCAGACAGGCACCGGCAAGACAGCCGCCTTTGGCGTGCCGCTGGTCGCCCAGATGCTGGAAATGAAGGGCCGCCCGAACCCGCGCACCGTGCGGGGTCTGGTGCTGGCACCGACCCGCGAGCTGGCCAACCAGATCATGGAAAACCTCAAGGGGTTCTGCGAAGGCACGCCTTTGAAGGCACAGATGGTTGTGGGCGGCATGTCGATCAACCCGCAGATCAAGCGTCTGGAACGTGGCGTTGACCTGCTGGTCGCCACGCCGGGCCGTCTGCTGGACCTGATGGACCGCCGCGCCGTGGACCTGCGCGAAACCACTTTCCTGGTGCTGGACGAAGCCGACCAGATGCTGGACATGGGCTTTATCCACGACCTGCGCAAGATCGCGGCCGTGCTGCCCAAGGAACGCCAGACCATGCTGTTCTCGGCCACCATGCCGAAGCTGATGAACGAGATTGCCAACAGCTATCTCAACAGCCCGATCCGCATCGAAGTGAACCCTCCGGGCAAGGCCGCCGACAAGGTGACCCAAGAGGTGCACTTTATCGCCAAGGCCGAGAAATCCAAATTCCTGATGGAACTGCTGGACAAGCACCGCGACGAGCGCGCGCTGGTCTTTGGCCGCACCAAGCACGGGATGGAGAAACTCAGCCGGATGCTGGACAAGGCAGGCTTTGCCGCCGGCGCGATCCACGGCAACAAAAGCCAGGGACAGCGCGACCGTGCCATCGCCGCGTTCAAATCGGGCGAGATCAAGGTGCTGGTGGCCACCGATGTGGCGGCCCGTGGTCTGGATATTCCGGACGTGAAACACGTCTATAACTACGAACTGCCGAACGTGCCCGACAGCTATGTGCACCGCATTGGCCGGACCGCGCGCGCGGGCAAGGACGGTGCGGCCGTGGCGTTCTGCGCACCGGACGAGATTGATCAGCTGCGTGACATCCAGAAAACCATGGGCGTGAAGATCCCGATTGCCACGGGTCGTGCGTGGGAATCTGTCGACCTGCCCGCCAAGGGCGGCAAGCCGGGTGGCAAACCCGGTGGCGGTCGTCGTCGCGGTGGCGGCGGTGGACGTCCCGGCGGCGGTGCCCCCGGTGGCGGCGCACCGTCGGGCGGCGGCCCGCGTCGGCGGCGTCGCGGTGGCGGCGGCGGCAAACCGGGCGGCAGCGCAGCGGCCTGATCCCTGCGGATGATGGAATGAGATTGGCCCGGACCTTTTGGTCTGGGCCTTTTTTGTAGGGTGGGGGTGTGAAAGAACGTTGTTAGTAACAGGTGGTATTTGTCTGTAACGATATGGCCTTGGGCCAGTTGGGATTTTGAAAAGCTAGAGCGGTATGTAGAATGAGCTTTGACCAATGCTTGCGAGCTTCGTATTTTGACGCGGAAAGCTGGACAATTGCGCTTTCTGGGATGCTCATAGCGTTTGCCCTGTGGCGATTTGGCAAAACTGTTTTTGCAATCATTTGTGTCGGCGCCAGCCTATTGTTGGCCGCGTTTTGGGCATATCTGTCTTATGAGCTAAATTGCGTAGAGCTTTTGGGTATGTGACGCGTCGAGTGGCATGGCGCCCATTGGTAGCCGGGTCATTGAACTGCGGGCTTAGCACCAAAGCCCGGAACAAGGTGCGCAGCACCGTCAGCCTCTCTGTGGTGAAATTTCTTTTGATAACTATGCAGTCATGTCCAATCAGAACCCTCACTGGCAAAGTAACCATTGACCCAACACTGTCATCCCGCAAAGCTGCTCCCAAATGGAGTTACCATATGTCACTTGAATTCTTTCTGACCTCGCTGGTCGTGGTCCTGCTGCCCGGAACCGGCGTCATCTACACGCTGGCCATCGGTCTGGGGCGGGGGTTTCGGGCCAGTGTCGCGGCGGCGGTGGGGTGCACGGTGGGTATCGTGCCCGCAGCCGTGGCCAGCATCATCGGGCTGGCGGCGCTTTTGCACACCAGCGCGCTGGCCTTTCAGGTGATCAAATATCTGGGCGTGGCCTATCTGTTCTACATGGCGTGGAAGCTGTTGCGCGATAAATCCGTCATGGATGTTTCCGAGAATGCCGAACCCGCCAGCTATGCGCGGATAGCGACCTCGGGTGTGCTTCTCAACATCCTGAACCCCAAGCTGTCGCTGTTCTTCCTGGCCTTCCTGCCGCAGTTCATCGCCCATGACGCCCCCAATGCCACCACCGCGCTTGTGGGGCTGGCAGGGGTGTTCATGGCGATGACATTCGTGGTGTTCGTAGCCTACGGCGCCTTTGCTGCCTTTGCGCGCGACTATGTGATCCAGAGACCATCGGTGATGACATGGATCAAGCGCAGCTTTGCGGGCACCTTCGGGCTTTTGGGCGCAAAGCTGGCTGTCGCCGGCTAAACGAGACACTTCAGTATAGAAAGAGCGTCGCAACCGCGCGGCGCGACCATTTTTCTGCTTTACGACCAGAGCATTGATGCGTTTCCTGCACCCGAATGGAAATGACTTCATACGGGTAAGATTTGTTGTGAAATATCTTGTTCTCGTCCTTCTCGGTCTATGCGCATCCCCCTGTCTGGCACAGACGGCACGTGGCGTGTCGCAAATACTGGACAAAACCGTCCCGGAACGCCCGCTTGCGCTGACGGTCTGGTATCCCTCTGCTGGCAGCACGGACGCGGAAATCGCGGGCAATGCTGTTTTTACAGGCGTGCGCGGTGTGTCCGACGGCCCGTTGGCGACGGGGATTTACCCGCTGGTGCTGGTGTCTCATGGTGGGTTGCGCTCGGCTGCCGATTCCGGCGCATGGCTCAGCGCGGCATTGGCGCGGGCGGGGGCCATCACCGTTGAAATCAGTGCACCACGGCCCAATACTGCGGCAGTTGCGGTGGACGAGATCTGGCAACGCCCGCGCGATATCAGCCGCGCGCTGGACACCATGCTGGCCAGCCCGGAATGGGCGGAACACATCGACACAGCGCAGATTTCCGTCGTGGGATTCGCGCTTGGCGGTACGGCAAGCCTTTCCGTCGCCGGGGCGACGCCGGACATGGGCCGTTATGTTCAGTCGTGCAGCGAAACACGGGCGGACGTGCCCGATTGTGCATGGTTTGCCGCGCAGAACGTCGCCCTGGATCAGGTCGATCATGAGGCGTTTGCCCAGCCCGCGCGCGATGCGCGTATCTCATCCGCCGTCGCGATCAGCACCGAATACGCCACAGCGTTGTTACCCGATGCCGAATCAATTTCCATCCCGACACTGCTGGTGTCGCTGGGTGATCCGTATTTGCTGCCACTTGAAAACCCGCGCGTAAAAGAAACCCTGCTTGCCGGGGCGCAGGTTTCTGATGCTTTTGCGGTCTGTACGCCGGCGGGTGCGACAATTCTGGCCGAAGACGGGGGCGATCCTGCTTTGTGCGCAACTGCCCCCGAAACGCGCGCGCATATCCACGCGCAGATCGTGCGGCAGATCAGTATATTCCTGAACAGCCCCGGCGGATCATAAGAAGTCCGGCAAAGCGCCGTAGCGGCACGATTGACTTTGGGGCAGGCGCACCGCTTGCTGGCTGCTATGGATCGCAAGACGCATATAGATACTTTCGGCGCCGTTGCGCTGATCCTGTTTGCGCTGAATCTCGGCTTCAACCAGGTTGTTATCAAAGTGTCCAATGGCGGCTTTGGCCCCGTTTTTCTGGCCGCTTTGCGTTCGGTGGGTGGCGCGGTTGTGCTGCTGGTCTGGATGAAGGCGCGGGGCGTGTCGTTTGCGCTGCCGCGCAGCAGCATAGCGGGCGGTATCGCCTCAGGGGTGCTGTTTTCCGTTGAATTCCTATGTCTTTTTATCGCTCTTGACCTGACCACCGTGGGGCGCGTGTCGATCATTTTCTATTCCATGCCGGTGTGGCTGGCACTGGCGGCGCATGTGTTGCTGCCAGCGGAACGGCTGAGTGTTGTGCGCGTGATCGGGATGGTGCTGGCGATGGCGGGTGTGGCGCTGGCGCTGCTGGACCGCAGCAACGGGCAGGCATCTCTGGTGGGTGATCTGCTGGCGCTGGCGGCTGCGTTGTGTTGGGCCGGGATTGCGCTGTGTGTACGCGTAACGCCGTTGACCCGCGTGCCGCCCGAACAGCAATTGCTGTGGCAACTGATCATCTCGGCACCAGTGTTGTTGCTTGCGGCGCCTTTCTTTGGCGACTTGATGCGTGATGTGCTGCCGATCCATATGTGGGGGCTGACGTTCCAGATTTTTGCCGTGGCCAGCTTCGGCTATCTGTCGTGGTTCTGGTTGTTGACTGTTTATCCTGCATCCTCGGTGGCTTCGTTCAGCTTTCTGTCGCCGGTGTTTGCGGTGATTCTGGGCTGGTTGCTGCTGGGTGAACATGCGGGCTGGACGATTTGGGCTGCCTTGTTGCTGGTGGCTGCGGGGATCTACCTGATCAACCGGAAATAGGCTCTGCGGTCGGGGCGGGGGCGCTGCCCCCCCGGCCTTTGGCCGTCCCCCGGGATATTTGACGCCAAAAGAAAGGGTCAGGTGCCGCAGAAGGTTGCGGGCACGATTTCCCGTTGTGTTGGCGGGCGCATCAGGTCGGGGTTCGTGGCGGGATCAAAGGGCGTGGCCAGTGCGGTGAGTTCGTTCTGGAACGGGGTCATATCGCCTGCAACGGCCGCTTCGATCATCTGTTCCATCCGGTGATTGCGCGGGATGATGCGGGGATTGGCGCGGGCCATAAGGCCATTTGCATCGGTTTCGGAGGCCTTGCGGGTCTGCCATCGGGTGTTCCATGCTTCGAAGGCGGCGCGGTCGCTGAACTGGTCCTGGGCCGTTGCAGTGCCGAGGGCGGCGAATGTGTTGGTGAAATCCGCGCCGTTTGATTGCATGAGGGTCAGAAGGTCTTCGATCAGCGGTTGATCCTCGGGCGTGGGGTTTTCAAGCCCCAGCTTTGCGCCGAACCGTTTGAGCCAGGCGGCTTGCAGCTGGCCGGGCATGGCGTGCACGATTGTTGTGGCTGTCTCGACGGCGGCGTCCATGTCCTCCATCTGGCGGATCAGCGCCGTGGCCAGTTGCGCGCAGTTCCACACGGCGATGCGCGGCTGGTTGCCAAAGGCATAGCGGCCCTGCTGGTCGATCGAGGAGAACACGCGCGCCTCGTCATAGGCATCCATGAAGGCACAGGGGCCATAGTCTATGGTTTCGCCCGAAATGGCGCAGTTGTCTGTGTTCATCACGCCGTGGATGAACCCTACGGACATCCACGCCGCGATCAGCTCGGCCTGAGCGGCACAGACGGCGGAAAGCAGACCCATGGGGCCATCGGCCTGCGGGTAATGGCGGGCAATCGCATAGTCGGTCAGGGTTTTCAGTTCGTCAATCTGTCCGCGATGGGCAAAGACCTGAAAGGTGCCGACGCGCAGGTGGCTGGCGGCCACACGGGTCAGTACGGCACCCGGCAACGCGCCTTGCTCGCGCCAGATCGGCTCGCCCGTGGCAACGGCGGCCAGCGCGCGGGTGGTGGGGATGCCCAGCGCGTGCATCGCCTCGGAGACCACATATTCACGCAGCACCGGCCCCAGCCAGGCGCGTCCGTCGCCCATGCGCGAATAGGGCGTGGGACCGGCCCCCTTGAGCTGGATGTCTCGGCGGGTGCCGCTCTGGTCGATCACCTCGCCCAGCAACAGCGCGCGCCCGTCGCCCAGTTGCGGGTTGAAGCTGCCGAACTGGTGGCCTGCATAAAGCTGCGCCAGCGGGGCCGCGCCATCTGGAACGGTGTTGCCGGCAAAGACGGCCGCGATTTCAGCCGCATCGGGCGCGTCGATGCCAAGCTCGTCGGCAAGCGGCGCGTTAAAGGCCAGAAGCTCGGGCGCCTTGACCGCTGTGGGCGCTTGTGCGGTGTAAAAGCCCGATGGCAGGGCGGCATAGGTGTTGTCGAATGGAATGTGCAAAGTCATACCCCTTACATATGACGGATCGGTCGGGATGCCAGAGGCAGGCTTCTAAAGCATCTGTGTCATCAGGTGATAGCCGTCGCGCATTTTGAATCCGGCCCGTTTGTACAGGCGTCGCGCTGTGTCGTTGGTGGTATCCACTTCCAGATGCAGTGCTTTCAGGCCACCCTGGGCCAGCGCACGGGGCAGGGCCATCAGCACCTCGGTCGCCACACCGCGCCCGCGCACACCGGGGCGGATGTAGAGTTCATCAACAAACCCGTCCATGCCCGCAAATTCGACCGACCAGCCGAAACAGATGATGATATAACCAATGGGCGCACGCGGCGGGCCGATCAGATAGGCGGCCCCGTGCGGGATGCCGTCCAGCAACGGGGCGACGCCTGCGTGGCGGCTGTCGGGCGTGCTGTCGATACCTTCCTCGTCGTGGAAGCGTTCAACCAGCGCCAGCAGAGCATCCAGATGGTCCGAGGTGGCCAGGGTGAGTGCGGCGCTCATAGTCGTGCGATCCGTTCTGTCAGCAGGGCAAAGAAGCCATCGGCGTCCAGATCCCCGATAAAGGTGGCATTGGGCGCACGATCGGTGACGCGCCACCAGTCGGCGACGGTCATGCCCATGGTCAGCTCGGAGGTGGTCTCGACCTGCACGTTGACGTGACGCCCCGAGAACAGGTCGGGGCGGATCAGATAGGCGGTGACACAAGGGTCGTGCAGGGGCGCACCGGCGCTGCCGTATTTTTCCTTGTCGAACCGTTCAAAGAATTCGGTCATTTGCGCCACGGCGATGCCCACCGGCGTGCCAAGGGCACGGAATGCGTCGTTGCGTTCGGCTGTGACCAGTGCCTTGTGCGTCACATCCAGTGGCATCACCACGATGTCGATACCAGAGTTAAACACAATATCAGCGGCTTGCGGGTCAACGTAAATGTTGAATTCAGCCGCCGGGGTGATGTTGCCCACCTCGAAATAGGCACCGCCCATCAACACGATCTGCTGGATCTTTTCGGCAATATCCGGCGCGCGTTGCAGGGCCGTGGCGATGTTGGTCAGCGGCCCCAGCGGGCACAGGGTAACGGTGCCCGCCTCATGGGCGCGGATCGTGTCGATGATGTAATCCACCGCGTGCTGCTCTTGCAGGGGCATGGTTGGATCAGGCAGCGACGGGCCATCCAGTCCGGTCTTGCCATGCACGTGCTCTGCCGTCACCAGTGGACGGCCCAGCGGGCGGTCGCAACCGGCATAGACGGGAAGGTCGGGCCGTCCGGCCAGTTCGCAAATGATACGCGCGTTCTTTTCGGTCAGCGCCAGCGGCACGTTGCCGGCAACAGCCGTGATGCCCAGCACGTCGATCTCGTCAGGGCTGCCGAGTGCCAGCAGGATCGCCACGGCGTCGTCCTGTCCGGGGTCGGTGTCGATGATGATTTTGCGGGGGGGCATGGCGGGTCCTTGGTCTTGAAAATATCCGCCCTTTGGCGTTGCGCGACAGTCGCAATTGGGGGGCGCGATGTCCAGAGGGGCCGGCGGAGCCTTGCGTAAAGACGCCTGCGCCGCGTATCGCTGTGAGATGGCTGACGAGAAACCCTTTTTCCTCCATGCGGGCGCCCACCGGACGGGCACGTCGTCGTTCCAGATGTGCCTGCACGACAATCGGGATGCGCTGCACGGGGCAGGCTACGATCTGGCCTATCCGGGGCGCGACGGCATTCCGACCGGAACGCTGGGGTTGCGGTTGCCCGCTCCGCGACATGGTACGGGCAGCACCCAGCGCTTTGCCGACCGTGTGGCCGAGGCCGTGACTGCGCACAGCCCCGATCCTGCGCGCCCGCTGATCCTGTCAGAGGAGAATATTCCCGGGCGCATGATGCATTTTTCGCAAGGACGCTTTTATCCTGCCTGTGCGGCGCGGTTGATGGCGCTAAAGGCGGGGCTGCGGGGGCGGGTTGCGCGGGTCTTGTTCGTGCTGCGGCCCTATGACCAGTTGTATGTCTCGGGCTTTCGCAAGCGGGCGGAAGACAACAAGGTGGATGATTTCAACGCCTTGCGGCCCATGTTTATGGCGATGGATCGCGGCTGGCCCGAGATTGTTGCGGCCATGCGCGATATCCTGCAACCCGACCGGTTTCTGGTGGTGCCCTACGCGCGGCGCGGCAGCAGCGTTGACGCGTTGCAGATGTTGGTGTCGGGGGTGGCAGGGCTGCCGCTGGTCGAACCGCAGCAGGTGGTGAACCTGAGCGCGACCGATGCGGCACTGCTGGCGTTGCAGGCACGGTATCGTGCGGGTGCGGAATTGACGCGCGCGCAATGGAAGGCAGTGATAGCAGACCATGCCAATGACCGGACCGATCACGGGTTTGCGGCGTTTTCGGATGCCGAGGTGGCAGTGCTGACCCAACGCTATGCGGATGATCTGGCACGGATTGATGCAATGGCGGGCGTTACGCTGGCTTAACAGAGTTTTGGTTACTGAGGCTTCTGCGCCTTCTCGGCAGCCTTCTCTGCATCCCACAGCGAATCCATTTCGGCCAGATCGCTTTGATCCGGCGTTTTGCCCATATCCGCCAGACGCCGTTCGACCCCTTCAAACCGCCGTGTAAACTTGGCATTGGCCGCACGCAGCGCTTCTTCGGGGTCGACACCCAGATGGCGGCCCAGATTTGCCATGACAAACAACAGATCGCCGTATTCTTCGGTGACCTCGGCGTGGCTCAACGTCTCGCGGGCCTCGACCAGTTCGCCGGCCTCTTCGGTGATCTTGTCGATCACCTGACCTGTGTCGGGCCAGTCAAAGCCCACACGCGCCGCCCGCTTTTGCAGCTTGACCGCCCGCATCAGGGCAGGCAGGCCAATGGCCACCCCGTCCAGCGTGCCGCGCTGTGCCTTGCCCGCGCGCTCGCGCGCCTTGATCGCCTCCCAATCCACCGTTTGCTGTTCGGCGGATTTGTCGCGGCTTTCTTCACCGAACACATGCGGGTGCCGCGTCACCATCTTGTTGCTGATGTTGCGCACCACCGATTGAAAGGTGAAATGCCCCGCTTCCTCGCCCATGGCGGTGTGATAGACCGATTGCAGCAGCAGATCGCCCAATTCGCCCTCCAACTCGGACCAGTCGCGGCGTTCTATGGCATCGGCGACCTCGTAAGCTTCTTCGATGGTATAGGGCGCGATACTGTCGAAATCCTGCTCGATATCCCACGGGCAGCCGGTTTCGGGATCGCGCAGACGGCGCATGATCTCTAACAAACGTTCGATCCCCGCTGTTTCGTCGTGGATCAGGTCGTTGGTCATTTCAGCCCCCATTGCAGCCCGCAGCACTTCGGTGTCAGATGCACCAAGCCGCAAATTTCCCAAGGAGTCCACCCAATGGCCGTCGTCAACCGTATCGCCGATTTCGCACCGCAAATGGCGCAGTGGCGGCAGCATTTGCACAGCATTCCCGAACTGGGCCGCGCCTGTCACAAGACGGCGGCTTTTGTGGCCGAGCGGCTGCGTGAATTCGGTGTCGACGAGATTCACGAAGGATTTGCCGAAACAGGTATCGTGGCGATCATCAACGGGCAGGGCGCGGGGCCGACCATTGGTCTGCGCGCCGATATGGACGGCTTGCCGATCACCGAGGCGACGGGGCTGCCCTATGCCAGCACCCACGCGGGGCGCATGCACGCCTGTGGTCACGATGGCCACACCACCATGCTGCTGGGGGCCGCGAAATATCTGTGCGAGACGCGCAATTTCGCGGGCCGCGTGGCGCTGATCTTCCAGCCCGACGAAGAAGCGACCGGCGGCGCCGAGGCGATGGTGCAAGAGGGGATCATGGACACTTTCGACATCGGCGAGGTCTATGGCATCCACAACGTCCCCGGCTTTGACGAGGGCACGTTTCACGCCCGATCCGGCCCGCTGCTGGCGGCGGCGGACACGTTTCACATTCACCTGACGGGGCGCGGTGGCCACGGGGCGCAGCCGCAAGATTCGGTTGATCCGGTGGTCTGTGCGGCGTCGATCACGCAGGCGCTGCAAACCATCGTCAGCCGGAATATCGAGGCTGGGCAACAGCTTGTGGTGTCGGTCACACAGATCCACACCGGTACGGTTGATAACGTGATCCCCGAAACTGCCTATCTGAACGGCACGGTGCGCACCTTCACGCCCGAAATGCGCGATCTGGCAGAGCGGCGGATGAACGAGATTGTCGCAGGGCAGGCAGCCAGTTTCGGGCTGAGTGCCAAGGTCGATTATGTGCGCGGCTATCCCCCCACGGTCAACCACGCGCGTGGTGTCGAAGTTGCGGCCCGTGCCGCGCGCGATGTGTCGGGTGACGCGGCGGTGGACGTGGACAGCCCCGCCAACATGGGCGCCGAAGACTTTGCCTATATGCTGGAGGCCCGCCCCGGCGCCTATTTCTTTATGGGCATTGGTGAGGGTGCGGGGCTGCACCACCCCGAGTACAATTTCAACGACGCAGCCGCGCCGGTGGGCGCATCGTTTTTTGCGCGTCTGGTCGAGACGGCGCAGCCAGTGAAGGGGGCGTAACCTATGACCCCCAGAAACCAACCCGTCAGCGGCAATGATCTGGCCCGTTTTTCCGGCCCGAACACCTTTATGCGTCTGCCCTCGGTCAATGACCTCAAGGGGCTGGATGTCTGCGTGCTGGGCGTGCCGATGGACATTGGCACTTCGTGGCGGTCGGGCACGCGGTTTGGTCCCAAACAGGTGCGTGCAGAAAGCGCGATGATCCGGCCCTATAACGTGCAAACAGGTGCCGCGCCCTTTGACAGTCTGCAAGTCGCGGATATTGGCGACCTGGCAATCAACACCTTTTCCCTGTCGGACAGTTTGCGTATTATTGCAGAGAGTTACGACGCACTTCTCAGGTATGATGTGATGCCCATGGCCATTGGCGGTGATCATTCGATCACCCTGCCGATCCTGCGCGCGATTGCCAAACGCCACGGTCCCGTGGCGCTGGTGCATGTGGATGCCCATGCCGATGTCAACGATGAGATGTTTGGCGAGCGCGAGACCCATGGCACCGTGTTCCGCCGCGCCTACGAGGAAGGGCTGATTATTCCGCAAAAGGTCTATCAGGTCGGCCTGCGCGGCACCGGCTATGCGGCCACCGATTTTACCGAGGCGCAGGGCTGGGGCTTTCAGCAATGGCAGGCGTCCGAGCTGTGGCACCGCCCGCTGGACACGCTGGGTGCGGAAATACGGCGCGACATCGGCGACGCGCCGGTTTATGTCACCTATGACATCGACAGCCTTGACCCGGCCTATGCCCCCGGCACCGGCACGCCCGAAATTGGCGGGCTGACCACACCACAGGCGATGCAGCTGATCCGTGCGTTAAAGGGCCTGAACATAGTGGGCTGTGATCTGGTCGAGGTCAGCCCGCCCTATGACACCTCCGGCAATACGGCGCTGACCGGGGCGAATATTCTGTTCGAGCTGTTGTGCGTCCTGCCGGGCGTTGCGTATCGTTGAGCCTTGGGGACGCTCCGCGGGGGATATATTTTGAACCAGAGAAGAGGATGGGTGCGCATGTTATTCTGGATAGTGGCCCTTGTGGTCGTGCTGGCGGGGGCTGCGGTGGCCTATGTGCGGCTGGCGCCCTCTGATGCGGCACGGTGGAATCAGCCGGTTTCGGCGACCGAGGACAAGGATTTCGGCAACGGCGCCGTGCGGGTGATGCCCGCCACCGACGGACTGCTGGCGCGGCTGGATGCGGCGATGCGGGCGCTGCCGCGCACCGCAGTTCTGGCCGGATCGGTGGCCGAGGGGCGCATCACCTATGTGACGCGCACGCCCACGGTGGGCTTTCCCGATTACACCACGATCGAACAGGTCGACGGACAGGTGCGCATACTGGCGCGGTCGCGGTTCGGGTCGTCAGATATGGGGGTAAATGCCAAAAGATTGAAGGGGTTGCTGGCCACTGTTCAAGGATGAGCTAAGGCAGCCTTTTTGCACCTCGCGCCACATCGGCACGTTCAGCGACATCTGGCACTGTGCCATGAACATGCGCCCGTCGACCTGCAGGCAGATGGTATCGCCCAGCTCGATCCGCGTACCGGAGGTGTCGGTGCAAAAGCAGTCAATCACCTTGCCCCCCGGAGTTTTGACATCTCCAAAGGCAGGTGCTGCAATAAGCAGGACAACTGCGGTTGCACGTATCATAATGCCAGCCTAGCACAGTCCTTGGTCTTGACCAAAGCCATTCAATATCAGATGGAATACCCATGATCCCCTCAGAACGTCTCCAGCAAATCACCGAGCGGTTTGAATACCTCGAAGCCGCGATGTCTGCGGGGGGTGGCGATATTGCGGCGCTGGCCAAGGAATATTCCGATTTGCGCCCTGTGGTCGAACAGATTGCGCTGTATCGCCAGTTGCATAGCGACATGAATGATGCCCGCGAGATGCTGGATGATCCCGAAATGGCCGATCTGGCGCGCGAGGAGCTGCCGCGCCTGAAGGCGGCGCTGCCCGATGCAGAGGCTGCGTTGCAACTGGCGCTGTTGCCGCGTGATGCGGCAGATGCGAAACCTGCGATGCTGGAAATCCGCCCCGGTACGGGCGGTGACGAGGCCGCGCTGTTCGCGGGCGATCTGTTGCGGATGTACATGCGCTATGCCGAGGCGCGGGGCTGGGGCTTTGACATTATCGAGGAACAGGCAACCGAGCTGGGCGGGATCAAGGAAGTTGTAGCTCACATCAAGGGCGACAACGTCTTTGCGCGGATGAAATACGAAAGCGGCGTGCACCGCGTCCAGCGGGTGCCGACAACGGAAAGCGGCGGGCGGATTCACACTTCGGCGGCGACCGTGGCGGTGCTGCCCGAGGCGGAAGATGTGGATATTCACATCGACCAGAACGACATCCGCATCGACACCATGCGCTCGTCCGGGGCAGGCGGGCAGCACGTCAACACCACCGACTCTGCCGTGCGTATCACCCATATTCCCACCGGAATCGTCGTGACCAGTTCCGAAAAATCGCAACACCGCAACCGCGACAAGGCCATGCAGGTGCTGCGCGCACGGCTGTATGACATGGAACGCAACCGGATCGACAGCGAACGCAGTGCCGACCGTGCGGCGCAGGTAGGCGGAGGTGACCGCTCGGAACGTATTCGCACTTATAACTTCCCGCAGGGACGTATGACCGACCACCGGATCAACCTGACGCTGTACAAGCTGGACGCGGTGATGCAGGGCGACCTGGATGAGGTGATCGACGCGCTGCGGGCCGACGATCAGGCCCGTTTGCTGGCCGAGATGGGACAATGACCGCCGCTCAGGCGATGGCGGCGGCAACTGCGCGGCTGCGCGCGGCCGGGGTGCCTGACCCCGCGCGCGATGCGCGGCTGTTGCTGGCCCATGCAGCACAGGTGGATGCGGCCCGCGTCACCCTGATTGCCCCCGAAGACATCGCCCCCGAAATCGCCGAACGCTATGAGGCGCTGGTCAGCCTGCGCGCGGTGCGGGTTCCGGTCAGCCATCTGATCGGAGAACGTGCCTTCTATGGCCGCCGTTTCAAGGTCAGCAGCGATGTTCTGGATCCGCGCCCCGAGACCGAAACCCTGATCGAGGCGGCGCTGGCCGAGCCCTTTGCCAGCGTTTTGGACATTGGCACAGGCTCGGGCTGTATTCTGGTGACCCTGCTGGCCGAGCGCACGACAGCTGTTGGCACCGGCACCGACCTGAGCGAAGCCGCCTGTTTGCAGGCCAGCGCCAATGCGGTGCTGCACGAGGTCAATGCGCGGGCCGAGGTGATCCAGTCGGACTGGTTTGGCAATGTGCGGGGGCACTATGATCTGATCGTGTCGAACCCGCCCTATCTGGCGGCCGAGGAAATGGATGATGTGGCTCCTGAATTGCGGGATCATGAACCGCGCATGGCTCTGACCGACGAGGCCGACGGGCTGACAGCCTATCGCGTTCTGGCGGCGATGGGGCCTGCGCATCTGGCGTCTGGCGGGCGGCTGATCTGCGAAATTGGCTGGACACAGGCCGCCGACGTGGTCGAGATATTCTATACAGCGGGCTGGCAACAGGTGATCTGTATGCCCGATCTGGACGGGCGCGACCGTGTTATTTGCGCCAGAATACCGCCAAAGCAGGCGTGAAGTCGCACAAACCGTGGAAAAGTGACGCAGCCAGGCAATTAATGCTTGTCCCGTCGCCATTCGCATGTTTATTCAAGGGTGTTGCAGCGGTGGATACCTTTTTGGTGGTCCCGCTCGGCGTCAAGCCCAACACATCGCATTAATCGGACAATGAAGGCGCATGTCGCGCAATCCGTAACTGCAGCGATAGGCATAACAAGGCTAAGCTATTTCATGAAATCTTCGAGATCCCGGTCCCGGTCCAAGAACACGCGCAACCGCAGCACGAACAATGGCGGGGGTGGCGGCAACGTTGTCAACCGTGTGTTCGACAGCTCTGGCCCCGAAGGCAAGGTGCGCGGCACGCCACAGCAGATTATCGACAAATACAACCAGCTTGCGCGCGATGCGCAACTTTCGGGTGACCGCGTGGCAACCGAAAACTTCCAGCAACACGCCGAGCATTATCTGCGTCTGCTGAGCGAAGCACAGCGCGAAATTGATGCCAAGCGCGAAGAGCAGGAACGCCAGAACCGCGAGCGCCAGGCCGAGCGTGACCGTCAGGCCGAACGTGACCGCGAGCGTAACGAGCGTCAGGAACGCGAAGCGAACAGTGGCGGCGGACAGCAAGCCAAAGCTCCTGCCGGTGATGGCGGGCAGGATCCGCAGCCCTATGTGCAGCCGAAATCACAGCCCGATGTGATCGAAAACGAAGGTGACAGCGGTCTGGTGGAAACACCCGAAAGCGCGCCCAAGCCCAAGGCGCCGCGCGCACGCCGCAAGCCCAAGGCACCCGTTGAAAAGCCAAAAGACACCGACGCCCCCGCCGCAGAATCCGGCGCACAGGGCGATGGTGGCAGCACACCGGAAGCCGCCGAGTAACGGCAAAGGTCTACGGAATTGAAAAGGGCCTCGCATCGGTGCGGGGCCCTTTCTTGTTGGGGATGCTGTCGGTTCCGGGTTTTGGTATTGCGCGGCCCGAACGGGTCGACGGCAAGGCTTAACCGTCTGGATGCGACAGAATGTTCAACAGCTTGCCCGTGGGGTCGCGCATGTAAAACCGGCGCACGCCCCAGGGTTCATCGGTTAGCGGATATTCGATCACATAGCCCAGCGAAGTGACCCGGTCATATAGCGCGTCGACGTCCTCGACCTCGATCGACAGATCCGGCACCGCCGTGCCCGACCCACCCTGGGTGGCGATGCTGATCTGGACGGGCGCGGCGTTGCCCGTGGCCATGGTCGCGATCCAGCCGTGATCCATGACGACCTGCATGTCAAAGACCTCGGCGTAGAAACGTTGGACTGCGTCAACCGATGTGGCTGCGATGTTTGCGACGATGCGTTTGACGGTCATAGGGGGCCTGATGGAGCTATGGAGCGGCGACTGCGCGGGCCAGTGCGCAGAACCCTTCCAGCGACACTTGTTCGGCCCGCTCGGTGGGTTTGATGCCTGCGGCGTGCAGGCGGTCTTCGATGTCGGGGGCGACACCCTTGAGCGCAGCGCGCAGCATTTTGCGACGCTGGTTGAAGGCGGCGGCGACAACACGGTTCAATACGGCGGCCTCGGCGGGAAAGCGCGGTTCGGCCAGCGCTGTCAGATGCACCACGGCAGAAGAAACCTTGGGCGGCGGGGTGAAGGCCTCGGGGGGCAGGTTCAGCACGATCTGTGCATCGGCGCGCCACTGCGCCAGCAGCGCCAGACGGCCATAGGCCTTGGACCCCGGCTCGGCCACGATGCGC
This sequence comes from Pseudosulfitobacter sp. DSM 107133, assembly GCF_022788695.1. NCBI lineage: Bacteria > Pseudomonadati > Pseudomonadota > Alphaproteobacteria > Rhodobacterales > Roseobacteraceae > Pseudosulfitobacter > Pseudosulfitobacter sp. DSM 107133. Next base: position 1,816,174 of record NZ_CP085154.1, read on the forward strand.
TGCGCCACCTCGCGCTGGAACATCAGGGTCAGCGATTGCCAGTAGGGTGGCCAGTCCTTGGGGGTCAGCCAGCGTACCAGAAGTTCGGTGCCGACGTTATAGGGCAGGTTGGCCGCCACGCGGATCGGCGGTGTCAGATGCGTAAGCGGGTCGATGTCCAGCGCGTCACCTTCGATCACCTGCAAACGGCCGGGGTAGGCGGCGGCTATCTCGGCCAGCGCGGGCATGCAGCGGGGGTCTTTTTCGATCGCCAGCACGCGGCGCGCGCCTTCGGACAGCAGTCCGCGTGTCAGACCACCGGGGCCGGGGCCGATTTCCAACACGTCGCAGCCTGTCAGATCACCAGCCTGTCGCGCGATTTTGGCGGTCAGGTTCAGGTCGAGCAGGAAGTTCTGTCCCAGCGATTTGCGGGCACGCAACTCGTGGGTGGTGATGACCTCGCGCAGGGGCGGAAGATTGTCGATGGTGCTCATGCGGTGGCCTTGGTGGGCAGAGATTTTATGCCTCCGGCGGGGATATTTATCGCCAAAAGAATGTTCATGCGGTGGCCATCTGGTGGGCCATGCGCAGGGCTTCGATCATCGAGGAGGGATTGGCGACGCCGGTGCCTGCGATGTCGAATGCCGTGCCATGGTCAGGCGAGGTACGGATGAAAGGAAGGCCCAACGTTACGTTCACGCCGCGGTCGAAATCCAGTGTCTTGATCGGGATCAACGCCTGATCGTGATACATGCACACGGCAGCGTCATAGCGGGCGCGGGCGGTGGCATGGAACATGGTGTCGGCGGGCAGGGGGCCGCGCAGGTCATAGCCTTCGCCGGCCATCTCGGTGACCAGTCTGGCAATCCAGTCGACTTCTTCGTGCCCCATTGCGCCGCCTTCACCTGCGTGCGGGTTCAGCCCTGCGACCGCGATGCGGGGGTGCGCGATGCCGAACTGGCTGCGCAGGCCGTCAGCGGTGATGCGGATGGTGTCGCGCAGGAGGTCGGGGGTCAGCGCCTGTGGCACGTCACTCAGGGCGATATGAATGGTTGTCGGCACCACGCGCAATTGTTCCGAGGCCAGCATCATCACAGCGCGGTCGGCCCCTGCCAGCGCTTGCAGATATTCGGTGTGACCGGGATAGGCAAAGCCTGCGCCGTCTTGAAGGGCCTTCTTGTGAATAGGGGCGGTACAAAGGGCCGAGGCCTGTCCAGACTGCACCAGTTCCACACCGCGCGCGATCACGTCGATCACCCCTTGGGCATTGGCGGGGTTGGCGGTGCCTGCGGTGTTCGGGGCCGCAAAGCTGTGGGTCAGAACCGGCAGGCCACGGGGCAGCGCGGCGGCGGCCTGGGCGGGGTCGTCAATGGTCACAAAGGGCACATCGGCGGGCAGGTGGGCCGGATCACCGATCCAGAACAGCGGCACGTCGCCGCGCAAGGCGGCCCAGGCCTTGGCCGCAATTTCGGGCCCGATCCCCGCAGGTTCACCGCAGCTGATCGCAACCGGCAGCGCGGGCGCGCGGGTCATTCGCGGCTGATGCGGGCGTCGGCGCGCAATTCTTCCAGCAGACTGTCGGAATAGCCCGACAGACGTTGCTGGCGCAGTTGCAACGCAACATCCTCGCGGCTCGCATTCTCGTTCAGGGCGGCCGTGCGTCCGCACATCATCAGGAACACCAGCGTTTCGCCATTTGCGCGGGTCAGCGCGGTGGACACTTCGCCCGGATCCAGCTTGGCCAGTTCATAGGCGATGTCCTGCGGAATGT